>CABRZJ010000005.1:0-48635 GCA_902475425.1 uncultured Collinsella sp.
CCTTGTGTCTTGTGGCGTGCTCGGCACCTGGTGGCAATGCGAGCGAATCTGCGGGCTCCGATCCTAAGATCGCAGAACTCACTGCGCAGAAGCCGACCAATGCCGACGAGGCCGCCGAGTTGTATGCAAAACTCATGCAGAAGGAGAACGATATCTTTTCGAGTGATAACGCGCTGTGGGAAAAGGTATTCAATGCGGCAAATAAAGACTCGGCAATGATTGAGGACGGCAGCAATTACGGCGATTTCCTGCTCAAGACCATCGACGGCGCCAAGGATGAGTTTACGGCGGATGAGCTTAAGACGCTCAAGGCCGGTGCGCAGCAGATCAAGGAGATCGAGGACAAGCTCGAGAGCTTGGAGAAGGAGTTCCCCGGCTGTGGAAGCACGCCGAGCGCAGGCGAGAGCGTCGACGCTTCGACCGCTGGCATGACGGCTGGTGCCAATGCTTCGAGCGAGGCGACGAAGTTCCCCAGCTTTACGGGCAAAGACCTGGATGGCAACGACGTGAGCAGCGACGAGCTGTTCTCTAAGAACAAGGTCACCGTCATGAACTTCTGGTTCACTACTTGCAAGCCGTGCGTGGGCGAGCTGGGCGATCTTGAGAAACTGAATCAGGAGCTTGCCGAGAAGGGCGGCCAGGTCGTGGGCGTCAATTCCTTTACGCTCGATGGCAACAAGGGCGAGATTGCAGATGCCAAGGACGTGCTGAGCAAGAAAGGCGTAACATATAAGAACATCTGGTTCAAGTCGGATAGCGAGGCCGGTAAGTTTACGTCAAATTTGTTCTCGTTCCCGACAACGTATGTCATCGATCAGAATGGCAACATCGTAGGGGATCCAATCGTGGGAGCCATCAGCTCCGCCGAGCAGCGCGCAGCACTCGACAAACTGATCGACCAGGCGATTGCGAATAGCGAGCAGTAAAAAACGCGTAAAGCATAGCGAGGATCGTGCGCCGCTGTGCGAAGTAGTCCGCTACCTTTCAAGATAAGCTCCACCATATAGAGGTCCCGCTCGGGACCTCTTCTTTTGGGCGCCGTCCCGTTCGTTTTTTGGCGCGGTTCGTTACATTCCTCACTGGTGTCGGTGAAAAATGGGGATAGAGTAGGACAAACGCGTCGAATACGAACGGCGGGGGAGAGCGGGCAAGTGCGCCCGCGTGGGAGAGGTTGCCGTCCATGTTGGAGCTCAAGGGTATTTGCAAAAGGTACGTTACGCAGTCGTTTACGCAGGTGGCGCTCGACAGCGTGAGCCTGGCTTTTCGCGACAACGAGTTCGTGGCCATTCTGGGCCCCTCAGGCTCAGGTAAAACTACGATGCTCAACGTTATCGGCGGACTGGATCACTTTGACTCGGGCGACCTGTTGATCGACGGTATTTCGACCAAGGACTTTCACGATCGCGATTGGGATGCCTATCGTAACAACCGCATCGGCTTTGTGTTCCAGAGCTATAACCTCATTCCACATCAGACCATCTTGGAAAACGTTGAGCTGGCGCTTACGCTCACGGGCGTGGGCCATGCCGAGCGCCGCCAGCGTGCACGCAAGGCGCTCGAGGCAGTTGGTTTGGGCGAGCACGTGAACAAGCGCCCGAGCCAGCTTTCGGGCGGACAGATGCAGCGCGTGGCCATTGCCCGCGCCCTGATCAACGATCCCGAGATCGTGCTGGCAGACGAGCCGACCGGCGCCTTGGACTCAACGACATCCGTGCAGGTCATGGACTTGCTCAAGGAGGTCGCACGCGACCGTCTGGTTATTATGGTCACGCACAATCCCGAGCTGGCGTACCAGTACGCCACACGCATCGTCAACCTGGCGGACGGCAAGATCACCGACGATTCCGACCCCTTCGATGCTGCTAATGCTGCGCGTCGCGAGGCTAAGCCTACGCGCAAAACCTCGATGAGCTTTGTGACGGCGCTGGGGCTTTCTGCCCGAAACCTCATGACCAAAAAGGGCCGTACGGTCATGACGGCCTTTGCGGGGTCGATTGGCATTATCGGTATCGCGGCGATCTTGGCGCTCTCCAATGGCGTGAACAATTACATCAAAAAGGTCGAGGAAGATACGCTCTCGAGTTACCCGCTTACGATCTCCAAGCAGGACTACGACCTGTCGTCCATGATGGGCGGACAGGGGGCTGCGGATGATGACTCGCCTGAAAATGTGGATTCGTCCGACGACAGTGCCGGCGGCAAGGCTCAGGGAACCGATAAGATTCCCGTGGTCACGGCCGTAAAGGATATGTTTGCAAGCGTTAAGTCCAACGATATGACGAGCTTTAAGGCATGGCTCGATGCCGGTGGTGACGGCATCGATAAAGAGGTCAACGCCATTCAGTACGGCTACGGTGTATCGCCGGTTGTCTATCGTGCCGGCAAGGGCGACGAGAAGCCCGTCCGGCTTGTTCCCAACGCCATGACCGAGGCCATGAGCGGAGGCGCGAGTTCGGCGGCAACGGTGAGCATGGAATCCATGGGAACCTCGGTCTTTAACGAGATGATCGACGACCAGAGCCTGCTCGACAGCCAGTACGATGTCGTCGCCGGTCATTGGCCCACGTCCGCAAACGAAGCCGTGATGGTGCTTTCGAGCCGCGGTACGGTGGGCGACTATACGCTCTACAGCATCGGTGCGCTGGATATCGATGAGCTCAACGATCTGGTAAACAGTGCCATGACGGCCGACGGTAAGACCGAGACGCCCGAGACCGGCGCCGACTTTACCTACGATGATGCGTTGTCCACGACGTTTAAGGTGCTGTCGCCGGCCGATGCCTATCGCAAAAATGAAGAGACCGGCATGTGGACTGACATGTCTGGCGATGCCGACTTTATGACGGCCAAGGTTGCCGACGGTATCGACGTGCGCATTGTGGGCGTGGTGCGACCTAACGAGACGGCCAACGCGAGCGCATTGACCCCGGGCATTGCCTATACGCATGCACTGACTCGGCAGCTTATGGAACGCGCCGCAAATTCGCAGATTGTGCAGGAGCAGCTTGCTCACCCCGAGACGGATGTCTTTACGGGCAAGTCTTTCGATGAGCTACAAGGCGAGGCCAAACAAGGAGTGGATCTGGGCAGCATGTTCAGTGTGGATGAGGCAGCACTTAAGAGCGCGTTCTCGTTCGATTCGTCTGCACTCTCGGGTGTTGCCGGCGGCGGCATTGATCTCTCGGACGTCGATCTGTCCGGTCTGGACATTGACCTTTCGGACGTTGGCAAGGATATCGACTTCAGCGACATCATGGCAAAAGCGCCAACCCCAGATTTCTCGGGCGTCTTCGATGGCTTGGAACTTACGCCCGATCAAATGCAGCAGGTGGGAACGCTGGCCAACCAACTGTTTGAGGGCTTTTTGCGGTCTGATCAGTTTAGGGCGCTGTCACCCGAAGACCTTAAAGACGCGTCAAAGCTCGCTGCCGCATTCTCGGCATATCTTGAGCATGATACCGCAGCCCAGCAATACCTGGCTCAATTGAAGGCGCTCGGCGGCGATGCCCTGGCCGAGCGCCTGCAGCAGGCGATGACCGACTATGTGCAAAAGCAGCTGGCTCCGTATCTGCAGCAGGCTATGGATCAGGTGATGAAGTCGATCAGCGAGCAGATAGCGTCGACGGTATCATCCCAGCTCAAGGCGGGCGCGGCAGGGCTTATGGACCAGATGGCGACGCAGATGTCTTCGAGTTTTGCCAACCTGACGAGCGCCATGCACGTGGATGCGAGCGCCTTTGCTCGTGCCATCCATTTCAACATGGACGCCGAGGACCTGAGTTCGCTCATGATGAGCTATGCCAAGGCTTCGAAGCTCACCTACGACAACAATCTGACCACGTTGGGCTATGCGGATGAGGCAGACCCCATCTCGGTTAAGATTTTCCCGCGCGACTTTGAGGCCAAGGAGCGCGTACTCGATCACATCGATGCGTACAGCAAGCAGGTCAAAGCCGCTGGCCACGATGATCGGGCAATTTCGTACACCGACTACATGGGCATCATCATGGGCTCGGTGACCGACATCGTGAACACTATCAGCTTGGTGCTCATCGCATTCGTGAGTATCAGCCTGGTGGTGAGCTCCATCATGATCGGCATCATCACGTACATCAGCGTGCTGGAGCGCAAAAAGGAGATTGGCATTCTGCGTGCGATTGGCGCGTCGAAGCGTAACGTGGCAAACGTGTTCAACGCCGAGACCTTTATCGAGGGCCTCATTGCCGGCGTCTTTGCTGTTGTCGTCGTGGTGGCCGTGAGCTTCCCGGTCAATGCTTGGGCGCTTGCGGCCAAACAGGTCCCCAACCTAATGAGTCTGCCCGTGCAGGATGCGGTGGTGCTCATTGTAATTTCGGTGCTGCTGACGGTCGTTGCCGGTCTACTGCCTGCCCGCAGCGCATCCAAAAAAGACCCCGTGGAAGCCTTGCGCTCCGAATAATGTGACAAAGGGACAGTCCCTTTGTCACATTCGTTGATATGAGAGAAGAGTAGATGATTCTATCGTTGGCCCCTATGGAGGGGATAACCGGGCATGTGTTCCGTCGCGTGCATGCGGAGTGCTTCGGCGCGCTCGATTGCTATTACACGCCGTTTTTGCCGCCGCCGCGGGTGGGAAATCGCTTTGGCGGCAAGGCGTTTAAGGAGATCGATCCTGCCAATAACCAGGGGCTCAACGTAGTGCCTCAGCTGATGTCCAAGAACGCGGACGAGTTTGTGTGGGCGGCACAGGTGCTCGCCGACATGGGCTACCGCGAGGTCAATCTCAACTTGGGTTGCCCTTCGGGAACGGTTGTCGCCAAGGGCAAGGGCTCGGGTTTCTTGCGCAATCTCGACGAGCTCGAGGCGTTCTTAAGCGATGTGTGCGAGCGGTCGCCGTTGCCGGTATCGGTAAAGACCAGACTGGGGTTGGAACGCGATGACGAGTATGAACGTGTGCTCGATCTGTATTGCCGCATGCCGTTGGCAGAGCTGATTGTGCACCCGCGCGTACAGAAGGACCGTTATACGGGCTCGCCGCGCAAGGAGTTTTACGGCGAGACGCTGGAGCGTGCGCCGTTTCCGGTGGCCTATAACGGCGACATTTTCGATCTTGAGGATATGGACGCGCTGGCGGAGGCCTATCCCGACACGCGCCATGTAATGCTAGGGCGTGGCCTGCTCGCGAACCCCGCGCTGGCTCGCATGGTTAAGGGCGGTCCTGCTGCCACGGCAGCCGAACTGCAGCGTTTCCACGACACTCTGTTTGCGGTCTATGCAGAAGAGATTGGCGGCAACGCGGTCTTTCGTATGAAGGAGTGGTGGTTCTACGCCAAGTGCGCTTTCGCCGACCCCGCTACCGTTCACAAGCTCGTACGTAAGACCAAAAAAGTCGACGAATACCGCGCCGCCGTCGAGCGCGTCTTTCGCGAGCAGCCACTCGCACCCATAGCTCGCTTCCGCGGCTAGTTAGACATCGGGGACGTTCTTTAACGACTAGTCATTTAAGAACGTCCCCAATGACTATGTTGCAAAAGCTGTACACCAGCATCCAAAGATGTCGAAAAATGTCGACTTTGGATGCTGGTGTACATGTTTGGGTCCGACGGGGGAGCGGGCCTAGGCAATCAGTGCATCAAGTGTAATGAGCTCTCTGAGCCGCTCCGTGCGTGTTTGCCCATGGCGTTTGGCTTTTTCGTCAAACGCCTCAAGAATCGATTCGCCCACACGTGCTGTTATAACGACGCTTGGCTCATCGGAGATCGACGGCCTTCCCAGCTTGATGGTGCGACCCTTCGGCCATTCATCTTTTTCGTATGCCTTCGCGGCTTTCTCCAACTCTCCGGGAGCAAATCCCATCATCTTTTCGAGCTGCTTAGCGTCCATAGCGCCTCCTATCGATCGGCATAATGTCGAGCACAGGTCAACGGATACTCTTTTTGTATACAGTTTTGTAGACAAAAATATAAACAGTTTATCAGGCTAATTAGCTTGTTTTGACCCGCGTGTTCGATAGGAAATGAGCATTGACGGCTTCGATACTCCTTTGCTTTTCAGCTTGGAATTTGGATGCCCATTGAACTTCCGGAGGGGAGCGCTTTATTAAGCTATCGAGATTCTGGGCAGGAGCTCTCACTGGTCTTCGGTAATGGGACCAGCTTAATTCGCGACACAGTGTGTCGCGAATGGGAGTAGTCGTTAGGTGTCCTTCAATGGCTACTCATATAAGAACGTCCAAGTTCCGGATTTTGTCATTTAGTGTCGTTCTCAGCGACTATTCTGGAGGGTCGTGGTCAAAAAAGGGCAAATATGAGTACTGTTGCCATTATGGTTGCATTTATTTTGCTATAAATAGTAGCTCCTGATGAGATTTGTTCCCATTAGGAGCTACTTTTATTGAACATATGAGGAGAAATAACGTCGTCTGCGGACGAGTGGAACGTTGAATGGTTCCTGAAGTGATCAAAATCGCTGCTACTAAACAGGTAGCAGTACTCATATTTGCCTTTTTTTGACCACAGCCCTCTCGGAAACCTTTCCAGAGGCGTCAAACAGCCATAATCCAAAGGTCGCCTCAAACAATTAGCCGGCTAAGAGCGTCCATGACTACCCAAAAGCTGTACACTAGCATCCAAAGATGTCGAAAAATGTCGACTTTGGATGCTGGTGTACATGTTTAGGCCGTATGGGGCGGGGCCTTGGACGGACGGGATGCGCGTACTAGAGCAGGTTCTCTTGCGCCCACGCGATGATGTCGCTCGATTCGTAGAGTGGCTTGCCGTCGATGAACAGGCAGGGAACCTGGCGCTTTCCGCCGACGGCGATGAGTGTCTGTTCGGCATCGGAGTCGGTTGAGATGTTGCGCTCGGGAATGGTCACACCGTTATCGGCAAGGAATCGCTTGACCTTTATGCAATACGGGCAGCCGGCCATAACGTACAGCGCGAGCTCGTGATTAGTAGCCATAGGTCTCCAATCGGTTGAGGTTTTGATTGAAATACCCAAAGCCGCCGCGGTCTATGCGCGCGTCAACGAAGACTCGATGGCCTGGACCAGAAACGCCGTGGCTCCGGTGGCGCAGGGCTTGTCGTAGTAGTCAACAAAGCGCTGGTCGGCAAGATAACCGTGGGCGAGGCCCAGGTACGCCTCGTCTTGGGGCTCGCATCCCCAGTTGAGAGCAATCCAGCGACGATGCATCGCGACAAGCTTACGAGCCTCGTTGCTCTCTGGGTCGCCAATGCCCATGGCAATTGAGAGCTGGCCCAGAATAGCGCGTTCAAGTTCCTTCATGTCGTTCCATGTCTCGGGGTCCATGTCCAGCAACGCTTCGTTTGCTGCATCGATAGCCTCATCGCCGTAGCGCGCCCGCGCCTCGGCACCGTAGCGCGCCTCGTTTTCCTGCACGGTGCGCCAGCGCTCCAGTTGCGGCAGGACGGCGCCCATGAGCGAGACGGCTTCGTCGAGCGACATGCCGGTGTTTTGTGCCAGGCGCGGGGCACAATCCTCAATCATTGCCTCCATGGTGGTGTCATAGGTGTACTTGCCGTGGTCGTAGCACCACTTGCAGTAATGATCGGTCGCGGTGCCCGTGGCATCGGTGCCGCAGTCGTCGGGCGTGAGTATCATGCCGCAGCTCTGGCAATAGTGCTCAGGCATTTCGAGCAGGTGGGACAGCGGTTCTCCGGTTACGGCGGCGATGAGCTTCATCATGTCGATGCCCGGTGTGACCTCGCCGCGCTCCCACCGGCTGATGGCCTGGCGTGTGACGAAGAGCTTAGCGGCAAGCTGCTCTTGGGTAAGGTGATGGGCGCGACGGACAGCAATGAGCTTTTCTGCAAAGGCCATAGCGGCTCCTTTCTGCTGGTTGATGGCTTAAGCATACGCGGCGGCAGGCGCCCTTCCAAGCAACCGTTGGTTGCACGACGGGGGACCGCGGCGAAGAATTGCGCGCAACGCCCCACGCCTCCATGCCGTACAATGACCGGCATGGAACCTATCGCACGCATACATACCGACCTGCCGCAGAAGTTCGGCATTCCGCGCAACAGCTTTTTGGCGCCCCATCTGCAGGGACGAATCTTTTTTGAGCCGGAATTAGCCTCCAATGCAGCGGTTGAGGGCCTGGACTCCTTCTCTCACCTGTGGCTGCTGTGGCGCTTCGAAAACGGAACGCCCGGCGGCACGGCTAAGGATATTGCCGTCGACGCTAAAACGCAGGACAGGTCCGGCACCAACGCAAAATGGTCGAAAACCGTGCGCCCGCCGCGTCTGGGCGGAGCCGAACGTGTGGGAGTGTTTGCCACGCGCAGTCCGTTTCGCCCTAATCCCATCGGGCTCACCTGCGTCAAGCTTGATCGTGTCGAGCTCACCGACGATGGCCCCATCATCCATGTGTTGGGGGCCGACCTGCGCGACGGTACGCCCATCTACGACATCAAGCCCTACATTCCGTTTGCGGACTGCCACCCGGATGCGACCGGAGGCTGGATCGAGGATGCTCCGTGGCAAGAGCTCGATGTTGAGTTTCCGCAAGCACTGCAGGATATGGTCCCGCCCGCAAAGCTCCTCGGCTTGGTCGAGGTCCTTCGCCAAGACCCGCGCCGCGCGGGCAGCAAGCACGAGCCACACCGCGTCTATCATCTGGCTTACGCCGGGCTCGACATATCGTTTACGGTCGATGAAACCCAGCTAACCGTAGTTGCCGTCAACGACGCGCAAGACTAACCAGCCATTCGTCCGCACCCGTCAAATTAAGCGCCAAACCCCGCGCCAAAACCGCCCGCGCTGGTGGACAATAACGCCTACCAAAACAATCAACTTTGCACGGGAGTCCAGCATGAAATACGACTTCACTTCAATCATCGACCGCCACGGCATGGACGCCATCGCCGTTGACTCTTGGGGTGAGATCCCCGGTATGGCCCCGAACGCACCCGACGAGGGCTTCGACCGCATTCCCATGTGGGTGGCCGACATGAACTTTGCCACGGTGCCCACGGTCCAGGAACACATCATTCAGCGCGCCCAGCACCCCATGTTTGGCTATTTCAATCCGCGCTCCGAGTATTTCGACCGCATCATCGAATGGCAGAGCCGCCGCAATGGCGTCGAGGGCCTGCGCCCTGAACATATCGGTTACGAAAACGGCGTGCTGGGCGGTGTCGTGTCGACGCTGCGCGCGTATGTCCAGCCGGGCGATGCGGTGCTGGTCCACAGCCCCACCTACATCGGCTTTACCAAGTCCATTGAGGCCGCGGGCTATCGTATTGTCCATAGCCCGCTTAAGCTCGACGATCAGGGCGTGTGGCGCATGGACTTTGAGGACATGGAGTGCAAACTCGCCCAAAACCACATCCATGCCGCGGTGTTCTGCTCGCCGCACAATCCCTGCGGCCGCGTATGGGAGCGCGACGAAATCGAGCGCGCCATGGACATCTATCGCCAGCACGATTGCGTGGTGATTTCGGACGAGATTTGGTCCGATATCATCCTGCCGGGGCACAAGCACATCCCGACGCAGTCGGTGAGCGAGGATGCCCGCATGCGCACGGTTGCCCTCTATGCGCCGAGCAAGACGTTTAATCTGGCGGGTCTGGTCGGCAGCTACCACATCATCTACAACGAGACGCTGCGCGACCGCGTGTGCGCCGTGTCCAACAAGACCCACTACAACGAAATGAATGTCCTCTCCATGCATGCGCTTATCGGTGCCTATCAGCCGCAAGGCTACGAGTGGGTGGACGAGCTCAACCAGGTGCTTGCCGGCAATATCGAGTACTTCTGCACGTATGCAGAAAAACATTGGAAGGGCGTCGCGTTTTCGCGTCCGCAGGGCACGTACATGGTGTTTCTGGACTGCATCGAGTGGTGTTGCGAGCATGGCCGTGATATTCAGTGGCTGCTCGACGAGGGCGCCCGCGTGGGCGTGGGGTATCAAGATGGCCGTCCGTTCCACGGGCCCTGCCACATTCGCGTGAATCTGGCGCTGCCGCTTTCGCGCGTGAGGGAAGCGTGCGACCGCCTGGACCGCTACGTTTTTAATGCACGGTAAGTGTGCGCTGCATGCGGGGCCTTCTGCCAAGTCGGCTAGAAGGCCCCGCATGGTAGAACGTCTGTAACCATTGGGCACTCGAGTGGTTTCGTTTGCTATTATCTTTAACCATTTCAGTCTGTAAACAGGATCGTCTGGAGCTCGATGAAAAGACCCCGTCGCTCGGTTGCCATTTCGTTGTTTGTCGCGCTTGCGGTGGCGTGCGCCTTTGCCGTAGCGATAGCCGGCTGTTCCGGGTCGAATGACGGAGCCTCGACGTCTGCATTAGAAGGTCTGGATGCCTTGCAGGCCAAAGACGACGACCTTAAGACGCTCAACGTCGGAAGCGATCTCTACCCACCGTTTGTGTATACCGACGAGTACGGCGATATTGTTGGCCTGGATGTCGAGATATTGACCGAGGCGTTGGCCCGCATTGGTTACAAGCCAAAATACCAGCTGATCGACTGGGAAAAGAAGAAAGAACTGCTGGCGAGCGGCGAGCTCGATTGTGTCATGGGTAGCTTTAGCATGACGGGTCGCGAAAACGAGTATCGTTGGGCCGGCCCGTACCTTGCGAGCCGCCAGGTGGTCGCGGTCGATCCCCAGAGCGATATCTACACGCTTGCCGATCTTGAGGATAAGGTCGTGGCAGTCCAGTCCACCACCAAGCCCGAGGACATTTTGCTCAATCGTACAAATGAAAACGTTCCGCAGATCAAAGAGCTCTATTGTTTTTCGGACCGTTCATGCCTGAACCCGGCGCTCGTCGAAGGCCTGGTCGACGCCATCGCCGCGCATGAGTCCTTGCTGCTCACCTACGAAAAAGACTATGGCGTAACGTATCGCATTTTGGATGAGCCGCTGCTAGAGGTTGGTTTGGGCACCGCTTTCGATATCAACGATATGCGCGGCATCGATGTCAAGCTCACTCATGCCTACCAAGAAATGCTTGCCGATGGCACCATGGAACGCCTGGTGTCAAAGTACTTCGATGACCCTTCGCCATTTTTGAATGTGGAGGGTCTGTCATGATCGATGCGCCTGACCACGCCGTAGAGGAGCGGGGCAATCGTTCGGCAGGGGCATGGCTCCTTGTCGCTCTGCTGGGGATAGCGCTCTCGGTTGTTGCCGGCATGATGAGCTACGGTTACACGACGGCCCAAGCCGAGCAGCGCTTTGCCGACGTTGTCGATTACGTGGCGACGCAGAGCCTTTCCTACGATGCATTCAACAGCGCCTATACGACCAAAAACCTGATTCGCGTTATGGAGATCGCCGGAGAGGCTGCCCGCGATATGGAGCGCGACGGTTCAGTGGATAACGCCATGCTGGAGCAATACGCCGACCAGTTCAACGTGAGCGCGCTGATCGTGACGGACGCATCAGGCAATTTGGTGTCCGAGTCCTCGACGGATGGCGTGGGCTACGAGTCGCTCGCTACGTATCTCAAGGAAGCACCCGTGCTGGAGGTGGCAGCCCATCCGCTTAAGTCCTATACCGCCCGCATTACGCTTTCGGATGATTCGGTCGCAGACATTGGCTGCGTAACCCGGCAGGATGACGAGGGCATCGTTGTCGCAGTAAGGCATCAGAGCGCGAGGGCAGTTGCAAGCAATACGCTCAAACTGCAGAGCTTGCTTGATGGCTATGAAACCATCGATAGCGGCAATATCGTGATCGAAAGCGACGGCAAGGTCGTTGCGACCAATGCCGTTGAACCCACCGTATTGGGCGTGTTCGATCTGCCTGCGACGGATGTCTTCATTGTCGACGGTATTAAGGATCGATGCCTGGCTGGTAAGGTCAGATTGGTTAACGCCGACGGCGAGTGGTATTTGGGCACATTTGGAAAAGCGCACAAATTCTATGTGTACACCTATGCCTCGGCGCAGCGCTACTTTGAGGTCGCCGCGGCTGTTGCCGCCGGCGTGCTGGTGCTCTACGGCGGTGTTATAGCCGTTGTTGTGACGGTGCGTCGCCGCGCTGATCGTCGACGTTTGACGGACTTGCTGCAGCAGGAGCGCGACTATGGCGACAAGCTGGCAAAGGCGGCGCGTGAGGCCTCGTCTGCCAACTCGGCAAAGACGGAGTTTCTGCGTCGCATGAGCCACGATCTGCGCACGCCCATCAACGGCATTCGCGGCATGGTCGAGGTTGGCGATGCCAATGCGGACGATCTGCAAAAGCAGACCGAGTGCCGCTCAAAGATCTGGACGGCATCGGGACTGCTGCTCGACCTTGCCAACGAGGCACTCGATATGAGCCGCCTGGAGAGCGGACAGATCGACCTGAACCTCGTACCCATAAATTTGGTGGCCCTCAACTGTGAAGTGCGCGATATTTTGGAGCGCCAGGCCGAGGAGCGTCTGGTGACAATTATCTGCGACCAGCAGACCCTTAATCATCCCTATGCTCGGGTGAGCGTGACGCACCTCAAGCGCTTGTTGCTCAATATTGCCGGCAATGCCGTCAAGTACAACCGCCAGGGCGGCTATGTTCGCCTGGTGTGCCGCGAGGTGGAGCCAGCGGATGGCGTCCCCGTCTATGAATACACGATCGCCGACAACGGTATTGGCATGAGCGAGGAGTTCCAACAGCACCTCTACGAGCCGTTTTGCCGCGAGGAGCAACAGGTGGAAGGCGCTTCATCGGGAACTGGCCTGGGCGCGCCTATCGCAAAACAGTTGGTCGAGCTTATGGGCGGAACCATGAGCTTTACGAGTGTCTTGGGGCAGGGGACGACGTTTACCATTCGCCTGCCGCTCGAGAAATGCAAGCGTTCCGAGATTCCTCGGGCAGTTCGCGCGGATGCGGGCGATGGCGATGCGCTTCAGGGCTTGCGCGTTTTGCTCGTAGAGGATAACGATCTGAATGCCGAGATCGCGCAGTTTACGCTCAGCCGTGCCGGTGCCGTCGTGACGCATGCTAAGGATGGCGAGTCTGCCGTTGAGGCGTTTGCCGCGAGCGCACCGCACGAGTGCGACGTGGTGTTGATGGACATCATGATGCCCGGTATCGATGGCCTTGAGGCCACGCGTCGAATTCGAGCACTCGATCGCGAGGATGCCGCGACCACGCCGATTATCGCCGTGAGTGCCAATGCCTTTGCCGACGACCGCAGGCTTTCGCGCGAGGCGGGCATGAACGCGCACCTGAGCAAGCCTGTGAGCTCGCAAGAGCTCGTCGAGGCGCTAGCGCACATAGCCGCCGACGCTTCATAAGCATATGGCCCGGTTCCAAGGTGGGTTGGAACCGGGCCATATTGTTATTGATGAGGCCTGCTGAGGGGCTTACTTTTCCTGAATCTGCTTACCGCAGAGATGCTCGATCGTAATCTCGTAGAGCTGGACGCCCTTGATGTCTTTGGCGATTTCCTCTTCGACTTCCTCGGCGGAAGGGTAGTACTTAAGGGCGAGCTGGCGGACTTTGTCTTCGATAAACGCGGGGGTGTCATTCGCCAGGCGACAGCGGCCAAAGACCACGGTACTCATAACGTAGGGAGCCCAGTCACCGTCCTGGTACCACTCGTTGCCGTAAACGGTAAAGCAGACCTTGTCATCGCGCTTGAGTGCGTCGACCTTGTGGCCAGCTTTGGCGCCATGGAAATAAATCTTGTCGTGCTCGGTGTCAAAGAAGTAGTTGACGGGAATGGCGTACGGGTAGCCGTCGTCGCCGTTGACGGCAAAGACGCCGCGCTTGCAGGTAGCGAGCAGTTCGCGCGCTTCCTCGTCGGTGATGGCGCGTTTCTTTCGACGTAAGGGCCTAAACATCGTTGGCTTCCTTTCTGGTCGTGCGTGGTGGTTGAGCACAAACTATAGCGAAACGGATCCGTTTTTCTTGATGCGGGCGAGTATGTTTTTGAGCTTGTTAAAGTCGAGCGGTTTGGACAGATGGGCGTTCATGCCGGCGTCGTGTGCCGCCTTGGCGTCCTCGGCAAAGGCATTGGCGGTGAGCGCGATGATGGGGATATCGGCTGCATCGACCTTCTCGCTCAGGCGAATCGCGCGGGTTGCCTCGTAGCCGTCCATGTCCGGCATCATAATGTCCATCAGGATCGCGTCGAAGCTGCCGGCGGGATGCGATAGGTACAGATCGACGACTTCGTTGCCGTTGGCGGCGCGGGTGACCACGACGCCCTCGGATTCTAACAGCGCCTGGGCAATCTCGGCATTCAATTCGTTGTCTTCGGCGAGCAGCACGTTCATGTTGGCAAGCGAGCAGTCGAGCGCCTTCTCGACCGTATCCGTCCGCGCCTGGGGGTTCTTGTCGATATCGAGCGGAATTTCCACGTAGAACGTGGTGCCCACATGGAGCTCGCTGGTGACTTCGATGGTGCCGCCCATCAGTTCAATAAGTGACTTGACGATTGGCATGCCCATGCCGGTTCCTTGGAACTTGCTGCGCGCATCGTCACCTTCTTGGGCAAACGGCTCATAGATATGCTTTAAAAACTTGGGAGTCATACCAATGCCGGTGTCCGAAACGCTAAAGCAAAAGAGAGCGCGCCCGTTATCGAGTGGCTCGGTCTTTGAGCTAAAGGTGACGGAGCCGCCGCGCTTGTTGTACTTAATGCTGTTGTCTAACAGGTTGATCATGATCTGTCGGATATGGGTGGGACTGCCGATCATGTATGGCCCCGTGGCGTACGGCAGACTATTGTCCTGCATTGTGATGCCGTTACTGGACGCGCGGAGCTTGCACAGCACCAGTGTGTCGTCGCAGAGCTCTTTGAGGTTAAAAGGCGCATGCTCCAGTGTTAGCTTGCGGTCTTCGATTTTGCCCATCTCGAGGATGTCGTTGATCAGCGAGAGCAGGTGATTGGCGGCAACGCGCGCCTTGGCACGGCTCTCGCGGGCGACTTGCATGTCGCCTTCCTTCAATTCCTCGATCTCGATAAGGCCCAGGATACCGTTGAGCGGCGTACGGATGTCGTGGCTCATGCGCGTGAGGAATGCCGTCTTAGCGGCGTTGGCGGCATCGGCTTTTTTGCGCTCGGTTCGAGCGCGTACGAGCGCCCAGATGAGCAGGACGATGCCGACCGACAACATACCGATGAGGGTAGCTGCAATGGCGGTGCGGTTGCGATAAAGGAATTGAAGCGTGTTGGATTCCTGGGCCGTGTACGACGTGGAGGAGAAATTGCTTGCGGAGAGCGATTCTCCGGCATTGATGATGCCCTTGTTGATGATTCCCAACAGCTCGGGTTTTCCGCGCGAAATCCAGCACGAGAGCTCACAGGTGTCAGGGAGCTCGGTCGTCTCGCAGTCCTCGAGATCGTAACGGTCACCGATGGTTTTTACGCGTGAACTGGGAGCGACGATGCAGTGCGCCGTTCCCTTCCTGAGGGCGTCGAACGCTTCATCGTCGGATTGGTATTCGGTTACGGTCGCTGTGGGGAACAGACTTTCAAGTGCATTTTTGTTGACAAACGATGATTTGGTACAGGCGATGTTCTGAAGGTTTTTGTTCAGGTTGCTGCCGGTGTGGATAGCGGTGAGGGATATGGTTCCCAACGATACCGACTGCACAACGCCTGTTTGCTCGGCAAACCAGTAATCTCGGTATACCGGCAGCGCAACGTCTATGCTTTCCTTTGACAGGGCCTTTGACATCATCTTGTAGCTATCAAAGGCGACGGTTTTGACCGTAATGCCAAATTTATCGTGCAGCGTCGTCGCAAGCGATGCGAGCGAGCCTTCTATTTTGCTGCCTTCGTCTTCGTTGCAGTAGGGGAGTTTGCCCGTAATGTAGCCGAGCGTGATGGTGTTGTTGTTCGCCTTGAGCCAGGAACGTTCGGGGCCGTTGAGCGATGATGAACCGCTGTTTTGGGCCGAGTAGTTAGATTTGACTTCGTCGATATAGCGTGGGTTGACGCGGGCGATTGACGTCATGGCGGCATTGATGTCGTTCATCAGGTCGGGGCGGCTTTTGGGGACGGCAAAATAGTAGTCACTCGAGCCAACGTAGAACATGGGGGAGGCATCGGGCGAGGAAATGGTGTCGTTCATGATGACGGCATCGACTTCGTCGTTTGCGAGCGCGTCAAAGAGAACGGAGCCTCCGTCATACTCCCTGTATGTGCAGGTGATTCCTTCGTTGGTGAGCCACTGCTGGCCAACGAAGGTTTGCATAACGTCGGGGTTGTAGCCGATGGTGAGGCCTTGGAGCGCTTGGGGGTCACCCTTGGCCAGATCGTCGCGATCGGGCTTGGCGTAGATGTAGTAGCGCTCGGTGCCCTCGGGGTTCGAGGAAAAGAGCAGCTTTTGGGCGCGTTCCTCGGAGTAGGAGATGTTGGGCATGAGGTCGATCTCGCCTGCCTCGAGCATGTCCATAAGCTCGGTGAAGGTGCCGGAGACGTATTCGTACCGCCAGCCGGGCGTGTAGTACGACAGGGTCTGGAGGTACTCGTAACCCCATCCCGAGAGACGCTCGCCGGGGGTGCCGTCCTGGAAGCCCTCGTTGTTGACGAGCCAACCAACGCGGACCGTCTTGACTGACTGATCGGAGTCGGCGGCAAAGGCGGGGGCGGGCATGATGGTGCTCAGTACGGCAAGCGCGGCAAGCGCGACGGCCAGGGTGCGATATATAACTGAACGAAGGACAACGGCAGCTCTCACATGCAATCCTAACGAATCGAGACATTACCGCATAAGGATACCAGCTCAGCCTGCCCAGTCGGCAGCTGTACCGCTAAACGCTCCCGCCCGGCAGTCATCGGGGACGTTCTTAAACGACTAGTCATTGGGGACGTTCTTGTTTGACTAGTCATTTAAGAACGTCCCCAATGACTAGTTCCCAATGACTAGTTTCGTTTGCGGGGGAGGCGTGGGACAATACCGAGCGAACGTGATTGGGCGTCTGGGAAAAGGGGTCGCGATGAACAAGTTGAGGACGCTTGCCGACGTGTTGCGCCAGGCTGGCTTTGCGCGCATCACGGGCCTGTTTCTTATCTTCTATCTGCTGTGCTCGACGGCCGTTTGGCTGTCCGAGCCCACGACCCTCACGTTTGGCGATGGCCTGTGGTTTAGCTTTGAGACGGTCTCGACGATCGGCTTTGGCGACATTCCGGCCGAGACACCGGTTGCCCGCGCCATTACCGTCATTCTGAGCGTCATCAGCATCTTCTACATCGCCATGCTCACGGGCGTGGCGGTGAACTACTGCAATACGCTTATCAAGATGCGTCAAAAGGACACCATGGCGCGCTTTATGGACGATCTTGAGCATTTGGAAGAACTCGACCGCGATGAGCTCGCCGATTTGTCGCGCCGTGTGCGCGAGTACCGTCGCCGGCAACGATAGAACGGGTGCCGCGCGTCACGACGAGGGGGATTGCATATGAACATCACGGTGTACCTGGGCGCGAGCGTCGGTAATGACCCGGCGTTTCTACCTGCGGTACAGGAGCTGGGCAACTGGATTGGCACCAACGGCCACGCGCTGGTATACGGCGGCTCCAAGTCGGGCCTGATGGGCGCGCTTGCCGATAGCGTGCTCGATGCTGGTGGGCATGTGACGGGCGTTGAGCCGAGCTTTTTTATCGAGGCAGAGTTTCAACACGACGGTATTGACGACCTCATCGTGACGAGCGACATGGCCGAGCGCAAAGCCAAGATGATCGAGCTCGGCGATGCGTTCATCGCATTTCCGGGCGGCACGGGCACGCTCGAGGAGATTGCCGAGGTCATGTCCGCCGTGTCGTTGGGGCATCTGAGTGCGCCGTGCATTCTGTACAACCTGGATGGGTACTACAACGACCTCAAAGCCCTGCTTGGGCACATGATTGATAAGGGGCTTTCGAGCTCGAGGCGCCAACTCGGCATCTACTTTGCCGACGATTTGCGCGAGATTGCCTCGATTATCAACGGATAAGTCTTGAGCCTGCCCCACAATGGCTCCCAATGGTGCCGTTTGCAGCGCAGACGGTTGGCTCGTTCGAGCAACGCTCGCTCTACAATAAAACGTATCTATGTCGACTTTAACCGCGGGAGGACCCGATGGATAACCTTGCCAAACCCACAAACCGCGCGCTGTTTTTGGTCAGCGTTGCCGTGACCGGTGCACTCGCAGGTGCTGCGGTCTGGCTGTTCTTTTTTGCGATGGAGCACGGTATCGACTATCTATGGACCGAGATTCCGCACGCGCTGGGCGTCGCTTCGCCCGAGCTTGCCAGCGGCCCGTTTGGCTTTCTGCCGTACCCGTTTTTTATCTGCCTGCTGGGCGGCCTGTTAATCGGTCTGTACGAAAAGATGACAGGCACCAAGACCGATGACCTCAACCAGGTGATGGCTAAGGTTAAGCAAGACGGGCGCTATCCGTACGACAACCTGGGCAAGCTTTCGCTCGCGGCATTGCTGCCGCTGCTGTTTGGCGGAAGCATTGGACCGGAGGCCGGCCTGACCGGCGTTATCGCTGGTCTGTGCAGCTGGGTCGGCGACCGCATGCGTCGCTTTGGCGCCGAGTTTAGGGAGCTTACGCTGCTGGGCACCCAGGCTGCCCTGACGGCGCTCTTTACCGCGCCCGTCTTTGGTTTTGTGGCACCGCTCGCTGGTAGCGCCGACGGCCAGGGTGCCGGCGATGGCGAGGATTCCGAATCCGGTGAGATCACCATCAGGCTGCCCAAGGCGCAAAAGACCGTGGTTTACGGCATCGCGATTGCTGGCGGCCTGGGCACCTACCTGCTGCTCGGCCAGCTCATGGGCGGCGGCATGGGTATGCCGAGGTTCGAGGCTGCCGTGGTGGGCAACCTGGAGCTTACCTGGCTCATCCCTCTGTCGCTGATCGGAACAATCTGCGGCTGGCTGTACTTTGTCTCTGAGCACGCGAGCGAAGCGCTTGCCCATGCAATAGGGGCGCGCCCTGTCGTCAAAGCCATGCTGGCCGGCCTGGCGCTCGCCATCTGCGGCACGGTCCTGCCCTACACCATGTTTGCCGGCGAGACGCAGGCCGACGTGCTCATGGAAATCTATCTGACCATTCCCGCCGGCGTGCTTATCGCGACCGGTCTCGTTAAGGCCATGCTGACGCCCGCCCTCATCAACCTTGGTTGGCGCGGCGGCCACTTCTTCCCGGTTATCTTCTCGGGCGTAAGCCTAGGCTATGGCCTTGCTATCCTCACCGGCGCCGATCCGGTCTTTTGCGTTGCCGTCTGCACGGCATCGACGATGGGCGCCGTCATGCGCCAGCCCATCATGGTCGTGGGCCTGCTGCTCATGTGCTTCCCGCTCAAAGGCATCGTCTGTATGATCATCGCCGCCGCCATCGCCGCCGGCATTCCGCTGCCCAAGCCGCTGCGCAAATAGCGCGGTTAATCGCGAGTCAACTCCAGAGGGGTACGAGATGATCCTGTACTTTAGCGCGACGGGGAACAGCGAACATGTGGCGCGTCGCATTGCGGCGGCGACAGACGACAAGGTTGTGTCGATTGAGCGTTTTGATGTCGACGCCCTTCGCCTTGTTGCGACGGAAGGCCCCTGCCAGCTGGGATTTGTTGCTCCGGTGTATGCCTGGGGTCTGCCGACACCGATGATCGAGTTTTTGAAGACTGCCGACCTGTCGATTGCTGCCGGTGCAAAGGGCGGCGAGCGCCCCTATACGTTCTATGTTTCGACGTACGGTTCGACGACCGGCCAATCTGCCAAGTTTGCCCGCGACCTGCTGCACGAGCGTGGGCTCGAGTTAGATGCGGCGATGAGCGTCAAGATGCCCGATACCTGGACGCCTGTTTTCGACCTGTCTGACCCTCAAAAGGTTGAGGGTATCAATAGAGCTGCCGAGGCGCAGATTGATGCCGTGATCGAGGCGGTGCGGGCACGCCGCACGGGCAACATGATGCGCCATCGCGTGCCTCTGTTTGCATCGTGCGCGTATCACGCAATTGGGCTGCCGCGCATGCAACAGACGAGCAAGTTTGCCGTCGATGCCGATCGCTGCATCGGCTGCGGCCTGTGTGCCAAGCGCTGCCCCATGGCGGCGATTGAGATGCGCGACGGCCTTCCCGTCTGGACAAAGCCGGAGTGCGCAGCCTGCCTTCGTTGCCTGCACCGTTGTCCCAAATTTGCCATCTCGCACGGTAAGCGCACGGCATCCCACGGTCAGTACAGGCATCCCAAGCCAGGTGTGAGGATGTAGCGGCTGCTGGCCGCGCTACTTCCAAACCGCGAGCGCCGCAGTGCCCAGTACGATGAGGGCGAGACCGATGGCGCTGCGCCGCGAGACCTTTTCGTTGAATGCCAAGCGCGCAAATAGTACCGATACGACAATCGATAGTTTGTCGATCTGCACCACGACGCTCACCTGGCCTGCGGCGATGGCATAGTAATAGAGCAGCCACGATGCTCCGGTCGCGATGCCCGATGCCGCGAGAAATACGAGCTCGTAGCGGTCTACGTGCACGGCTTGGCCCATCTTGCCTTTAGCTGCCACGATTGCCCATGCCATAACCAGTACCACGCAGGTGCGGATTGCCGTGGCCAGGTTTGACTCGACGCCTTCGATGCCGATCTTAGCGAGGACGGAGGTGAGTGCTGCGAACATGGCGGCGCCGAGGGCGTAAGCGAGCCAGGTCCGGTCTTGCTGCTGCTCGGGTCCGGCGGATTGCTGCTTCTCGGTCATTAAAAACGTGCCGAGGGTAATGACGGCGGTTCCCACGAGCTTAACCGCAAGGTTGCTCGTCTCGCCAAAAAGCACGATGGCAATCAGCGCGGCGAGCACGGTGCTCATCTTGTCGACCGGTACGACCTTATTGACGTCTCCGATGCTCAACGCCTTAAAGTAACAGATCCACGAAGCGCCGGTAGCGAGTCCCGAGAGGACGAGAAAGAGCCAGGATCTGGGTTCGATGCTGCCAATGGTTCCAATGGATCCAGAAATGCCCGCCATTGCCCAGGCGAAAACGAGCACCACGCAGGTGCGAATGGCCGTCGCGACATCGGAGTCGGTCTGCTTGATGCCGCATTTGGCCAAGATGGATGTGATGCCGGCAAAGAATGCTGACGCAAATGCTGCGACGACCCACGACACGGGTGAAATGCCTCCCCAAAGAACAACCGCGCCAGATTTACGGCGCTCGTCCGATGATACCGTCCCGCCATGAAGCTTTGATATCGCTGTGGTGAGACAGGGGCCATAGTTCGAGAGGGCATTTGGTTAAGGCTCGAATCGAAGGTGAATGGTTTTCCGCGAAGTGAACGAGTAAATCTGGACCCCTGGAACATGCACGCTTTTTTCGAACAAAACTGCAGGATTCTTAGACAAAAACCGCAGGAATTGAGTCCTTAAAAATGTCGATGCTACAGGGTACTGTTTTTACTCGTTCACTTCTCGGAAAAGTATTCACCTTCGATATGCTGACGGTGTCTTTTTGGTTGCCAAGAACTAGACGGCCTGCTGTGAGGGGCGGTGGTGACGCTATGCCGCCTTGTTTCATTGAAAAAATAAGCGGGGTACCACCTAAGCTTTTTTAGCTGTCGATTACAGATCGCGTACTCGATAAACCTTGGTGCTGACAGCGCAGCTGATTGCACATAGTGCGAGCGCCAGTACGGCAATTCCTGCACACAGACAGCCAAGGACGGCAGGATCGGGATTCGCCCCGGCAATCGACATAAGCCAGTTGCTGATGGGGTTGGAGGAGCTCAGCGCTGCCATGGTAAGGCATCCGAGTAGGGCAAACAGGCCAACGGATAGGCGCAGTGCCTCCATGTGTCCAAATCGGAAGAACAGCGGCTGTGCCAAGAACACCATCATGAGGGAGATGAGCATCGATGCTGCCGAGGCAATTGCGATCTCAAAGATGGTTTGTCCTGTCGAGGCCATGCCCGCGCTGTTGAAGAACGGAAGGGCGATGATGTTCAAAAGCACGGCGCCGCAGGCCATGATGGCCGAGAAGACAACGATGCACAGGTAGCGTACGCAAATTATGTCTTTGCGCGTGAGAGGCAGCGTTGCCCGATAACGCTCCCATCCGTTTTGATTGTCGAAGCCGGCCAGCGAGCTCATGACCATGATGGGCGACATGGCGCTGACCGCGCAGGCGCCGGCGCTCATACCGGAATCGCCGTCCGATGCGTTGGCAAGGGTTAGCACGACGAAGATGAACAGGCCGACGCCCGCAATGCTCGGGATGAGCGTGCGAGCGATGGCGAGCTCGGACATAAAGGCGCGTTTCATTTTGAAGCCCCTTTCAGCGTGAGGCGAAGATAGTCGTCAATGGTTGCCCGATCGCAGGGAATCTCGGGAAAGGCCTCGAGCGTTTCGCGACGGTTGGGCACGAGCACGTCCACGCTATAGGCGTGGCGGGCGGCATGGGCACCTTCGACGCAAGCCATAAGCTCGGCGGCCTGCGCTTGGGTGCAGTGGGCGATGCCGGCGCGGTCGGTAATGTCCTCGCGCGGCAGGTCAAACACAATCGAGCCGTTATCGATGCAGATGACGCGGTCGGCGGCGCGATCGAGGTCGGACGTAATGTGGCTCGAGAGCAGCACGCTGTGCTGACCGTCGGCGACAAAAGCAAGCAGCTCATCGAGCAGTTCCTCGCGCGCCATGGGATCGAGGCCCGCGGTGGCTTCGTCCAAAAGGAGTAGCTTGGCATTATGGCTGAGTGCACAGGCAAGCTGCAGTTTCATGCCCATGCCGCGGGAGAGGTCCTTGACCTTTGTCTTGGGATCGAGGCCAAATCGGTCGATGAATCCGGCGAACGTTTTGCGGTCCCACGTGGGGTACGCCGGGCCTACGAGTGCCTCGATCTGGCCCACCTTGAGCGTTGAAGGGAAGGGGCACGTGTCCAGCACGAGGCCGACACGGGCACGTAGACAACGCTGTGTCTCATCGGGCGCGTCGGCGCCACAGCGCTGCCCAAACAGGCGCACCTCGCTGGCATCGAGCTTTATAAGCCCGAGCGCGGCTCGAATCGTCGTTGTTTTGCCAGCACCGTTGGCACCAACAAAGCCGACGATCTGGCCAGGCTCCACGGCAAGCGTGACGTCGCGCAGTGAAAAGCGGTCGCTTACAGTGCGTGAGATGCCTTTGAGTTCAAGCAAGTTTTGCATGGTATAGCCTTTCTTGCAGATGGCTACTGCATGGTTTCGGGGGCTACCAGGTCGAGCATCTCGTGCAGTTTGTCGCGCGTGACGCCCAGGGCTTCGGCTTGTTCTGCCGCCTGCGTAAGCAGCTCTTCGATATGGCAGAGCTGGTTTTCACGCAAGAGTTCTTGGTTGCCGTCGGCAACAAAGCAGCCCTTGCCCTGCACGGTACAGATAAACCCGAGCTGCTCCAGATCGGCGTAGGCGCGCTTGGTGGTGATGACGCTCACGCCTAGGTCGCTCGCGAGTGCGCGGATGCTGGGGAGTTTGGCTCCCGCGGCGAGCGTGCCCGAAAGGATTTGAGCTTTGACCTGCGAGGATATCTGCTCGTAGATGGGCTTGTCGCTCGAATTGGATAGGATAATGTCCACAGCGGCTCCTTAGCTGTTGGGCTACACGTGTATATAACCGGTAAGCACAGTATATATACACTATGCACAGTTATGCAAGAGGCAAATGCTGATTGGGCCGGCTACCCAGGCCCCAACTGATGAATTTGTCCTGATAGGCGCCCTAGAGCGAGATTTCGCGGCTACAATAGTACGGTTACATCGACGTAATGCACTCAATGCAAGAAAGGATCCGCATGGCAAGCCTGTCGGATGAAATCTCGTCGCGCCGCACATTCGCGATCATCAGCCACCCGGACGCCGGTAAGACCACGCTTACCGAGAAGCTGCTGCTCTATACCGGCAGTATCCAGACCGCCGGCTCGGTCAAGGGCAAGAGCTCGGCCAAGCATGCCGTCTCGGACTGGATGGACATCGAGAAGGAGCGCGGTATTTCCGTTACCTCCTCGGTGCTGCAGTTTACCTACAACGGCGCCTGCGTCAACATCCTCGATACCCCCGGCCACCAGGACTTCTCGGAGGATACCTACCGTACCCTTATGGCCGCCGACGCCGCGGTCATGGTCATCGACGGCGCCAAGGGCGTCGAGGCCCAGACCAAAAAGCTCTTTAAGGTCTGTACGCTGCGCCACATTCCCATCTTCACCTTTGTGAACAAGCTCGACCACGAGGCTCGCGATCCGTTTGAGCTCATGGAAGAGATCGAGAATGTTCTGGGCATCAACACCTATCCCATGAACTGGCCGATCGGCAGCGGCCGCAATTTCCGCGGCGTGTTCGACCGTCAGACCCGTCGCGTTATCGCCTTTGAGGGCGACGGCCACGCCAACGCCACCAAGAAGGTCGCCGAGGTCGAGGCCGAGCTGGGCGATCCTTCCATGGACGAGCTCATCGGCGAGGAAAACCATAAGAACCTGATGGACGATATCGAGCTGCTCGATGGTGCCGGCGACGAGCTCGACTTGGATGCCGTGGCCTGCGGCAAGCTGAGCCCGGCGTTCTTTGGCTCGGCGCTCACCAACTTTGGCGTGGAGCCCTTCCTCAAGGAGTTCCTGCGTCTGGCCCCGACGCCGCGCGCCTATACCGATACGCTCACCAGCGAACCGGTCGATCCCTGCCGCGACGACTTTAGCGGCTTTGTGTTTAAGATCCAGGCCAACATGGACAAGAACCACCGCGACCGCATCGCCTTTGTGCGCATTTGCTCGGGCAAGTTCGAGCGCGGCATGGACGCCTTCCACGTGCAGGGCAACCGCAAGCTCAAGCTTGCTACGGGCACGTCGATGATGGCCGATGACCGCGCCATCGTGGACGAGGCGTACGCGGGCGATATCGTGGGCCTGTTCGACCCGGGTATCTTTAGCATCGGCGACACCGTGTGCTCCGGCAAGCGCCACGTGCAGTATCCGCAGATCCCGACGTTTGCCCCCGAGATGTTCGCCCGCATTACGCAGGTCGACACGCTCAAGCGCAAGCAGTTCGTCAAGGGTATGGAGGAGCTTGCCCAGGAGGGTGCCATCCAGATCTTCCGCGAGCTTGGCGCCGGCATGGAGAGCGTCATCGTGGGCGTGGTCGGCGTGCTGCAGTTTGAGGTGCTCGAGCGCCGCCTCAAGGCCGAGTACCGTGTCGAGGTTCGTCGCCAGCCGCTGCCCTATACGGACATCCGCTGGATCCAGAACGACCCCGACACCATCGATATCCCGGCTCTTTCGCTCACGCGCGACACCCTGCGCGTCGAGGACATGCGCGGCGGCAAGCTGCTGCTGTTCACGAGCCCGTGGAACATGGATTGGGCAACTGACCACAACCCCGACCTTATCCTGTCGGAGTTTGGCAACGTGGCCTTTTAACGCATCGGCGCGGTGGCCCTGCGGGGCTGCCGCGTCGTTCGCTTGCCTGATGCCGTGTGAGCGGCTATCATACCCACCGTCGTCTCAAGACCGGGGCGTCCGAGCAGTTCGGGTCCGATATCCTGCTCGTTAAACCTAAAACCAAAGGAGTACATAATGATCAAGAAGGTCATGGAGGACTACAAGGTCCTGTTGCGGAGCATTCCCGCGGCAACGGTTTCGCTGTTTTTCGTGAGCGTCATCATGATGAACCTGCTGGCCAACAAAGAACTCATCAGCCTACCGTATCTGGCGCTCGACTGTGGCTTTGTGGTGAGCTGGGTTTCGTTTTTGTGCCAGGACATGATTTGCAAGCGCTTTGGCGCCAAGGCATCCATCAAAATCTCTATCCTCGCGCTGCTGGTCAACCTGGCCGTGAGCCTGTGCTTTTGGGCATGCTCGCTCACGCCCGGCATGTGGGGCGCTTACTACGACACGGGTATGATCGAGGTCAACACTGCCCTTAACGCCACCATCGGTGGCACCTGGTACGTGGTGCTGGGCTCTTCGCTGGCAATGCTCGTTTCTGCCGTGGTTAACTCCACGCTCAACCAGTCGCTCGGCCGCATGCTCAAAAAGAATAACTTTGCGAGCTTTGCCTTCCGCTCCTATGTGTCCACGGGTGTTGGCCAGTTTATCGACAATCTGGTCTTTGCCATTGTGGTGAGCCACACGTTCTTCGGCTGGACCTGGGTGCAGGTCCTCATGTGCTCGCTGACGGGCGCTGTTGCCGAGCTGCTGTGCGAGGTCTTCCTGAGCCCCGTGGGCTACAAGGTCGTGCGCGGCTGGGAGCGCGAGAATGTGGGCTCCGAGTACCTCGAGCGCCACGCAACCGCCTAAGGAGCAAGTATGCGGGTTTTGATCACGGGTGCTTCGGGCGGTATCGGAGCCGCATGCGTGCAGCGCTTTTTGGACGAGGGCCACGAGGTCGTGGGCTTTGATCTGCTGCCGGCGTCGATCGAACACGAGCGCTACCGCCATCTGATTGTTGATGTCCGCGAGCCGGCCTCGTTTCCAGGCGACCTTGAACCCCAAGTGATCGTGAACGTTGCCGGTACGCAGGATTCGGCCGACGATATCGCCGCCAACCTGTGTGGCACCATCAACGTGACCGAGCGCTACGCTTTTGTGGGGGAGGGGCTTGTCGCCAAGCCGGCGCCCGCTATCAAATCCGTGGTCAATGTGGGGTCGGCGAGTGGGCATACGGGGTCGGAGTTTCCCGCCTATGCCGCCAGCAAGGGCGGCGTTATCGCCTACACCAAGAACCTTGCAAACCGCCTGGCATCGCAGGCCATCGCCAACAGTGTGGACCCGGGCGGCGTTATCACGCCGCTCAACCGTTGCGTGATGGAAGACGAGCACCTGTGGAATCAGATTATGGAGCTCACGCCGCTTAAACGTTGGGCCACCGCCCAAGAGATCGCCGAGTGGATCTACTTTGTGGGCGTGACCAACCGGTTTATGACCGGACAGAGCCTGCTCATTGACGGTGGCGAGGCCGGCCGCACCCAGTTTATCTGGCCCGAGTAGCAAAACGCGCCCGATGGCAAGATTGCCGTCGGGCGCGTTTTTGATGTATCGATTTTTAGCCGAGGCAAGTCCAGTTGACGGGGGTCGAGCCGTGCTGTTCGAGTAGCCGATTGGCAGCGGAGAAGGGACGCGACCCCATAAAGGCGGGGAGTTCTGCCGTGGCACGGTTGGCCGAAAGCGGCGAGGGGTGCGTAGATGCCAGGCAGAACTTGCCGGTTGCCTTGCCCGCACCAGTTGCGACGAGCTTGCCTTCGACCATCTGCTGGGCAAAGCGGCCCCATGTCAAAAAGACGACCGGCTGGGGCAGCTGGCAGCAGCGTTCGATAACGTAGTCGGTCAGGGTGCTCCAGCCCAGTTTGGCGTGCGAGTTGGCGGCATGTTCGCGCACGGTGAGCGTAGTGTTGAGGAGCAGGACGCCCTGTTGTGCCCATGGGGTTAGGTCTCCCGTGGCGGGAATGGGACAACCCAGATCGGCTTTGAGTTCCTTGTAAATGTTGCGTAGGCTCGGCGGCAGCTTGGTTTGCGTCGCGGGGACCGAGAACGACAGTCCCATTGCCTGGTTGGGTCCGTGATAGGGGTCTTGACCCAAGATGACAACCTTGACCTGGTCGGCCGGCGTGTAGGCGAGGGCATTGAGGATGTCGTCTTGTGCCGGGTAGATGATTTGCTCGGTACGCAAAAGGGCGATGCGCTCGAGCAGCTGGTTCGTAGTGTCACGTACCGGCTGCGGCGCATCGCCTAACCAAGTCGCTATGTTGCGGTCGCGGGTCGCGGTGTCCATGGGGCTCCTTTACGTCAGATGCTCTGTTGGCATCTATTGTAAAGGCGCACCGGTTGCCTTTATGCCGCGGCTGTATGAAGAGTGGGGTCTACGAGACGTGCTCGGGCGCTCCTGCCATGCGAGTCTGTCCATGTGCGCGGAGGCGCGGAAGCTCGACGGTTGCCGCCATGACGCCGGTGAGGATGAGAGCTGCACCCAGGAAGGCGATGGGGCTCAGGACCTCACCGACTAGGAAGAACGAGAAGACGGCGGAGCAGACCGGCTCGAGCGAGAAGGCAAAGCCGGTGGTCTCGGCAGGCACGTGGGGCTGCACGAGCGTCTGGGTGATAAAGCCGTAGGCAGAGCAGATGAGTGCGAGCGCGACGACGACTACGACCTCGCCCGGCGTGCCGGGAAGCGTGAAGCCGCCAAAGGTGAATGCGGCGATGCCCGAGAACAAGCCGCCAAAGCCCAGCTGCCAAACGCCCAGAGCCAGCGGGTCGACATCTTCGACAAAGCGCTTCGCCACAATGATGTGTCCGGCGTAGACAAAGGCGGAGAGCAGCATGATGATCGCGCCCGGGTTCAGGCTGGTAAAGTCGGCGCCCGAGAGCAGCAGCATGCCGCAGGTGACGATGGCGGTGCCGACGAGCACTTTGCGCTCGGGGGCGCGACGCAGCAGGGCGGCGTTGGCAAACGGTACGATCACGACCGTCAGGCTCTGCAAAAAGCCGGCAGTGGAGGCAGAGGTGAGGCTGGAGCCCAGGCACATGCAGGTGAGCTCGGTTGCCATAATGGCGCCGATGATGGCGGCACGGACCATAAGGTCGCGGTTGATGCGGAAAGCGCGCTTGTGGAAGAGCAGCAGGCAGACCACAAAGGCGATGATGCAACGTAGCGCGACGATGCTCGTGGCGTTCATGCTGTCCATGCCGATCTTCATGAGGGGATACGAAAAGCCCCATGCGACGGGAACGGAAAATGAGAGCGCGATTGCTTTTTTGCGATCCATGGGACTCCTTTTGTTACAGAACGGTTTCGCAAAAAGGATTCTGCTCCCAGATGTGGATGTAGTAAAGCGAATGTATCTTCAGTATGATTAAGAAATACTAATGTAGGCAGAAAAAGCCCTGGCAAAACGTTTTACGGCTGCAGTGATGTGGAGGCACGATGGCATCGCGGTATCAGATTGTTTGTATGGTGGTCGATCGCGGCAGTCTTAAGGGCGCAGCGGACGAGCTGGGCTATACGCAAAGTGCGGTGAGCCAGGCCGTCAAGGCGCTCGAGCGCGAGCTGGGTACCACGCTTATCGAGCGCGGTAAGCAGGGCGTGTCGCTTACGCGCGACGGCAAGCAGTATCTGCCGTACCTGCGCCAGATCGTGACCGCCGAGGCCGAGCTCGAGGGCAAGCGCCAGGAGCTGCTGGGGCTTTCGTCGACTGATATTCGCATTGCGACGTTTACCAACGTGAGTCGAACCGTGTTGCCGCGCGTGATTCGCGACTTTGGAGCCCTGCACCCTGGCGTGCACTTTACCCTCAAGCAGGGCGATTACACGCGCAACGCCCAGTGGGTGCACGATGGCGTGGTTGACTTTTGTTTTACGGCGCGCGGATTTACCGCTGGGCTCGAGAAGCGCGTGGTCTATCACGACGAGTTGGTGGCATTGTTGCCGGCCGCGCATCCGCTGACGGCAAAGGAAAAGGTGACACTCGCCGACCTGGCGTCCGAGCCGTTTGTGCTGCTGGATGAGGGCGAACAGAGTCTGGTGCTCGATGCATTCGCGGCGCATGGCCTGTCGCCGCACGTGACGAGCGAGGTCACCGACGACTACACCATCATGGCGATGGTGGAGGAGGGCCTAGGCGTGAGTATGCTCTACCGTCGTACTGTGGAGGGCATGCGTGCCGATATTCGCGTACGTCCCATCGTGCACGCCCCCTCGCGCGACGTAGTGGCGGCCTGGCGCAGCTGGGACACCATGCCTATCGCCACGAGGCGCTTTATCGACTATATGAGCTCACATATTGTCAATTAATGACTGGCGTGGCGTTGAGTGCGGTGTTTAGCGGGCTGTCGCTTTGGCTTGGGTGGCGCGATAGGTGCGTGCCGGGTGGCAGAGTAGCACCGCCACGACCATAAAGAACGCCGTGGTGCCCAGGCTGATGGGGTAGACCATCATGATGTTCGCAAAGGTGCGGAAGTGCGGGAACACGCAGAACACCCAATAGAAGCGGATGCCGCAGACGCAGATCATGGTGATGAGGGCGGGCGTGAGCGAGATACCAAAGCCGCGCAGGTAGCCTGACATGTTTTCGTAGAACATGCTAAAGGCGTACGCCGGGAAGATCGAACACACGCGGATATAGCCGATCGAGACGATGTTGGGGTCGCTGTTGAACAGCGACAAGATCTCGCGTCCCAGGCCGACAATAACGATGATCGTGGTGAGTGCAACGATACCGCCTTCGACCAGGCAGACCTTAAGCGTTTTGGTGCAGCGATCGATCTGGCGGGCACCGTGGTTTTGTCCCACAAAGGTGGTGCACGCCTGGCTAAAGCTGTTGAGCAGGTTGTAGCACACGTACTCCAGACTCATGGCGGCGCTCGATGCGGCCATGACTTCGGTGCCAAGGCTGTTGATGGCAGACTGGATGATGATGTTGGCGACGGCAAAGACAGCGCTTTGGATGCCGGCGGGCAGGCCGATCTTGACGATGCGCTTGAGGGCGACGGGGTCGATAGCCAGGTCGCGTGGGGTGACGTGGACGACGGAGTCGGTCTTGAGTAGGCGGATAAAGAGCGTAGCGGCGCTGACGGTGTAAGCGATGGCGGTGGCGATGGCGACGCCCGCGACGCCCCAGTGGAGTACAGGGACAAAGATGAGGTCCAGGCCAATGTTGAGGACGGTGGACACGGCAAGCGCCTGCAGCGGCATGCGGGTGATGCCGACGGAGCGGAAGATCGCGGCCTCAAAGTTGTAGAGCAAGATCGAGGGCATGCTCAGCAAAAAGACGCGTAGATAGAGTGAGGCGAGCGGCATGGTCTCGGCGGGAACGTTGAGCGCGGCGAGCATGGGCTCGGCAAAGATCTCGCCCAGCGCGATGACGACAAAGCCCACGAGTGCCATTAAAATCGAGGTATGGACGGCGCGTTTGACCATGTTCTGATCGTTGCGGCCGATAGCGTTGGCGATGACCACATTGGAGCCAAGCGACATGCCAATAAACAGGTTGAGCATAAGACTGGTAAGCGGAACATTGGAGCCGACCGCCGCCATGGCGAGGGTTCCCTGGTCGCCCGAGAAGTTACCGATGATGACCGTGGCGATGAGGTTCGACAGCTGCTCCAAGATGCTCGTGGCGGCCACGGGGAAGGCGAACAGGGGAATATTGCGCCACAGCGAGCCGGTGGTCATGTCAATGTGCTTAGATACGGTGTCAGCCATACGCTCTCAATCTCTAATATGCTCTTTCGTGCTTATTTGCGCAGACGATGATACTCCTAATGCAACCAGTCGGCACTTAGGGACGTTCCTTTTCTGTCGGCAGCTGGGGACACTCCTTATCTCTTCTAACTAGTCATTCAAGAACGTCCCCAATGACTAGGTGGGGAAGGCGTGCGACAATGGTGGGCGTTGTGTTGTTCGCGCTAAGGAGTTGCCATGTTGTTGTGTCCCGTTTGCCATGAGCCTTTGGTGGACAATGAGCGCGGTGCTGCATGCGCGGGCGGACACCGGTTTGACCGAGCTCGCGAGGGCTATCTATATCTACTACGTTCGTCCAAGAGCGGCGACTCCATGGGCGATCCCAAGTCGCAGGCACGCAGCCGTCGTGACTTTCTGAATCGCGGTTACTATGCGCCGTTGCGCGATGCGATGGTCGAGCTGGTGCGCGAGCGGGCGACTGGGCGCGCTGCGCCTGCGAACGGTCCCATGACGCTGCTCGATATTTGCTGCGGCGAGGGCTACTACACCAGCGCCATGGGCGCGGTGCCGGGCGTGGATGCCTACGGGTTCGACTTGGGCAAGGAGATGGTGCGCCTGGCCGCCAAGCGCGGCGATGCGACCTATTTCGTGGCCAATATGAAGGACATTCCCGTGGCCGATGGCGCCTTCGATATGGTGACCGAGCTTTTTGCCCCCTTTAACGAGCGCGAGTTTGCCCGCGTGCTGGCACCCGAGGGCTCGCTCTTCACCGTGGTGCCGGGCGCCCGTCATCTCTTTGGGCTTAAGGAGGTGCTCTACGACACGCCGTACCTTAACGATGAGAAGCTGTCGAAGACCACCGAGCTCGAGTTAGTCGGAACGCAGCGGGTATCTGCGAATATTACGCTTCAGACCCAGGCCGACATCGAGGCGGTGTTCCAGATGACGCCGTACTACTACCGCACGCGCCCCGCCGACAAAGAGCGCCTGGCAAACCTCGATACCCTTCAGACTGACATCGACTTCATCATCGCCGAGTACCGCCACAGCTAACAACCTGCCAAAAAGGGACAGGTTTTTTTGGTAGGTTTTATCTGGGCAAACGTAAAGGGCCGACCGCGGAGATGCGCGATCGGCCCTTTTTAGTTGCTTGGCTGCAGAGGTTATGAGAAGCGAGCGCTTATAGGCGGTCCTTGTTCTCGGCCTTAACGGCGTGTGCCTGCTGAACAAAGAACAGGTCGTACACCACGATGACAAAGGCGACGATATTGACGGAGCTGCCGCCGAACGCGGGAAGCGTGAACGCGGCCTGGAGGAGCGTGGCTGCCGCGGCAACGATACCGAGCTTAAATGCGCCGTCTACCTGCGAAGGCTTGTTGGCGCCCTTGATGCCCGCAACGCCTGCGGCAAGATCGACAATGCCCTTGGCGACAAGTACGACCGCAGCGAGCGTGGCGTTCGACCCGTACGTGGAATCGAGGCTGCCGGTCGCGACGCCGGTGATTCCAATGACGAGGCTGACGATGCCCAAAACAAAATAGATGAGGGCAAGGATTTTGAGAGTCTTACGAGCAGAGCTCATGGCTGGTCCTTTCGATACGAGTACGCCAACCTGGCGCACCCCAAGTGCTGCACATATGGTGAAGCACATTGTAGTTCAACGGGGCGATGCATGCGTTTGAAAGCGTCTCTTGCCTGCACGGTCCAACCTTTCAAAAAGGAAAGCCAGCTGTAAGGCAAATCGATGGCAGCCCATGTGCGGCGCTGCGATGATGAGGCCGTAACAAGGAGCTGGTCTCAAGGAGGAGTCATGATGTACGGAGCAGGGCAAGTGCGTGAGCCGCGGTCGTTGGGAAGGCGCATGGGCGATTCCGTGATCGCTGCCGTGTGCACGGGATTGATGGCGGTACTTTGCATTGCGATGCTGTGGGCCATGTCGCATGTGGGACAATAGCGGACGGTTGGGTGCCGACATAAACGGCGCTCACGTATTCGTTTTGATTGTTAAGGAGTACCCATGGGCGTCGTCGATCCCTTTTCTGTTGCTCGGGCCGCGGGGCTTGAGCTGACCGGGAAGTCCGAGGGCCTCACGCTCACCGACGGCACGATGGAGCTGCGTGCCGATTTTGGCCGCATGCTGCCGCGACTCAAGCAGGGCCGTCTGCAGCAAGAGCTGTTGGTGAAGGCTGCGCGCACAAAGGGCATCGAGCGACCATGGGCGATTGACGCTACGGCAGGCTTTGGCGAGGATTCGCTGCTGTTGGCGGCCGCGGGCTTTACCGTCGATCTGTATGAGCAGGATTGCGTGATCGCGGCGCTCCTCAAGGATGCCCTGGATCGCGCGGCAGATGATCCGGCGCTTGCGGCTGCCGTGTCGCGCATGCGCTTACATGCGGGCGAGGACAGCATTGCCGGCCTTCGCCATACGGCTGAGCTGATCGGGCGGGGCGAGCTTGCCGCCCCCGACGTGGTATATCTGGATCCCATGTTTCCCGAACGCACCAAGAGCGCGGCGGTGAAAAAGAAGTTCCAACTCTTACACCATCTGGAGCAGCCGTGCGCCGATGAGGAGACGCTGGTCGAAGCTGCGCTTGCGGCGCGCCCGCGCAAGGTCGTTATCAAGCGGCCGGTGAAGGGGCCGCTGCTTGCCGGCGTTAAGCCGAGCTATCAACTTGCGGGCAAGGCCGTTCGCTACGATGTGTTGGTGCCGCCGCGCCCGTAGCTTGCGTGCGATGGCTGGCGCTCCGTCAATGCCGTGCCGATGCGGCGCCTATTTCCAAGGGTGCGACGTCAAGTGCCAGCCGCCGCAGTATTCGCATTTGTAGCAGGCCAGCCCGCGGCGTCCGCGGTTTTCGCAGTCGGCCATAACTGCCTCGGCCTCGGCGCGCGTGTCGTAACGGTTTTTGCGCTCGCACGATTTGTAGCGCCAGGCTTCATCGCGCTCGGAGTCCAGGGCGTCGCGGCGCTCGTCCTCGCGTGCAAACAGGTCGCTCATATCGCCGCCGGTAGCAGCGCTCAAAAACTCGCTTTTGGCCTTTGACCAGGCGGCTCGCTTTTTGCTTCCCATCTGCTTCGCGCCCTTCTCCAAACGTTGGTATCATTGCTCAATCAAAGTGATACCAATAAACGTGAGGTCGCCGCGTGATGATCAGAAAAACCCTCGATACCGACATTCCCGCCGTCATGGCCATCTATGACGCGGCCCGCGCCTTTATGCGCGCACATGGCAACACGACGCAGTGGCCCGAGGGCACGCCTTCGGGCGAGCAGCTGGCTGCCGATATCGCCGCCGGTGGCAGCTATGTGTGCGAGGAAGACGGACGCGTGGTGGCGACGTTTGCCTTTCTGCCGGGGCCGGACAGTTCCTACGATGTGATCGAGGGCGGCCAGTGGCGCAGCGACGCCCCGTATGCTGTGCTGCACCGCGTGGCATCCGACGGCACCACGCATGGCGTCGCGGCTGCGATGTTTGCCTTTGCCGAGGAACGCATCGACCATCTGCGTATCGACACACACCAAGACAACCTGCCCATGCAGGGCGCCATCGCCAAGGCCGGGTTTAAGCGCGCCGGTATCGTATATGTGTCGGACGGTACGCCGCGCGTCGCGTTTGATTGGCTGCGCGAGGCATAAAGGCCGAGTCACATACCAGCGTTTCATCGAAATGAAAATGGCCCCGAGTGGGGCCATTTTTGGTAAAACGCGTTGTTGTGGGGTTCGCGCTGTTACCGCCTCAGATGAGCCAAGGCAGACAAAAGGGGAGGTGCCGGCTTTCGCAAGGCGCGAACCTACGAAAATCGCCGCGCGGCAACGCGGGGCGATGAGCTCGGTCGGGGGATAGGGCCCGCTTCGCCCGCCGGCCCGTAAATTGTATCATCCAGTGTGGAGCGTGAACGCCCGTTGCCGCGTGCGATGGGCTTGTAATAAGAGGAGAGCCATGTCGAAGCAAGCGGTCGTTGGAATCTTGGCACATGTCGATGCCGGCAAGACCACGCTGGCCGAGGCCATGCTGTTCAACGCGGGTCGCATCCGCAAGCGCGGCCGCGTGGACGATGGCGATTCGCATCTGGACACGAACGCGATCGAGCGCGAGCGCGGCATCACGATCTTCTCGTCGCAGGCCGTGCTCGACCATGGCGATACCCACGTCATGCTCGTGGATGCGCCGGGGCATGTCGATTTTTCTGCCGAGGCGGAGCGCGCGCTGCGCGCACTCGACTACGCGATTTTGGTTGTGGGCGCCAACGACGGCGTGCAAGGGCACACCGAAACCCTGTGGCGCCTGCTTGCGCGCTATGACATCCCGACGTTCATCTTCATCAACAAAATCGATTTGGAGAATCCCGGCCGCGATGTTTTGCTGGCACAACTTAGGCAACGTCTTTCCGAGGGCTGCCTGGATGCCAACGAACTGCTGGCGGGCGGCGCCGTTCAGGAGGACGCTGCTGCGTTGGACGAGGCGGCGCTCGAGGAGTTTTTTGAAGCGGGTGAGCTTTCCGTCGCAACGCTGTCGCGCATGGTTGCCGAGCGCAAGCTCTTTCCCTGCTTTGCCGGCTCGGCGCTCAAGGACCAAGGCGTGGACGAGCTGCTGGATGGCATATGCGCGCTGATGCGCGAACAGGCGTGGCTCCCGGAGTTTGCCGCGCGCGTCTATCGTGTCAGCCGCGGGGATCACGGCGAGCGTTTGGCTTGGGTTAAAGTGACCGGCGGCACGTTGCATGCCAAGCAGATGATTGACGGACGTTCCGGTGCCGAAGCATGGGAGCAGAAGGTCGATCAGGTCCGCATCTATAACGGCGAGAAGTATGAGCTTGCCCAAGAAGTTGCTGCTGGCGGTATTTGTGCCGTGACGGGTCTTGCGCACGTTCGCCCAGGGGACGCCTTGGGCGCGGAATCCGCGTGCGATGCGCCCGTCATTGCGCCAGTTCTCACCTATACGGTGCTTCCGGGCGAACACGATGTCCATGCGGTGTTCAAGGCACTGACTGAGCTGGCGGACGAAGATCCCATGCTCGGCGTAAGCTGGAATACGCATCTCGAGCAGATTCACCTGCAGCTGATGGGCGCCGTGCAACTCGAGGTCGTGCAGCGGGTATTGGCCGATCGCTTTGGCCTTTCGGTTGCGTTTGAGTCTGGCGGCATTCTCTATAAGGAGACTATTTCGCAGCCGGTCGAGGGCGTGGGCCACTTTGAGCCGCTGCGCCACTATGCCGAGGTGCATCTGCGCCTGGAGCCGTTGGCAGCGGGTTCGGTCGTGCAGTTTGGCACCGTGACCTCGACCGACGAGCTCGATCTTAACTGGCAGCGTCTGGCACTCACCAACGCCATGGAGCGCGATCACCTGGGCGTGCTGACCGGCTCGCCCATCACCGATGTGCGCATTACGCTCACGGGCGGCCGTGCGCATGCCAAACACACCGAGGGCGGCGATTTTCGCCAGGCCACGTACCGCGCGATTCGTCAGGGGCTCATGCAGGCGCGTGAGGCCGGCGCGACGGTGCTGTTGGAGCCGTGGTACCACTTTGAGGTTGAGGTGCCGGGGGAGTGCGTGGGCCGGGCGCTCTCGGATGCCACGCGCATGGGTGCCGAGTACGAGCCACCGACGATGGCGGGCGATCGGGCGACGCTTGTGGGTCGCGTACCGGCATCCGAGGTGCAGGATTACGCGCTGGAGGTGGCTGCCTACACGAGCGGTCGCGGACATCTGTACCTAGAGTTTGCCGGCTATGCGGCTTGCCATGATGCTGAGCGCGTCATCGAGGCGGCCACCTATGAGCCCGAGGCCGATCTGCCCAACACGCCCGATTCGGTCTTTTGCTCTCACGGTGCCGGTTACGCGGTCAAATGGTACGACGTACCCGCCGCGGCGCACGTAAAGATCGATCCCGCCACCTTTCGCCCCTGGCGAGCAGCAGACGCCGAGTTTTTCGGCCATAGGTGATAGAGGGTCAGTTCCTTTGTCGTATGCTATTGGTGTAACTCGGTACAAGTTGGTATAACTATTACCAGGGTTTGCCAATCCGAGGAGGCCGACATGAATCCAAATCCCTTTAAGCCCACGGCTGGTAAGCGGCCTCCGATACTCATCGGTCGCGAGTCTGTTATCGAAGATTTTGAAGAAGGACTCGACAACGGCGCCGGAGCGCCGGGCAGGCTCATGCTCATTACGGGAAACCGCGGCTGTGGCAAAACGGTTCTCCTGCGGGAGCTGCAGCGTTTAGCCAGCGAGCGCGGATGGGCGGTTGTCTCCGATTCCGCTTCGCTTGGCTTATGCGACCGATTGACCGACGCGCTTCGCTCGAATAAACCCGTTGTGACGTCAATGGAGTTTGGGCCGTCATTTGGCCGGATGTCGGTCGAGGCGGCGCGGACAAAAGGCGAGACGTTGCGCGGGTTAGTCAACGAACGCCTCAAGAAACTCGGGCCGGGAAAGGGCATACTGTTTGCGATTGACGAGGCGCAGTCTGCGTCTATCGAGGAGCTGGCGGCTCTTGCCGTTCTCTATCAGCAAGTGCTCGGAGATCAGGATGCTACGGGATTGCCCGATAGCGACCAGCGCGGTCTTGCGCTGGTGTTCGCTGGATTGCCCAGTATGGTTGATGACTTGCTCGAAGAGCCGAGCGTGACGTTTTTGCGCCGTGCCCAGCAGCGTACGCTGGGGGCGATTTCTTTGCCCAAGGTGCGCGATTCATATATCCAGACGGTCAAAGACGCTGGTCTTTACGTTGACGCGGAGACGGCGGACCTTGCGGCACGCAAGAGCATGGGGCATCCCTATATGGTTCAGCTGGTGGGCTATTACATGTGGCGCTCTGCTGTCCGACGCAACTCGCAGGTCATTGAAAGGTGCGATGTCGAGGATGGCCATGCGGATGCCGTCCCCGAGTTCTACGAAGCGGTCGACGCGCCCCTGTATTATGGATTGCGCAGCCCGCAACGCCTCTTTATCGAGGCCATGGCGGTTGACGAGGGTAAACCGACGCGTATGGCGGATATCATTGAGCGCTGCGACCGTACTCAGAGTTGGGCGAGCAAATATCGCGCAAGCCTGATTCGCGAGCGCGTCATCGAGGCTGCCGGATACGGTCTCGTCCGGTTTACCGTGCCCATGCTGGGCGAGTACATTCGCGATCGAGTTTTATGGCATGAGTAGGGTGATAAAGGTGACGGAACAGAAGATGAGCCCGCAGGCTATCGAGGTGCGTGGCGCGCGTGTCCATAACCTTAAGGACATCGATATTGATATCCCGCTGGGAAAGCTCGTGGGTATTGCCGGCGTGTCGGGTTCGGGCAAGAGTTCGCTGGCGCTGGGAGTTCTTTATGCCGAGGGCTCGCGCCGTTACCTGGAGGCGCTCAGCACCTATACCCGCCGTCGTCTGACGCAGGCCGAGCACGCCCAGGTGGACGAGGTGCTGCACGTGCCAGCGGCGCTCGCATTGCATCAGCGCCCCAGCGTGCCGGGCGTGCGCTCCACTTTTGGCACCATGACCGAGCTCAACAACAGCCTGCGTCTGCTCTTTAGCCGTTGCGCCCATCACGCGTGCCCACATTGCGGGGCACGCGTGGAGCCGAGCCTTAACGTGGCTGCGGGCCTGTCGCTCACGTGTCCGACATGCGGCCGCGAGTTCTACGCGCCGAGTGCCGAGGATTTGGCTTTCAATAGCGGCGGTGCATGCCCCACATGTGGCGGCACCGGTGTCATGCGCGAGGTGGACGAAGCGAGCCTGGTGCCCGACGAGTCAAAGACTATCAACGAGGGCGCGGTGCTTCCCTGGGGTACGCTCATGTGGGATCTGATGAAGCAGGTGGCAGGTGAGATGGGCGTACGCACCGACGTGCCGTTTAACCAGCTCACGCCTCAAGAGCGCGACATCGTGTTTCATGGTCCGGCGGTTAAGAAGCACATTCTCTACGTTCCCAAAAACGGTGAGGGCGCCACGCCGCTCGACTTCACCTATTACAACGCCGTCTATACCGTCGAGAATGCGCTCGCCAAGGTCAAGGACGATAAGGGTTTAAAACGCGTTGCGCGCTTTTTGCGCGAGGGAGCATGCCGCGATTGCGGCGGCACGCGTCTCTCCGAGGCTGCGCGCCAGCCCCAGGTGCGCGGTATCAATCTGGCGCAAGCGGCGGCCATGACGCTGGGCGGGGCGATTGAGTGGGTGCGCGGGGTGCCCGCATCCTTGCCGCCCGAGATGCGGCCCATGGCGACGGATATCTGCGATTCGTTTTTGAGCGCGGCCCGTCGTCTGGTCGACCTGGGTCTCGATTACCTTTCACTCGATCGCGCCGGTGCCACGCTCTCCACGGGTGAGCGCCAGCGCGTACAGCTTGCTCGCGTGGTGCGCAACCGATCGACGGGCGTGCTTTATGTGCTGGATGAGCCCTCGATCGGCTTGCATCCTGCCAATGTCGACGGCTTGGTGGGCGTGATGCGCGATCTGGTGGATGACGGCAACACCGTGGTTGTTGTCGACCATGATACGCGCGCACTGGCGGAAGTCGACTATCTGGTCGAGATGGGCCCCGTTGCTGGAGCAGGCGGCGGCAATGTGATTGCTGCAGGCACGGTAGACGAGGTCGAGCAATCGCGGGGCAGCCGCATCGCTCCGTTTTTGCGCGCAGAGCCCAAGCGCTTGCGTCCGCAGGTGACTGACGACGACATGTTCGACCAGGGACATATCCGCATGGCAACCGATACCATCCACACCGTCAAGCCGCTCGAAGTCGATATCCCGCGTGGTCGCCTTGTCGCGGTGACGGGCGTTTCGGGTTCGGGCAAGACGACATTGGTGCTCGAGACGCTCATTCCGGCACTCAAGGCGCAGGCAGCCGGCGAGCGCCTGCCAAGACACGTGCGTTGGGTCGATGCCGAGGGCATTAGCCGCGCAAATCTGATTGATGCCACGCCCATCGGCGCCAATGTTCGCTCGACGGTGGCAACTTATGCCGACATCCATGATGAGCTGCGCCGCGCCTTCGCCCGTACGCCCGAGGCCAAGGCAGCTGGCTACAAAGCGGGCGCATTTAGCTACAACACTGGCGCTTTGCGCTGCCCTACGTGCGACGGCACGGGCTCGATATCGCTTGACGTGCAGTTTTTGCCCGATGTCGAGATCATCTGCCCGGCATGTCGCGGCTCACGTTATGCAGACGCGGCTTCGCATATCCATCGTGAGGGCAAGGACGGGAGCCTGCTTACGTTGCCGCAGCTCATGGACATGAGTGTGGATGAGGCGCTCGACGCCACGGTGGGACTCAAGAAGGTTCAGGCGCGCTTGCAGACCTTACACGACCTGGGCTTGGGCTATCTCACCTTGGGTGAGCCCACACCGGCGCTTTCGGGCGGTGAGGCACAGCGCCTTAAGCTCGCGAGCGAGATGGGCCGCGTGCAGGACGACGCCGTATTCGTATTCGACGAGCCCACGATCGGACTACATCCGCTCGATGTTCAGGTGTTGCTGAGTGTGTTCGACGGCCTCGTTGCCAAAGGCGCCACGGTTATCGTGATCGAACACGATCTCGACCTTATCCGTAACGCCGATTACGTGATCGACATGGGACCGGGCGGTGGCGACGCCGGCGGGCAAATCGTCTGTGCCGGCACTCCGGGCGACATCGCAGTTTGCTCCGCAAGCATCACCGGCCGCTATCTATAGACAATGAGGCAAAGGGACAGCCCCTTTGCCTCATTGATGCCTATTTCACGCATTGAGCTGCGAGATAGTCGCGGAAGAATGGCAATTCAAATGCGACGAGCCCTCGTCCTCGCTCCCCGATGATGCCGGCGTCTATCATGCGGCGTCGGTAGCGGGAGACCTGCTGCGGCGAACGCCTAAGGCGCTCGACAAGGTCAGCGGTGGTGGACTCTTCCTCGTCATCGAGCATGGCGATGAGGAATCGCTTGTCCTCTGCAGTGAGTTCCCGATAGGTTGCCGCGAGGATTCGGTTGTCCATCTCGTCGCGCGCGATTTTGATTCCCAGGTCAAAGTCGCGTGACGAGATCTCCTTCGAATCGCTTGTGAGATCCCAGGCACGGTAGCCTACGAGTTGCAATAGGAAGGGAAAACCAGAGATCGAGCGAACGGCTCTATCGATTCCCTCAGCATCTGCCAAGCGATCGTTTTCCTGGATCGTGCGAATCAAGGCCTCGCGTACGTCATAGTCGGCAATGCGACCCAGATGATATTGTTGGGCGCGGCGAAGGAACGAGACCGTCTTGTGGTTCAGCAACGTCGAGACGTTGTTGGGAAGTCCCGCCATGAGCAGGGCGACGCGTTTCCCATCGGTCACAAAGTGCTGATACGTCGCTGCGAGCTGAATCATCTCGTCGAGTGTCGGGTCCACCTCGTCAACCGTGACGAGCAGACCGGTGCCCGCCTCGTTGAGCTGGTCGATGATGTCGCTCATGCGATAACGCCAGGTTGAGGCATCGTGGACACGATTGACCTCGATGCTGCCGAGCGGTGCAATTCCGAGGCCGGTGACTTCGAAGTGGTTGGACGGGTCGATGAGATGGGCTGCGGCGCGTTTCGCCCCGAACTCGAGTTCCTCAAGCATTCCCGGGAGCGCGGTCGTCTTTACGGCTATCCAGCCGTGGGATTCCGCCCTTGTCGCGAGCGACGACATGAGAGCGGTTTTACCGGTTCCACGCGCGCCTGAGAAGATCGAGGTCAATTCTGGGCGCCTGCGCTGGCTCAAGAAGGCACGGTCCAAATCCCGAATAATCTGTTGTCTGCCAGCGAGATGGGCGGGAACCTCACCAAAACTGGGGGTAAACGGGTTCTCGAGATATTCCACAAGGCTCTCCTTTCACACCGCCGTTTAACTTCATTTTACTTTAGTTAATTCTGATTAAAAGTGAGGCTCTTTATCTAGAGCATCAATTAGGCGTGTGCGCCATCGGCGCGGCGCTTGAATGTGACAAAGGGACAGTTCCTTTGTCACATTCCCGGAAAGCCTGTTTGGCGCAGGGCTTCGTAGAGGACGATGGCGGCGCTGTTGGAGAGGTTGAGTGCGCTGATGCGGTAGTCGTCCGGATTGACGAAGTTGCCGCAGATGTCCTGCCGAAGGATGGCTTCGTGGCCGTCCTCGGTATGCCCGAGCGATTCCTCGTGGGCTTCCCAGGCCTCGGCGTTATCGAGCGAGTCGCAATCGCGCAGCATAGGGATGCGCTCGCAGCGCTCGGGCGCCGCGGCGAGCAGCGGCTCGGGAATGCCCGAGCTCTCGCTGCCAAAGACCAAGTAGTCGCCGTCGCGGTAGGTGCTCTGCGCATAGGTGCGGCGTGCCTTTTTGGTCAGCAGATGCAGGCGTTCGTCGGCAGGGGAGAGGCCATTGCGCGCAAGGAAATCCTCCCAGCTGGCATAGGTGGTCACGTCCAAGTTTTGCCAGTAGCCCAGGCCGGCGCGACGTGCCGTTTTGTCGTCGAGCGAGAAGCCCAGCGGCTCCACCAGATGCAGGCGGGCGCCGGTAACCACGCAGGTGCGGCCGATATTGCCCGTATTGGCCGGAATCTCGGGCGCATACAGCACAATGTTGAACATGAATCTCCTTGGCTCAGAACGAAAAACCACCACGAAGGGGACAGGCACCTTCGTGGTGGTTTGGCGGTTACGTAGCGGAAAAATGTCCGCTTGGATAAACCTAGGCGCGGTGCCAGTCGGTCAGGCAGGCATCGAGGGAGGCGATGAGCGCATCCTTGTCCATGTGACGGCCGATGATGCACAGGCTCGTCATGCGGTCGCCCGTCTCGTCGTCCCAAATCTGCATGATCTCGGGGTTCTCGTCGATGATCTTCTGCTTCTCGCCCTCGGGCGCCGAGTCGACAAACAGGCCGTTCTCCATCAGGCGCATCTGGTGGCCGGCCTGCTCGAACATGTAGCACATGTCCGGATCGCCGGTCTGCCACAGCGGGCCCTTGACGCGAATGACCTCGTCGGGCCACTCCTGCTCAACAAAATCGGTGAACTTTTGCAGGTCAAACGGCTTGCGGCGCGAGTACACAAAGGTCTCGATGTCGTACTCGAGCACCTCGGGGTCGTCGTGCTCCTCGGGATGCTCCATGGCCTCGATCCAGGCGGCGGAGTTGTAGGCGCGCATAAAGTCGAAGCGGTCGGTGTCGAGCAGCTCCTCCATGGGGACCTCGCCGTTTTGGGCCTCGACGATCACGGCGTCTTTCTGCAGGCTGCGCACGATGGCCTTAAGCTCGGCGATCTGCTCAGGGCTCACGGTATCGGTCTTGTTGAGGATCAGCGTGGAGCAGAACTCGATCTGCTGGATGAGCAGACTCTCGATGTCGTCCTCGTCGATATCCTCTGCCAGCAGGTCGCGACCGCCGTTGAACTCGTCGTACATGCGGGCGCAGTCGACCACGGCCACGATGTTGTCGAGCGCGAGCTTGGGCTCGCCTCCCACCTTGGCCTCGTCGCAGAAGCTCGAGATGGTGTAGGCGATGGGGATGGGCTCGCAAATGCCCGAGGCCTCGATGATGATGTAATCGAAGTTGCCCGAATCGGCGATGCCCTGCAGCTGGTTGGCCAGGTCGTCCGAAAGCGTGCAGCAGATGCAGCCGTTGGTGAGCGGGATGAGGTCATCGGTCTCGGAAAGGCCGCCGTCGGCGATAAGGCTGGCGTCGACGTTGATCTCGCCGATATCGTTGACGATCACGGCGGCGCGGATGCCGCCGTCGTTAGCGAGGATGTGGTTGAGCAGCGTGGTCTTGCCGGCACCGAGGTATCCGGTAAGCATGATGATCTTCACGGGTTTGTTGGGCATGTGCCCTCCTTTGTTAGACATGGCTTACAGTTGAATCTTATGCCAAACGCCTGCTCTTATACCCACGCGCCGGCAAATAACACAAGCTACTCCCAGGCTCCCCATACATCGGGGCAATAACCGACGGTGGCCTTTTTGCCGTTGCGCACGATGGGCTCGGCTAGAACCTGCTGGTTCTCGAGCAGCTTGTCGAAGCGCTGACTGGGGGTGAGATGCTGAATGAGCGCGAGCGTCTCCTCGTCCTTGGCTTTGGGGTTGAGCAGCTTGTCGATACCGCCGACCGCCTGCATCACGCTCGTGAGCTCGCCCTTGCTCATCTCCTTTTCCTTAAGGTCGATAAACTGCACCTTAATGCGGCGCTCTTTAAAATAACGCTGTGCCTTCTTGGTATCGAAGGACTTCTTGGTGCCGAAGATTTGCACGTTCATAGTATGTTCCGCCGTTCTACCTGATGAAGTTGGTCGTTGCTCGATCTGCCTCGGGTGCGTTGATACCGGCGGCCTGTCCGGCCTCGATGCAACGTAGAAGCCAAGCCATGTTCTTACCGATGTTTCGCATGGTGGCAAGGCCCTCGGCATCCCCATCGGCGTCGACGGGCACGCGGCCAAACACGTTGTTCCAGTAGGTGGAAGCAACTACGGGCATCTGCTTAATGGTGAAGTACTTGTTGAGCACATCGAAGGTGGTCGACGTGCCGCCGCGACGGGCGACGGCGACCGCGGCGCCGGGTTTGTGCTCAAAGGCATGCCCGCCGGCATAGAATGCGCGGTCGAGAGCCGAGAGGATGCGTCCGCTGGGATGCGCATAGTAGACGGGCGAGCCAAAGACAAAGCCGTCTGCCTGCTCGGCGGCAGCGATGAGCTCGTTCACCACGTCATCGTCAAAGGTGCAGCGACCGCCAAGCTTGCCGCACTGACCGCAGCCGATGCAGTCGCGAATGGGCTTGGCGCCCAGCTGAAACACCTCGGTATCAATGCCTTCCGCATTGAGTTGCTCGGCGATCTCGGCGAGTGCGCGGGCGGTGTTGCCGTTTGCCTTGGGGCTGCCATTGACCAAAAGAACCTTCATCATAAACTCCCTCTGCTTTTGGTGACTTCTGCTGAGAATTATCTCACGTTGCGTGCGATGACGTCGGCATGGTGCGGGCGATGTTTATCCCGCAACGTTCTTAAGGGCGTTCATGCCTAAGGCCATCTAGGGGCATTGCGGTACGGCATGGGGAATGCATTGGGAAACGTTCGATAAATGCTTATAAACACGTTTTTGACGGCATACGTTGACAGATATACTTGTTGAGTTCAAAAGCATGGGAACGGAGATGGTTGCATGACACAGCCGGAGACATCACACACGGTGGGGCTTGCGCTCGAGGGAGGCGGCTACCGCGGTATGTATACGGCGGGCGTGCTCGACGTTTGGATGGAGCACGGTTTGACCTGCGACCATATGGTGGGTGTCTCGGCGGGTGCGGCGTTTGGCTACAACTTTAAATCGCGCCAGATCGGCCGCGCCATTCGCTATAACAAGGCCTATTGTGCCGATAAGCGCTATGCGGGTGTAGCAAGCTGGCTGCGGACCGGCGATATGTTCAATGCCGATTTTGCCTATCACGAGGTGCCTATCGAGCGCGATCCCATCGACCTGGAGACATATCGCGCCTGTCCCATGCGGTTTACGTGCGTGTGTACCGATATCGAGACGGGCAAGGCTGTCTACCACGACCTGCCCTATGGCGATGAGCGCGATATCGAGTGGATCCGGGCGTCGTCGGCTATTCCCGTGGCGACGCGTCCTGTTGTCATTGAGGGACACAAATATCTGGATGGTGGCGTGGCTGATTCTATTCCCAGTGCATGGCTGTTTGCGCAGGGCTACGACCGCAACGTGGTGGTGCTGACGCAACCGGCGGGCTTTGTAAAGCAGCCCAACAGCGTTATGCCCATGCTGCGGCGCGTGTTCCGTCACTACCCGGAGTTTGTCGCGGCGCTTGAGCATCGGCATGAGGTCTACAATGCCACGCTCGATGACCTGGCGCGTCGCGAGGCTGCCGGCGAGGTCTTTATGGTGCGGCCGAGCGAATCGGTGAAGGTGCCGTCGCTGTGCCGCGAACCGGATGAGCTCGAGCGCATCTATCAGATCGGTCGTCGAGATGCGGAGGCGACTTTGCCGGCGTTGAAAGCGTATCTGGCGGGGTAAGGGTCGCATGCGGAAAGCGCATCCCGGAATGGAGGCTCAAACTGGGATGCGCTTTCCATTGCTGAAGATATGAGGCTGCGAATCAGCTGCTCGGCCTAGACTTACGCCTGCTGCCAGGTGTCGACGAGCTCCTTGGCCGCGGCGTAGGGGTCATCGGCGCTGCAGACGGCGCTCACCACGAAAAAGCCGTCGACGCCGGTGGCCTTGAGCTGTGGCAGGTCGGCCGTCTTGACGCCGCCGCCCACCACGATGGGCACGGGGCTTGCCGCGTGGAGGGCGGCCAGGTCCTCAAAGCTCTTGGTGATGATAGAGCCGTCGGCCGCGCGTCCGCAGTCGCGCTTGGTCTCGGTCTCGTGGAGTGGGCCGATGCCCAGGTAGTCGACTAGGCTCATGTCGGCGGTCTTGACGTACTCGAGCATCTCCTCGCAACGGGCGGAAAGGCCCACGATGGCGTTGGGCCCCAGCAGCTTGCGACAGACCTCGACGGGAATGTCGCTCTGGCCCACGTGCACGCCGTCGACAGCAATACCCTGCTCGCGCGCGGCGAGTACGCAGTCCAGGCGGTCGTCGATCAGCAGGGCAACCTGACCGGTTTTGCCGGCCTGTGCGATTGCCTGCGCGGCGTCGCCCGTCAGCGCAATGATCCCGCGGGCGCTTGCCACCTTGGAGCGCACCTGGATGCAGGTAAAGCCGGCGTCGAGCGCCTGGGCCACCACATCGCCCACGGGACGCCCGAGCGTGTTTTCGGGGCCGAGTACCAGATAGGCCGAGATATCAAGGTTGTCGCGGATGCTCATCGTGCTTCCTCCTGCTTTTTGATCTGCGCTTCCATGCGTTCGAGCTTGCCGGTCATGGTGTCGGTAAATCCGGGTCGAATATCGGCTTTGAGCACGACTTCGGTGCGGATGCCCTTGCTCGCCAACACAAAGGTTGCGTCGCGCACGACCTGCATGACCTCGTCCCAGTCGCCCTCGATCTCGGTGAACATGGAGGTGGTGCGGTTGGGCAGGCCGCTCTCGCGAATGACACGCACGACCTCGGCGACCTCGGCGGATAGCTCATCGCCGGTGCCGCACGGGGCGATGGCCACGGCGACGAGCGTGTTCATGCCGGCATTGGTTGCGGGCTCGGACATGGCCTATGCCTCCTCGAGCTCGAGTCGGTTATCGGCGATGTCTTGGGCGGTTGCGCGGTAGAGCTCGTCGATAAAGGCGACCTTAAAGCTTGCCGGGGCGTCGGCGACAGCGGCGGCACGCGTGCCGGCCACGTTGTAGACGGCGGTGCCGCAGACGGCTGCCGTAAACGGGTCGGCGGCGCAGGCGTACACGGCCAGCACGCCGCCCTGCGAGCAGCCGCAGCCGGTGATCTTGGACATGAGCGGGCTGCCGCCGTGAGACTTGGCCACCGTCGTGCCGTCGGTGATCAGGTCGACTTCGCCCGAGACCACAACGGCGCCACCGGTGTGGCGAGCGAGCGCCACGGCGGCACCACGGGCGGCGTCGACCGTGTCGGTGGTATCGACACCGCGCACGCGGCTCAGATCGGCCGCCTCGCCCTCAAGACCCCACAGGCCGGCGAGCGCGATAATCTCGGAGGCGTTGCCGCGCACGATGGCGGGCTTGTACTGCTTGAGCTCGTTGACCAGCTGGGTGCGCAGGCTACCGATACCCAGGCCCACCGGATCGAGCACCCAGGGCTTACCGGCGTCGTGTGCCGCCTTGGCCGCGCGGGGAATCGTTTGCTCGTAAATGGGGAAGAGCGTGCCCATGTTGAGATAGATGGCGCCGCCGCCGGCAACGAGTGCCTCGCCCTCGTCGGGCAGATAGACCATGGCGGCCGATCCGCCCACGGCGAGCTGCGCGTTGGCGACAAAGTCGATCGTCACCGTGTTGGTGATGGAACCGGCCATCGGATTGGTAGCGCGAATCTCCTCCACGGCCTTGACCATATGTTGCTTAAGCTGTTCCGAATCAATCACTGCACATGCCTCCTTGGCATAGAAAAGGGGCGCTGTGCATAGACAGCGCCCCTGTAAAGGCGGCATGCTCCCTACGCCAGCATTAACTGACAGGTTCAAAGGATTGGGCCCATTGCCCTCTCAGCCTTGTGGTTTGCACCGCCGGCACTCCCGCATCGAATCTGTTGTTCCCTATACTAACGCACCTGCCAAAAAGGGACAGGTTTATTTTGGCGGGTCGTTACAATAGGTAGGACCGATACGAATGGGGACCTCATGATCAAACTTGTGCTGACCGATATGGACGATACGCTGATTCCAGCTGGACATGACGGCGCCAGTGACTACGCCATCGAGGGCATTCATGCCATGCAGGCGGCGGGTCTGCACTTTGGCCCGGTTTCGGGTCGCCAACCGTCCGCGATGGGCTGGATGTTCAAAAATCGTTCCGAGTGCTTCTCGACCGGGGCGTTCTGTAACGGCCAGGTGATGTTTGTCGACGGCGAAGTAGTCGCCTCGCGCGCAATCGACAACGATGCTCTGATGCGTTTGGCCGACTATCTGGAGCAAGAGACCGACGATACATTTCTAAAAGTCTATGGCCTGGGCGATGACTTTTGGGGCAACGATGCCTATTGCGTGACGAGTGATCCCGAGCGCGT
>CABRZJ010000006.1:0-45096 GCA_902475425.1 uncultured Collinsella sp.
CAGTGCGGCACTCAAAAGTGCAGGTCAGAACCCTGTCAGCCTACTCCCACTCGATCGTCGCGGGCGGCTTAGACGTGATGTCGTAGCACACGCGGTTGGCGCCGGGGACCTCAGCAACGATGCGGCCGGAGATGCGGGCCAGGACGTCGTAAGGCAGTTTGGCCCAGTCGGCGGTCATGGCATCGCTGGACTCGACGGCACGCAGGATGATCGGACGCTGGTAGGTGCGCTCGTCGCCCATAACGCCGACGGACTTAATGTCGGGCAGAACCGCGAAATACTGCCAGCAGCTGTGCTCGGAGTTGCGCTCGCCGGTCTGCTCAAACAGGCGCTGGTTGTAGGCATCCAGCTCCTCGCGCACGATAGCGTCGGCGTTCTTGAGGATCTCGAGTTTCTCCTTGTCGACCGCACCGATGATGCGGATGGCAAGACCCGGGCCCGGGAAAGGCTGGCGGAACACGATGTGACCCGGCAGGCCCAGTGCCAGACCAAGCGCGCGGACCTCGTCCTTAAAGAAGTGGTCGAGCGGCTCGATGAGGTCGAAGTGCACGCCCTCGGGGAACGGGATCAGGTTGTGATGGCTCTTGATGGTGGCCGTCTTGCCGCCCGTCTTGCGAGCGCCGGACTCGATGATGTCGGGGTAGATGGTGCCCTGAGCCAGGTACTTGACCGGCTTGCCATCGGTCTCGAGCTGCTGCGCCACGGCGAAGAACTCTTTCCAGAACTGCGTACCGATGATGCGGCGCTTCTCCTCGGGCTCGGTCACACCGGCCAGAAGCTCGGCATAACGGTCCTCGGCGTGGACGTGGATAAAGTCGACGTCAAACTGCTTGGTGAAGACCTCCTCCACCTGCTCAGGCTCGCCCTTGCGCAGCAGGCCGTGGTTGATGAACACGCAGGTCATCTGCTTGCCCACGGCGCGAGCACCCAGCGCAGCCACGACGGAGGAGTCGACGCCACCGGACAGGGCCAGAATCACGCGGTCGTCGCCGACCTTCTCGCGGAACTCGGCCGTCATGGTCTCGACCAGGTTGTCCATGCTCCAGTTGGGCTCCAGGCCGCAGATCTCAAACAGGAAGTTGCTCAGCAGCTGCTGACCATACTCGGAGTGCTTGACCTCGGGGTGGAACTGCGTGGTGAAAATCTTGCGCTCGACGCACTCCATGGCGGCAACCGGGCACACGTCAGTGCTGGCGGTAACGGTAAAGCCCTCGGGCACCTCGGAAACGGCGTCGCGGTGGCTCATCCACACGGTCTGCTCCATGGGCGTGGAGTTAAAGAGCTTGGCGCCGGCCGTGCGCGTGATGGTGGCGCGGCCGTACTCGCCCACCTCGGAGTGGCCGACCTTGCCGCCGAGCGTCACGGCCGTGATCTGATGGCCGTAGCAGAAGCCCAGGACGGGAAGGCCCAGGTCAAAGATGGCGGGATCTATAGACGGAGCGTCCTCGGCATACACGGAAGCCGGACCGCCGGAAAGGATGAGCGCAGAGGCGTTCATCTCGCGAATCTCGTCGGCCGAGATGTCGCAGGGGACAATCTCGGAATACACGTTGAGGTCGCGGACGCGACGGGCAATGAGCTGACCGTACTGCGCACCAAAGTCGAGTACGAGGACCTTTGCGGAAGCCTTTTGATCCATGGTTCCCCCTCTTGTTGGCGGGGAGCCGGTGCCCACCCGCGTGAATGAACGAAAATAGCCTTCATAGTGTACACGTTATATGGGGTTTCTCGCCCCTCGCAGCCATCAGCGCACGGCAAACGCACGACCTGGGCCCCTGTTTGACGGCAATTGAAGTGTTTTCAAACGTTACAGATGATGTAATACGTTTGAACATTGGACGCCCTGTGCCACAATACTGCCGAACGACTCCGCCTCTGCGGCGGCAAATACGATAGGAATACCAGCATGAAGCGCATCCTTCTCATCGCCACGGGCGGCACCATCGCATCGACCGAGGACGGCAACGGCCTCTCCCCCGCCCTGACCGGTGAGGAGCTCGCCCAGAGCGTCCCCGAGATCTCGGGCCTCTGCGAGCTCGACGTCGTGCAGCCCATGAACATCGACAGCACCAATATGCGCCCGAGCGACTGGATGCGCATCCGCGATGTCATCGTCAAGGGCTATGCCGACCACGACGGATTCGTGATTCTACACGGCACCGACACCATGAGCTACACCGCGGCGGCGCTTTCCTATCTGATTCAGGACAGCCCTAAGCCTATCGTGCTCACCGGCTCGCAAAAGCCCATGGGCAATCCCTTTACCGACGCCAAGCTCAACCTGTACCAGAGCCTGCTCTATGCGCTCGACGAGCATTCGCACGACGTTTCGATCGTGTTTGGCGGCGTCGCCATTGCTGGCACGCGCGCCCGCAAGCAGCGCACCATGAGCTTTAACGCGTTCATTAGCGTCAACTATCCGCCCATTGCCTACATCCGCAACGACCGCATTGTGCGCAACGGGCTTCACGGCACTCATCAGAATGAGAGCCCGGTGCGTTTCTACGACAGTATCAATCCGCGCGTATTTGTCCTTAAGCTGACGCCCGGCGTGAACCCGGGTATCCTGGACGCCCTAGCCGATAGCTACGATGCTGTAATTCTTGAGACCTTTGGCATTGGCGGTATTCCCGAGTTTGGCGAGTCCGGCGATTCGTTCCAAGAGGCAATTTTCCGCTGGGTCGATTCGGGTCGCACCGTCGTTATGACCACGCAGGTCCCCGAGGAGGGCCTTGACCTGGGTGTTTATGAGGTCGGCCGAGCTTACGCCGATCATCCGGGTATTTTGCGCGGCGACGATATGACCACCGAGACGCTCGTGGCCAAAACCATGTGGGCGCTCGGCCAGTCACGCGATGCCGCCGAGATCCAGCGCCTGTTCTACAGCCAAGTCAACAACGACCGTATCCCGATGGCGTAATTCAGTTGTCGACGGGTATCCCCTATTCGATGCCCTCGAGAAGCTCTGACACCGTCATGCCGAGTGCGGGCGCGATCTTAAATAGAACCTTGAGCGTGAAATTTGCCGTCCCATCTTCGATTCGGTCGAGGTAGGGTCGGCTGATTCCTGTCGCCACACAAAAATCAACCTTGGAGATACCAAGGTCCCTGCGTGTCTCTTCGACCCGCCTGCCAAGAATCTGTTTCGCACGTTCGTCCATGCAGCCGAGTTTGAAATGGAGCCGAACATAAACGTAAACTATAGTTTACGTTTTGCCGAATACACAGGAGTTTTCTATGTCGGGTTCTTCGGTCCGCATGTACCGAGCCACGCTTCGCACAAACAGCGCACCGCCCAAGCTCGTCGTCGTTGAAGCAGAAGCCCTTTCGCCCGATGAGCGCACGGCATTTGCATTGCTATCAAGTCGCGTCGCCGCCATTCTGGTCCCTTGCCCGGCGCAAGGTGAACTTGCCATCCAATGCCAAGCGCACAGCTGCTCGCTCAATCAGGCTGCCGTGATCGCAACCAGCCAACGCGGTCTGCCCCTTCTCCTGGAAGCCGGTATCGCACTCGCCCTTCGCGGCGCCGGATACGAAAACGAGGCCGCCGCCGACATGGTCTTTAAACCACGATCGAGCGGCGGCCTCGCAGCAGCCATTGAATATGCGTGCAGGCTCGTTGCCTAAAAGGACAAGCTAGAAACCAAAGCCAAAGCCCGTTCCAGTAATCGCCGAGTACATAAAGTAAACGTTGATCACGTTGAGGAACACACCCGTGATGCAACCGTTGCGCAGGTAGCGCTCGCACACGATGCGCGCCATGGCGGCGGAGTCATCATTATTTTTTGCCTGGCGTCCCGCCGTAAAGTACGTCGCCACGCTCAGCAGCAGATTGAGTACCGGCAGCGCCAACAGCTCGTAGCTCTTGCCCCAGCGCGTCACCTCGCCGGCGGCGTTAAACTTCGTTGCCACCTCGGGGCCAATGTTGGGGATAACACACGCTGCAACCACCAGCGGGATCACCGCAAGTACGAGCAGCGCAATACCCATGTACCCAGCTTTTTTGCCGTATTTAAACATATGCGTCGCCCTTACACGTTAAAGCGGAAGTGCACGACGTCGCCATCGGCCATGACATAGTCCTTGCCCTCAATACGCAGCTTGCCGGCGGCCTTGGCGCCCTGCTCGCCGCCGAGCTCGATGTAGTCGTCGTAGCCAATGACCTCGGCCTTAATAAAGCCGCGCTCAAAGTCGGTATGGATAACACCGGCGGCCTGCGGAGCGGTCGCGCCCTGACGAACCGTCCAGGCCTTGACCTCCATCTCGCCGGCCGTAAAGAACGACTGCAGACCGAGCAGCTTATAGGCCGCCTGCGCGAGCACGTCCAGACCGGGCTGTTCCAGGCCCAGGCTTTCCAGGTAGTCGGCGGCGTCCTCGGGATCGAGCTCGGAAAGCTCGGCCTCGATCTTGGCGCAGATCGGCAGCGGCTTGACGCCGTCGATGGGCGCCAGATCGTCGTTGAGCATATCCTCGTCCACGTTGGCCACATACAGGATGGGCTTCATGGTGAGCAGGAACAGCCCCTTGGCGGCGGCACGCTCCTCGTCGGTCATCTCCATGGATGCGGCGCGCTTGCCCTCGTTGAGCCAGGCAAGCAGGCGCTTGGCAACCTCGAACTTGGGCATGAGCTCCTTGTCGCGCTTGGCCTCCTTCTCGAGCTTAGGCAGCTGCTTCTCGAGCGTGCCCATGTCGGCCAGGATGAGCTCGGTCATGATGGTGTCGGCATCGCCGGCGGGATCGACGAACTCGCCCGTGCGGCCCACCTCACGCATGACGTTGGGGTCCTTAAAGTAGCGCACGACCTCGCAGATGGCGTCGGTCTCGCGAATGTTGGCCAGGAACTGGTTGCCCAGGCCCTCGCCCTCGTTAGCGCCCTTCACCAGACCTGCGATGTCGACGAACTCGACCGTCGCCGGCACAATGCGACCCGGGTTAACGATGTCGGCAAGCTTTTGCAAGCGGCTATCGGGCACGTCGACGATACCCACGTTGGGGTCGATCGTGGCAAACGGGTAGTTGGCGGCAAGGCCGGTCTTTTTGGTAAGCGCGGTGAACAGCGTCGACTTGCCCACGTTGGGCAGGCCCACGATACCGATGGAAAGGGACACGACAGCTCCTTTTGGTACAGGTACTTCAAACCGTATAAGTATAGCGCCGCCGCAGCATCCGGGCGAATCCGGACACCGCGGCGGCGCAAATGAAGCAGAGATAGAGCTCGCTGACTAGTCCGCGAGCTTCTCCACCTGGTCGAGCATCTTGTCCAGCTTGGCCTTTGCCTCGGCCTTGACCTTCTGGGCCTCTTCGTGGGCCTTGGCCTTCTGAGCGGCCTTTTCCTCGGCCTCGGGGTCGACAACGACCAGATTGGACGCATCGTGCTCGACCAGCTTGAGCGCATGCTCGGGGCACACCTTGACGCAGGCTCCGCAACCTAGGCAATACGTGGACTCCAGTGCAAAGCGACCGCTTCCCACCAAATCGCAGGCAAACGTGGGGCACACGTTGACGCACTCGCCGCATGACGTGCACTTGTCAAAATCGCATTCCGGTGTGCTCACCTGCATATTCTGGGCAAGCTCGGGGTGGTTCTGCAGCGTCGAGAGCACCAGCTGCCGCCCGTGCGTGAGCGAACGGCGACGCTTGGTCGTCGTGGTGCCGCACATGGTGTTGAGCGTACGCTCGAGCTGGGTAATCTGATGGCGATGAGCCTTGAGCTTTTGCGTCACCGAGGCCAGCGCCGCCGTCGCCGGATTGAGCTTGGTCACCGTTAGGCCCGTGGTGCGGGCAATCTTTTCCATGTACTCCTTGCGCTCGTACTCGCGGCGCTTATGGCACTTGAGGCTCTTGGGGTCGACCTCTAGGCCCATACCCGTGCCAGACCACTCTTCGGCCTTCGCAATCGCCTCGCCAAGAATGTCCTCACCGCCGGTGTTGCGGCATTTATCGCACACGCCCAACGGCAGGTACACACTCACGTTGGGATAGTCGGCCAGTACCGAGAACCAGGTCTCCGCCGTAATATCGCCCACGCAGGCAACGACGACTTCGTTTTCGCGCGGCATGCGCTTAAGGGCACGCGTGCAGGTAACGTAGGCGGTCTCGTGGCTCGTAGCCGCCGAGACAATGTCGTCGTAGACGTTTTTGGGTGCAAGGCGCGGAGAGATGATCGCCTCCGTCGGGCAAGTAGCGGCGCACAGGCCGCACTTGCGACAGGAGTCGAGGATCTCGATGGAGTCTTCCTCGACCTCGATAGCGTTGACCGGGCACACGTCCATGCACGCGGTGCAGCCGCTCTTTTCGTTTTTGCAGGTCAAGCACGGAATGGTGTTGCCGCGCGGGCGCTCCTTGTAGTCGGCAGGATTCCACTGCGGCGCCGATGGATCGAGTGCATCGGTCACGCCGCCAAGCGGGTTTTTAAGAAAGTCGAAACCCTTGCTGATCTCGATAATGTCATCAAACAGATCGTGTTCCTGCGCCATGCGCGGCCCCTCCCTGAGCAGTGCAAACAAGCAAGAGATAATGATACGCTATCGGCCCACGCCTCGGGCAAATTACACGCGGAGCATCTTTGCGGCAAATAGCCCATGGCCTATCGCCGCCTCGATTGCACAAGGTCAATCAAGTGCCAAGCTATGCCTCGCACATGAGCTGCACGAGCTTTTGTCTGGTCACCTTGGCCTGCTCGTTGGCCATATTGCGCTCGTTTCTAAAGACCGCATCCGCAACGCTCATCAGGTCGGTATCGGAAATCTCGCCAAGTCCCAGCTCCGCGAGCGTCGTCGGTAGACCAACGCGCTGGCAAAACTCGAGCACCTGATCAAGCTCGGGCGCACGCTCCAGGCGCAGCTGCACCACCAGGCCAAATGCCACGGCCTCACCATGCATGGCCTTGCACTCGGGCAGAATCGTCAGGCCGTTGGCTATGGCATGGGCAAGCGCTAAGCCACCACTCTCAAAGCCAACACCCGAGAGCAGAATATTGCACTCGATCAGGCGCTCAACCGCTGGCGATGTACGGCCCTTTTTGAGATCGCGCTTGGCAGCGACGCCGCACTCCATGAGTGTGTCATAGCAGGCACGAGCCGCAACCAAGGCCAAGTGTCCCGGCGCGCCACCGTGCTCGTTGGCGCCGTGCGCCGCGGCGCACGAACGCGCCTCGAAATACGTTGCCAGCGCATCGCCCATACCAGCGACCGTCATACGCAGCGGGGCCGCCGCGACCACGTTGGTATCGACCACGACCAAGTCTGGATTCTTCTCGAGCATCAGGTAGCGGTCGAACGACCCATCCTCGTGATACAGCACCGAAATCGCGCTGCACGGACCGTCCATCGACGCCGCCGTGGGACATACACACAACGGCAACTCGGCATAAAACGCAACGGCCTTGGCGATATCGAGCATCTTGCCGCCGCCAATGCCCACCACCATGTCGCAATACTCGGCCCGGGCTTCCTTGGCCATTTCGACAACGGCATCTTCCGTACACGGACCGTTGTAAATCTTAAAGAACGGCTCGCTTAGATCTTCATCCAGAAATCCATCGACGATCTGCCTGCACAGCCGATCCTCGGTGCCCTGGTCAAACAAGACATAGGCAGCGCAGCCCAACCATGACAAATACCTGCCCTGGCGCGAAAGCTCCCCCGGTCCCTGAACATACCGACCGGGGCCGCCATAAACCATAGGAAGCGCCATACGAGAATCCACCCTTCATCAAACAACGATGGGTGCAAAGTACCCTGACCCCTTTGCACCATAGCAAAAAGGGGCAAAGCCATCTGTTGGCTTTGCCCCTTCCTTAGCTTGATTTACTCATCCATGAGATAGTAGTGGCCCAGTGCGTCGGCACCCAGGATGGCGTTTGCGACCATCTCGGGCGTCACCTCAAACGGCATATTGCACATGGTGTCCTCGGGCGCGCACGCGGCCTCGGCAACAATCATGGCCTGCTCGCGCGTAAGCTCGGCAACGCCAAGTTCCTTCATCGTGACCGGCAGGCCCAGCTCAATGCAGAAGCCCAAGACTTCCTCGAGCTTCTCGGTCGGGGCATCCTCGAGTACCAGCTGGACGATAGTGCCGAAGGCGACCTTCTCGCCGTGATACATGCTGTGGCACTCGGGCAGCATCGTCAGGCCATTGTGGATGGCATGAGCGGCAGCAAGGCCCGAGCTCTCAAAGCCAATGCCCGAAAGCAGCGTATTGGCCTCGATGATGTGCTCGACGGCAGGCGTGAGCGCACCCTTCTCCAGCGCAACCTTGGCCTTGACGCCATCGGCCATAAGCGTCTCGTAGCAGAGCTTGGCGAGCGCCAGACCAGCCATGCTGCCCTTGCCGCCAGCGCAGGTGCCGCCGTCGGCATCGTGCGTCGCCTGGGCCTCGAAGTAGGTTGCGAGCGCATCGCCCATACCGGAAACCGTCAGGCGCACCGGGCTCGCCGCGATAACCGTCGTATCCATCAGGACGATATTGGGGTTTGCCTTAAGGAAGAGGTACTTATCGAACTGGCCGTCATCGGTGTAAAGCACCGAAAGCGCCGAGCACGGTGCATCGGTCGAGGCAATGGTGGGGCAAATGATAACCGGGGACTCCAGGTAATAGGCGACGGCCTTCGCGGTGTCGAGGATCTTGCCGCCACCGACGCCGACGATGATGTCGCAACCGTTGTCGCGAGCGAGCGCAACCAGGCGATCGACCTCGCCCTTGGAGCACTCGCCGTTAAAGTCCTCAAACAGCAGCTCGGCCTTGGCCTCGGCAAAGCCGCCCTCGATCTTGGCACCGACGCGCTTCTTGCCCGAAGGCGTCACGATGACGAGGGCCTTAGCGCCGAGCGGCTCGACATAGGAGCCGAGCTTGGCGAGCTCGTCCGGACCCTGGATGTACTTGCTGGGGCTATTGAAAATTGCAGCCATAACTATCCCATTCTCTAAAAGAAAAAAGAAAGGGGCTCCGTACAGATACGTGCGGAGCCCCTCGTTACGATAACAAGAGTCGATTAGAAATCGATGTCGGTGTCGTAGTAGCAGGCCTTGAGGATCTTCTCGAAGTCGGCAGCCTTGGTCTCACGCGGGTTCTCGGGCGTGCAAGCGTCCTGCTCGGCGTTCGCGGCGATCTCGGGCAGCTTGGCGAGGAACTCCTCCTCGGAAACCATCTGCGGGTTCTCGGCGTCGACCTTCACGCCACCATTCGCGTAATCCTTGATGGACTGCGGAATGTTGAGCTGGTCGTTGAGGTCGCGAATCTTCTGGACGAGTGCAGCGATGAGCTCCTCGTTGGTCTCGCCGGGAAGGTGCAGGATCTCCTTGGCCACGTAAGCGTAACGCTCGGCAGCACGGGGATCCTTGGAGTTCCACTGGATGACCTTGCCCAGGTACATGGCGTTAGCAGCACCGTGGATGATGTGGCCGTTCTCGAAGGCAGCACCGGTCTTGTGAGCCATGGAGTGAACGATGCCGAGCAGGCCCGAGGAGAAGGCGATACCGGCGATGCACTGAGCCTCGTGCATGTGCTGACGGGCCTCATGGTCGCCAGCATAGGACTTGGGCAGCCACTCGACGATCTCGCGGATGCCGTGCAGAGCGTTGGCATCGGTGAACATAGAGGCGCAGGTGGAAACGTAGGCCTCCATGCAGTGGGTCAGAGCGTCCATGCCGGTGTGAGCGCACAGCTTGGCGGGCATGGTGTAGGTGAGCTCGGGGTCGACGATGGCGACATCAGGGGTGATGTTGAAGTCGGCCAGCGGGTACTTGATGCCCTTGGCGTAGTCGGTGATGACGGAGAAGGCAGTGACCTCGGTAGCGGTACCGGAGGTAGAGGAGATGGCGCAGAAGTGAGCCTTCTGACGCAGCTCGGGGAAGCTGAACGGCTGGATGATGTTATCGAAGGACTCCTCGGGATACTCGTAGAAGACCCACATGGCCTTAGCGGCATCGATGGGCGAGCCGCCGCCGATGGCGATAATCCAGTCGGGCTCGAACTCGCGCATGGCCTCGGCGCCCTTCATGACCGTCTCGATGGACGGATCGGACTCGACGCCCTCGAACAGCTTGACCTCGAAGCCGCCCTCTTTGAGGTCGGCCTCGACGTCCTGCAGGAACCCGCCGCGACGCATAGAGCTGCCGCCAGAAACGATGATGGCCTTCTTGCCCTTGAGGTTCTTCACCTCGTGGCGAGCGCCCTCACCAAAGTACAGATCGCGAGGATTGGTAAAACGTCCCATACTGTGCCTCCTAAACAAGCCCCTCTTAGACTTGCGTATATAACGGAGCACCCAATTGGCTCCGTTAGGACCGGTTTGCGCGTTGCCGGCGATGACAATGCGCGATGTCTAAACGTCTCAACGCTCAGACAAACACTATTTTACCGTTCTGGTTGGTCAGTTATTCACCTAAAGCCGACAATGATGAAACGTTTTTTCTATCCCTGAAGACCCTTGTGCGGCATTCATACTCCCAAGCTGGGCAAACGTTTTATCAAGGTTGACTACATATCCTGGGCAGGACGGTGCCCCTCCAAAATATGCACCGTTCGCCGCCAAAAATCGACCGTTTGCGGCACCGTGATACCACTCGGTCGTCCAAGGTGCCGACATTTGTGCGACATCCGTCTTCGTGGTGCAAAGGTGCAAGTCCAAGTGCGGCACCCCCGGTGTGCCACATGCGGGTAAACTAGAACCTTATATAGAAACATTTGAACCCTAACCGCAGCAAAGGAGGCCCCATGGCATTCGATCCCATTCAAGAGGATTGCCATCGCCTCGTTCTTGAGGCCTTGCGCCGCGACAATATCCCGCTCACCGACGCTGCCGCCGTAGAGCGTCTGATGGAACAATTCACCCGCAACCCCGCACCGCTCATCGTGCACGACCGCGACCGCGCCGGGCACCTCATTGCCAAGGTGGTCGAGGCTGTCGACTACCGCATTCCCTTTATCCCTGACGATACCCAGGCAGAGCAAGAAGAGACAGCTGCCGAGAACATGCTCCGCGAGGCGGCCGCACTCGATCCGACCAACTGGGATGCCCAGCGCATGCTGACGGCGCTCACCGCCGAATCCAACGAGGAATACGTACAGTACTTGGTATCCAAGCGCGATGAAGTCGAGCACGACTTGGCGCTCAAGATCGCCTCGGCGCAGGACCCCTACGAGCGCGAGGCCGCGGGCGACCTTATGCGCCGCCCCTACCTGCGCTGGCTTGCCGCCCTTGCGTCGCGCGCCCTCATTAGCGGCCGCTACCGTATGTCACTCGAAGCCGCAAACCGCAGCCTGGACTTTGCCCCCAACGATCCGGCCGGTGTCCGCCACACCGCGATGCTCGCCATGGCAAAGCTCGAATACCCCGCCGAGGAGCTCAAGCGCTTTCGCTCTGCCCACTCCGTCCCCTATCTCGCCAACACGCCGCTGCGCCGTCGTCCCAAGGATGCGGAGCGCGACTTGGACCCGTGGACGCTCATCGCGCTGATGAGCGCTGCCTGGCGCGAGCTGGACTACGAGGGTGCCGAGCACTACTTGCGCATCCTTGCACGCTCGTGCCCGCACGCAGCCGAGGCACTCTACTTCCAAACCGAGTTTCCCGATGGCGTCTATGCCCGCGTCAACGTAGGCGTAGGCTCCACCGACGAGCTTGTCCTCGCGCTGTCCGAGGCGACGCCGGTGCTGCAGGAGGGCCTGGGCGCCCCCGACAACGCCAGCTTTGCCGCCTGGGTCGCCACCAACGATATCGTGCGTTCCCAAATCGATGAGCGCATCCTGCAGGCGGCCGAGCAGGGTTTGCCGTTTAAGGGAGGAGACCTCTAATGGATCCGAGCGTCTACATCCCCGCCTACCTGGAGCGCACCTATCTGGCGTCGCACCCCGAGCTCACCGATGCAGCACGCGAGCTTGTCCATAACGACATTAGCGCGAATCCCCAAAAGTATGCGCAGTCCGAGCATGCCCAGGCGCTGCTGTCCTACGCCGGTGTTCATCGCCACCTGCTCGACGAGCTCCATCGCATCGAGGACATGGGCAGTGACGAGGAGTTCGAACAGACGCGTAATCGCCTGTTCGACGACATGCGCGATGAGCTGCTCAAAATTGTCCGCGTCGATGCACATGTCCTCGATGCCCAGCTGCTCGCCATCATTTTGGCGGACACGCCCGTTGACGCCTGCCTGGGCGACCTGATGAAGCTCGAGGCGACCACGACCGATTACCTGCAGCAAAGTGTGCCCGGGTTCGATATGGAGGCCCCACACTACTGGGCCAACAAAGTTTTGACGGACGGCGTGACGGCGGCAGATCTCACCGTGAACGAGCCGGCACTTATCGGGTGGCTCCACACGCTTGAGGCCATCTCGCAGCTGTGCATGGCGAGCGCCCGCTACCGTGCTGCCGCCAACTACGCCCGCCGTGTTCTTAAGGCAGAAGGCTATCCCACCCGAGCTGCGGGCACCGTGCTACTCGCCCTCGCTCGCTTGGAAGACGAGGACGGCTTTTTTGCCCTGGCCCACCAGCTCGAGGAAGAGATCGGGGCTGACGCGCTCGAGAACTCTCCTTGGTATCTGCTCGCCCGCACGATTCTGCTGTTCAAAACAAACAAGATGCGCCCGGCGACACGCGCGCTGCGTGAGTTTGCCAACCGTTGCGAGGGCGGCGCGTTCTTCTTGCTGAACCCCATGTACCAGACGCCGTACCTTCCCTGCCGGCCCGAGCCGCGCGATCCCTGGGATCTTTCGCACCAGGCCGTTTGGGAAGCGGACGGTATTATCTCGGACACTCCCGACTTTGCCCCCTGGGCCAATGCCTGTGAAGACGTGTCACAGCTTGCCCAGGAATTTGCGCGCCGCTACGGTTTTTAGTGACGCACTCGACCCGACCATGTCGTTTACGTTAGGAACGGTTTCATGAACCTCCGCTCATCTCTCGCCTGCACCTCGAGCGATATCGCCCGCTGGGGACTGCGCTCCGTCCTTAAGCGCCAGGGCGGCGTACTCCCCGGCCGCATCGCCATGAAGATCGATCCCGAGTTGCTGAGCGACCTCGCTGGCCTTGTCGACCGCAGCGTGGTGATTACGGGCACTAATGGCAAGACCACCACCTCCAACCTCATCGCCGACGCCGTTGCCGCCAGCGGCGCCACCGTGGTATGCAACCGCGCCGGCAACAACATGGAGCCGGGCGTGGTGGGCGCACTGCTCGAAGCGCGCAGCGGCCTCAAGCGAGCCGGTGGCGGCAAGCGCGTGGGCGTTTTTGAGTGCGATGAGCTTTACACCGTACGCGTCCTGCCCAAGCTCAAGCCGACCTACTTTGTGCTGCTCAACCTGTTCCGCGACCAGCTGGACCGCTACGGCGAGATCGACCACACCCAGGACGTCATCGCCCACGCGCTGGAGCTTTCGCCGGCAACGACACTCATCTATAACGCCGACGACCCGCTGTGCGCCTCGATTGCCGCGCGCGTTCCCAACGCGAGTATTGCCTTTGGCATCGACGGCGCCACCAACACCGAGTCCGACCGTATTAGCGACTCACGTTTTTGCTCACAGTGCAACGCGCCGCTGGAGTATGACTACGTGCAATACGGCCAGCTCGGCGCCTACCATTGCCCCTCGTGCGGCTGGGCCCGCCCTGCGCTTGTCCGTCGCGTGACGGGCGTGGAGCTCGGCTGCGACGGCTACGGCTTTGACCTGGTCTTTGGATCTGCGTCCGACGCAGCTGCCGTACACATCGCCACGCGCTACAACGGCCTGTACATGGTCTACAACGTTGCCGCTGCATTCTTTGCCGCACATGAGTTAGGCGTGGATACGGCGCACCTGCAGCCCACGCTCGATGCCTACGTCCCCGCCGGCGGACGCATGGGCCGCTGGGATATCGCCGGCCGCACCGTCGAGGCCAACCTGGCTAAGAATCCCGTAGGCTTCGATCGACAAATCCAGTCCATCAAGACGGCAGGCGGCAGACTCTGCGCTTTCTTCCTCAACGATAACGATGCCGACGGCCACGATGTATCGTGGATCTACGACGTCGACTTTGAGCGCATCGCCGACACGCCGGGTCTTGTCGCCTTTGCCGGAGGCACGCGCGCGCACGACATGCAGGTGCGCCTCAAGTACGCCGGCATCGATGCCGCGATTATCTCGGACGTCGCGCAGGCAATTGGCGCCGTGGCAGACGAGGCCGCCGATGACACCTTCTACGCCGTCGCCAACTACACGGCCTTCCCGCCGCTGGTCAAGGAGCTCGACGGGCTGAAAGGCGCCACCGCCGACGCTGTTGCTGGGCGCGCCGTAGCCCGTGCCGACGGCAGCGCTCTTCCTGTCGGTATCGCGCCAGTCGAGCTTTCGCGCCCGCTGCGCATCGTCTACCTGTATCCCGATGCCCTTAACCTCTACGGCGACGGCGGCAATGTTATCGCCCTCGAGCGCCGCTGCGCCTGGCGTGGCATTCCCGTGCGCGTGGACGAGGTCCGTATGGGCGAATCACTCGATCTCACCGATGCCGATATCGTCATGATGGGTGGCGGCTCCGACCGCGACCAGCTAGCCGTGGCACACGAGCTGCTCGCCCAAAAAGACAAGGTCGCGGCCTATGTTGAGGACGGCGGCACACTGCTTGCCATCTGTGGCAGCTATCAGCTGCTCGGCCGTTCGTACTACATGGGCGACGATCGCATTGAGGGCCTGGGCGTCATTGCCGCCGAAACCGTACGTGGCTCCGATCGCCTGATCGGCAACGTAGCCGTCAAAACCGATCTGGCACCTGAGCCCTTTGTGGGATTCGAGAACCATGGGGGTCGCACCCTGCTCGACGCGGAGGCAACGCCGCTCGGAACGTCCGTCGTCGCGGGCACCGGCAACAACGGCGACGATGGCTTTGAGGGCATCATCTACAAGGGTGTCATCGGCACGTACCTGCATGGCCCGGCGCTGCCCAAGAACCCCGAACTCGCTGACTGGCTGATCGCGCATACCCTCGAGCGGCGCGGCGATGCGCAGGCCACAGCCCTGCTGCCGCTCAAGCCCCTCGACGACACCTGCGAGCGCGCCGCCCACGACGCCGCCATGAAGCTCCTCCCCTAACGCCCCAACCACCACAAAGGGGACAGGCACCTTTGTGGTGGTTTTGACCCGTCCCAGCGGTTTGTCTCAATCTGTAACATCTAGACCGTTAAAAGTCGTCTTACTGTTACAGAATGAGATGTTCGTCCCGACGCCTGCCTTTTGTCTCGATCTGTAACACATAGAGCCGATTTATCAGCCCAGATGTTACAGGTTGAGATGTTTGATGATCGGGATAGAGAGCCAGCTCCTATGTGGTGGTTTTTCAGTTTGCCAACGATATGTGAACGGCTAAAAAAGTCTGCTATACTCTTTCCCGCTGTCCCCATCGTCTAGCGGCCAAGGACGCCACCCTTTCAAGGTGGATATCGCGGGTTCGAATCCCGCTGGGGGCACCATTTGAAATGTGAAGCCCGTTACCAATTCGGTAGCGGGCTTTTTGCTACCGATATGCCGGGATTCGGACCCGGCAGGGTGCGGATCCCGGCATCTTCCGATGGACCATGGGCAAAAAATGGCAAATATGAGTACTGTTACCGATTTAGTAACAGCGATTTCATGCCTTCAGAAATCGATTTAGACGTCAGGTGTCCTACGGCGGAAGAATTGCAGACGTTTATCGGCTAAGTACTTGGACATATGTTGCGTAACACTGCATATTTTGCAAATAAATAATGCTACAGGACTTGTGACAGTACTCATATTTGACGTTTTTTGCCCACAACCCTTTATACCTAGGCGAATCGGCGGCAAAACGGGCTTCAAAGCGTCCTTCGCAAACAAAAACCGGGGCCCGCATGATGCGGACCCCGGCTCAATACCGTGACGATATGTCAGTTACGCTCTACACGTAGAACAGGATGTCGTCGTAGGTCGGGACCGGCCAGTAGTCGGCGGCCACGATCTCCTCCATGGCATCCACGGCAGCACGCAGCGCATCCATAGCGGGAACGACCTCGTGCGCGTAGACGTTGGCCTGCTCCTGACCATCGAGGCCCTCGGCCTTCTGATGCACGGCGTCGAGCGCCTTGATGGAGTCGTTGATGGTGGTGATGCCGTTGCAAAGCTTGTTGAGCGTGTTCTGCTCGCACTGCATGGCGGCCTCAGCACCGGCGGCACGAATAGTCTCAAGGCCCTTAGCGACCTTGGTGGCATAGGCGGTAATGACCGGGCGATAGGTACGACGCGCCTCGCGAACCATCGTGGTGGCCTCGATGTTCATGAGCTTGTTGTACTTCTCGAGCTTGCAGTCGTAGCGGCACTGGGCCTCGGCCTTGGTCAGGACACCCGTCTCCTCAAAGAGCGCGATGGCCTTATCGGAAACAAAGGCGGGCAGGGCGTCGGCCGTGGTCTTGTTGTTGGCAAGGCCGCGCTTCTCGGCCTCGACGGGCCACTCGTCGGAGTAACCATCGCCGGAAAAGAGGATGCGCTGGTGATCGGTCAGCACCTTCTTGCAGTACTCGAGCGCGGCGTCCTGGAACTTATCCTCGGGCGTACCCTCAAGTGCGTCGGCAAAGGACTTGAGCGACTTGGCCACGGCGGCATCGAGCACCAGGTTGGAGTCGGAGACGTTCTGCTCGGAGCCGCAGGCACGGAACTCGAACTTGTTGCCGGTGAAGGCGAACGGGGAGGTGCGGTTGCGGTCGGTGTTATCCTGCATCAGCTTGGGCAGGGTATCGGCGCCCAGGTCGAGCACGCCGCGCGTAGCATGGACAGAAGCCTTGCCATCGATGATCTTCTCGACGACCTCGGTAAGCTGGTCGCCCAGGAAGATGGACATAATCGCCGGAGGAGCCTCGTTGGCGCCCAGACGATGGTCGTTGCCGGCCGAGGCAACGGAGGCACGCAGGAGCTCCTGATAGTTATCGACGGCCTCGATCACCGCGGTGAGGAAGACGATGAACTGCAGGTTGTCGAGCGGGGTGTCGCCCGGGTCGAGCAGGTTCTCGGACTCGGTGCCAAGCGACCAGTTGTTGTGCTTGCCCGAACCGTTGATGCCCTCGAAGGGCTTCTCGTGCAGCAGGCAGACCAAGTCGTGGCGGGAGGCGATGAGCTTCATCTTCTCCATCATGACCAGATTCTGGTCGATGGCCTCGTTGACCTCGCCATAGACGGGGGCGAGCTCATGCTGGCAAGGAGCGACCTCGTTGTGCTTGGTCTTGGCAGGAATGCCAAGCGCCCACAGTTCATCGTCCAGATCCTTCATATAGGCCGAGACGGTGGGGCGGATAGCGCCAAAGTAGTGCTCCTCGAGCTCCTGGCCCTTGCAGGGAGCGGCGCCAAAGAGGGTGCGGCCGGTAATGACCAGGTCCTTGCGCTTGCGGTAGGCGTCCTTCTTGATCAGGAAGTACTCCTGCTCGTCGCCCACGGAAGGAACGACCTTCTTGGGGGTCTTACCGAACAGCGCCAAAACGCGCTTGGACTCACGCGAGAGCGCGGTCATGGAACGCAGCAGCGGGGTCTTCTTGTCCAGGGCCTCGCCCGTGTAGGAGCAGAAAGCCGTGGGGATGCACAGGACATCGTCCTTGATAAAGGCGGGGCTAGTGGGGTCCCAAGCGGTGTAGCCACGGGCCTCGAAGGTAGCACGCAGGCCGCCGTTGGGGAAGCTCGAGGCATCGGGCTCGCCCTGGATGAGGTTCTTGCCCGTAAACTTGGTAATGGCGGTGCCGTCGTGGTTGGGCTCCAGGAAGCTGTCGTGCTTCTCGGAAGTAATGCCCGAAAGCGGCTGGAACCAGTGCGCATAGTGCGTCGCGCCCTTGGAGATGGCCCAGACCTTCATGGCATGGGCAACGGCGTTGGCCACATCCAGGTCGAGCGGCTCACCGCCCTCGAGGGTTGCAGCAAGGCGCTTCCAAATGTCCTTGGGGAGGTAGTCCTTCATGACTTCCTCAGAGAACACCATGGTCCCGAAGCGGTCAGTAAGTTCGGCCATACGGAACTCCCTTCGTATCGGCACCGCGTGAGAAGCGGTGTTGATTACTAACGAACGAGTCATAGCTTAGACTCGCCGTGTTTCCGCGACATTACCGTTATGTTGCTGTCGCGAAACCAATCAATGAGGTTACCCTATCGAGGCGGCGTTGCCACCCTCAACAGCCAATCAACTGCATAAATTGCAGACCTCTCCCCATGGTTTAAGGGTAGTCAATTTGGGATGGAGCTCTATTAACTGGTATTTTGCATCAGATACCAGTCTTTATAGTCCGTGCCTAGATTAGCCGCTCTGTTATAGAGAAAGCCGATAGCAAGGCATCTTTGATTGGTATCCCCGAATAACGAGTGAAACTCCACCGTGACACAGTGGTGCTGTAGAATCCTTACAACACATCACACTATTACGTATCTAGAGGAGCACGATATGCGCGTCGACGAGGTTTTTAAGCAGGCAGCATCCCAGGGCACCGCACCCGTTTCGTTTGAGATGTTCCCGCCCAAGGGCGAGCTTACCCTCGACACGGCTCGCGAGGTGGCAGGCAATCTGTGCAAGCTTTCGCCGAGCTTTGTCTCGGTCACCTGCTCGGCCGGCGGCTCGGGCAACGGTGCCACCACCGCCCCCATCGCGCATATGATTTCGAGCGAATTCGACACGCCCTCGGTGGCACACCTCACCTGCGTGGGCCGCACCCACGCCGACATCGCCGCCAAGATCGACGAGTATCGCACCGCCGGCGTTGAAAACATTCTGGCCCTGCGTGGCGATCTCCCTGCCGGCGCGACCGAGGACGACAAGCCCGCCTCCGACTACGCCTACGCCCGCGACCTCATCCCCGAGCTCGTCGACGCCGGCTTTTGCGTGGGCGCCGCAGCCTACCCCGAGGGCCACATTGCCTGTGAGGATCTCAACCTCTCGGTCGAACACCTCAAGCAAAAACAGGACGCCGGCGCGAGCTTCTTTGTGACGCAGCTCTTCTTTGATAACGAGTGCTTCTACCGCTTCCGCGAGCTTGCCGACAAGGCCGGTATCACCGTGCCCATTACCGCGGGCATCATGCCGTTTATGGGCAAGTCGCAGATCAGCCGCATGGTCTTTATGTGCGGAGCGTCGCTGCCTTCCCCCGTCATCAAGATTCTCGCCAAGTACGAGAACGACCCCGAGAGCCTGCAGGCAGCCGGTGTAGATTATGCCGCCCGCCAGCTTTGCGACCTCAAGGAGCACGGCGCCGACGGCCTGCACCTGTACACTATGAACCGTCCTGCGATCGCCGCGACCATTATGGAGCGCCTGGGGTAATGGATAAACCGCACATCGATACAACCGCTGTCGAAGTGCCGGCCGACCTTGCGTCGCCGGCGCTTTACCGTGTCGATGCTGCGCACCATCCCCGTGTCGACCGTGCCGAGATGCTGCGGTATCTGGGTTACGGCGGCCAGCAGATCGAGCCCGAGCTGTCACGACGTATTGAGCTTGTGGTCGAGCGTTTGGAACTTGACATTGAGCCCCGTGGCGTGCGCCGCGTGTTTGCCGTCGATGCCACGGGCGTGGACGAACAAAGTGAGCCTTGCATTCGCTTGGTCGGCACCAACGTTGAGCTGCGAGGTCGCGATATCTATCGACATCTCAAAGATGCCCGCTTTGCCGCGCTCATGGCATGCACCCTCGGCATGGACGCCGAGCGTCGCCTGCGCACCACGGGAGCCCAACATCCCCTGGAGGGCGCCGTGCTCGACGCCGCGTGCTCCGCTTACGTGGAAGCCGCCGTTGAGCAAATGGACCAGCAGGTCAAGACGGACGCCGCCGTTCATGGGCTCGCCGGCAACTGGCGTTTTAGTCCCGGCTACGGCGACTGCCCGCTCTCGGCCCAGCGCTCGATCGTCAATGCGCTCAACGCCACGCGGCTCATCGGGCTTACCGTCACACCCACTAGCCTGCTCATGCCCACCAAAAGCGTGACCGCGGTGATCGGCCTATTCGACGGCGAAGTCCACGACGCCCAGAGCCGCCCCACCTGCAATATCTGCCGCATGCGCGAGCACTGCCGCTTCCGCGCCGCCCACACCACCTGCTATTCCAGCCATTAGGAGCCCTCGATGTTTACTCCGCTTATCACTCATGATTCTGACGGCACTGCATTGGCGGCACCCGTTGATGCCGCACGTCGCAACGGCGCTGCATACAAGACACGCACGATCGACGACCTGCGCATTAAGGACGATCGCCTGCGTGCAGCCATCGATGGCACGGGACACCTGCTGTTCGACGGCGGCATGGGCACCATGTTGCAAGCAGCCGGCATGAAGGCCGGCGCTCTGCCCGAGCTGCTCAACTTTGAGGAGCCCCAGGTTATCACCGATATCCAACGTCAATATGTCGAGGCCGGCTGCGATGTGATCACCGCCAACACCTTTGGCGCCAATGCCCACAAGCTCGACGGTGCCGCCACCGTGGCAGACGTCTTTGCCGCGGCCGTCACCTGCGCCCGCGAGGCCGGCGCCCGCTACGTCGCCGGCGATATCGGCCCCATCGGCGCGCTGCTTCGTCCCTTAGGCACCCTCAGCTTTGACGAGGCCTATGACCTCTTTGCCGAGGAAGTGCGCGCCGGCGTCGCCGCGGGTGTGGACCTCTTTATTATCGAAACCATGACCGACCTTGCCGAAATCAAGGCGGCGGTCCTCGCCTGCCGCGAAAACTCCGACCTGCCCGTCTTTGCCACCATGACCTTTGAGGAGGACGGCCGCACCTTCCTGGGCACGAGTCCCGAGGTTGCCGCCATCACGCTCGATGCCATCGGCACCGACGTTTTGGGCATCAACTGCAGCCAAGGACCGGCCGAGCTCCGAGGACTCGCCGCGCGTATGCTCACCGTTACCGACAAGCCCGTTATGGTGCAGGCCAATGCGGGACTGCCCCACGTGGACGATGACGGCAATACCGTCTTTGACATCCAGGCACCCGAGTACGCCGAGGCCGTCGCCGGCATGATCGAGGACGGCGTGAGCGTCGTGGGCGGCTGCTGCGGCACCACGCCGGCGCACATGACAGCGCTGCGCACGCTTATCGATAACCACACGCCCAGTCCGCGCCGCCGCAAGCCCAGCATGTCGGTCACGAGCGCCCAAACGGTCGTGGACCTTCCCTGCGACGGCCACAAGATCGCCGTCATCGGCGAGCGTATCAACCCCACCGGCAAAAAGCGCCTTCAGCAGGCCCTGCGCGACGGCGACCTGGACTACGTCGTGAGCCAGGGCATCAGCCAGCAGGAACAGGGCGCCGACATCCTGGACGTCAACGTGGGCCTGCCCGAGATCGACGAGGTCAAGATCATCCAACAGGCGACCGAACAGCTCCAGGGCTCCACGCTGCTGCCGCTGCAGATCGACTCCACCGACCCCGCTGCCGTCGAGGCCGCCGTGCGCCGCTACGCCGGCAAACCCATCATCAACTCGGTCAATGGCAAGCAGCAGATCATGGATGAGATCTTTCCGCTGGTCGCCCACTACGGCACCAACGTTGTCGGCCTTACGCTCGACGAAGGCGGCATCCCCGATACCGCCGAGGCCCGCTTCGCCATCGCCGAGCGCATCGTGGCCGAGGCTGCCCGCTACGGCATCGGACCGGACCGCATCCTCATCGACTGCCTGGTCATGACCGCCTCGACCAATCAACGCCAGGCCGAGCAGATCCTGCGCGCCATGTCCCTGTGCAAGGAGCGCCTGGGCGTCAAATGTGCGCTCGGCGTGTCGAACATCAGCTTTGGCCTGCCTGCCCGCCCGCTGCTGGGTTCGGTCTTTTTGGCCGCCGCCTTTGGCGCAGGCCTGGACGCCCCCATCATGAACCCGGGTTCCAAGCGCTTTATGGACACCGTCTACAGCTATCGCGTCCTGAGCGTTGAAGACGAGGGCTCGACCGGATACATCGAGCGCTATGCCGGCTGGACCGATCCGTACAAGATCGCCGCCAACCCGGCAGCGGCTCAGGCCGCATCGAGTGATGCCGCGCCTGCTGCTGGCACTGCCGGCACCGACGGCAACGACGATCCGATTCGTCGCATGGTCGTCTCGGGCCGCAAAGGCGAAATCGCGGTCGAGACCGAGCGCCTGCTGGCAGACCACGACGCCATGGACCTCATCAACAATCACTTTATCCCCGCCCTCGACGAGGTTGGCGTCCTCTTTGACCAGGGCAAGTTCTTCTTGCCGCAACTTATGGCCTCGGCCGAGGCCGCGCGCGTGGGCTTCGACACCATCAAGCGCCTGATGCCCGCCGGAGAAATCGCCGACAAGGGCAAGATCTGCGTGGCCACCGTCAAGGGCGACATCCACGACATCGGTAAGAACATCGTCAAGATGCTGCTCGACAACTACGGCTACACCGTCTTTGACCTAGGCCGCGACGTCGACCCGCAAGAGGTGCTCAAGACCGTGCAGGAGCGTGACATTAAGCTCGTCGGCCTCTCGGCGCTTATGACCACCACGGTCGTCGCCATGGAGGAGACCATCAAGCTGCTTCATGCCGAGGTGCCGGGCGTCAAGATCATCGTAGGCGGCGCCGTACTCACCCCCGAATACGCCAAGCAGATCGGCGCGGACTACTACGCCAAGGACGCCGCCGAGAGCGCTCGTATTGCCGAAGAGGTCTTTGGGCAGTAACACAACGGAAACAACCGAGCACCAAAACGTGCCGCATGCGCCACTTGGCACGTGCGGCACGTTAGAATAGAAAAGACTATGCTCGTTTTAGCAGATAGGAGCGCAAGGATGGCGATCACGCCCGCAGAAATCGCGGAAACCCGCGGCATGGTTGAGGAACAGAACCTCGACATCAGGACCATCACCATGGGTGTTTCGCTCATGGGTTGCGGTGACGAGAACCTCGACCGCATGTGCACGAAGATCTACGACCACGTGACGCACACGGCTGAGCATCTGGTCGAGACCGCCGAGAACCTCGAGCGCGAGTACGGTATCCCCATCGTCAACAAGCGCGTTTCCGTCACCCCGGTGGCGCAGATCGCCGCGTGCTGCAAGGATGAGGACCTCACCCCCATCGCGCATGCCCTCGACCGCGCGGCCGAAACGCTCGGCATCGATTACCTGGGCGGCTTCTCCGCACTCGTCCAGAAGGGCATCGGCAACGCCGACCGCCGCGTCATCCAGTCCATCCCCCAGGCGCTCGCTACCACGAGCCGCGTCTGCTCCAGCGTCAACGTCGCCAGCCTGCGCGCCGGCATCAACATGGACGCCGTGCTCATGGCCGCCCAGACCATCATCGATGCCGCTAAACTCACGGCCGACCAGGATTCCGTCGGCGCCTCCAAGTTTGTCTGCTTTGCCAACATGGTCGAGGACTCCCCGTTTATGGCGGGCGCCGTCCACGGCGGTGGCGAGGCCGACGCCGTCATCAACGTAGGCGTCTCGGGCCCCGGCGTTATGGCCGCAGCCCTGGAGACGCTGCCCGACTCCGCATCGATGATGGAGGTTGCCGAGAAGATCAAGCAGACCGCCTTTAAGATCACCCGCGCCGGCGAGCTCATGAGCCGCGAGGCCGCCCATCGTCTGGGTGTCGAGAAGGGCATCGTCGACCTGTCGCTGGCCCCCACGCCTGCCATCGGCGACTCCGTCGCGCGCATCCTCGAGATCATCGGCGTGGGCACCTGCGGTGGCCCCGGCACGACCTGCGCGCTCGCCATGCTCAACGATGCCGTCAAGAAGGGCGGCGTCATGGCCAGTTCCAGCGTGGGCGGTCTCTCGGGCGCTTTCATCCCCGTGTCCGAGGACGCCGGCATGATCGCCGCCGTCGAGGCCGGTGCGCTTTCGCTCGAGAAGCTCGAGGCCATGACCTGCGTGTGCTCCGTTGGCCTGGACATGATCGCCATCCCCGGCGACACTCCGGTCGAGACCATCGCCGGCATCATCGCCGACGAGATGGCCATCGGCGTCATCAACAACAAGACCACGGCCGTCCGCGTGATTCCCGCCATCGGCAAGGGCGTGGGCGACTGCGTCGAGTACGGTGGCCTGTTCGGCCGTGCGCCCATCATGCCGGTGAACCCCAACGCCGGCACCGTGCTTGCCCACCGTGGCGGACGCTTCCCGGCACCGCTGAACTCGCTGAAGAACTAGCTGAGGGGTTCGGGCGAGGAGCCCCGGGGAGGGCAAATATATAAGGTCGCCTGCTCGGACAGTCCTGACTCGCACGGAGAGCACATTAAGTGCTCTCCGGCTCGTGCGGAACTCGCGATCGACCTTATATATTTGCCCTCCCCGGGGCTCCCGCACAACGGGACCTCGGTTGGGCTCTATCCCGGTTGCAGTTGCTTCGCTCCTGCACCACTAGGCTGGTGCGACGGTTTGGCGTTGGATCGGTTCTTTCTGATATATGCTGGTTGCGGCTCTTCTTTTGGGGGGGGGAGTCGCTTTTTTGTTGCTAGGAGGTTAGCCCGTGGTTGATGGGGATGCTCGCTCTGAGCTTCTTTCTGCTGATTGGAATCAGGAGTGGATGCGTCTGCAGGCCGCTCGGCATCGGGCTGATGATTCTTTTGAATGGGATAAGCGGGCTCGACATTTTCGACCTCTTGAGACTGCTCCGTATGCCCGGGATTTTATGAAATTGCTGGCTCTTGAGCCTGGTGAATCGGTGCTTGATATGGGGTGTGGGGCTGGGTCGATTGCTATTCCGCTTGCGCAAGACGGGCATCCTGTGATTGCGGCTGATTTCTCCCCCGCCATGCTGGGCACGCTTGATGCCGGCATTGAGTATTACGGGCTCGAGGATCTTATTACGCCGCTTGAGCTTGCTTGGGATGATGACTGGAATTTGGTTGGACCGGTCGCGAAAGCGGTAGATGTTGCCTTTGCCAGTCGCTCTGTCACCACGACCAACCTAAAAGGCGCGCTTGCCAAACTTGATCGAACGGCTCGTCGGCGTTGTGCTGTCACGATGGTCGCCAACTCCAGCCCGCGTTATGACCTGCACCTGATGAACGCCATCGGCGCCTCGGTTACCTGCAGCAATGGTTTTGTGTACGCCTTTAACATCCTTATTCAGATGGGCGCCCTGCCGCAGGTTACGTACTTTGAATCGCCTCGTCGCGATACCTTCGATAGCCTTGAGGCGGGAGTGGCGGACTTCTCCCGCATGCTCGAGCACGGTAACGAGGATAAGATTGACCGTCTACGCGACTACGTCGCTCAGCATATGATTGAGAATCCCCATGCCGGCGAGCCAGGGTCCAAGGGCGTACCGCAGGGGCGTTACATGCTCGACCACGTCCGCAAGGTCCGTTGGGCGTTTATTGCATGGGAGCCGGTCTCCATACCCCGCCCGTAGCCCATCTAAAGCTTGCATCGTCTTCCCGCCCGGCATCCGCATTCTTTGCGAACTGGGCAAACGCGCTCCACACCGCGCCGTTCCTGCGCTATCGTGGGACAGCTCACGTAGATTAAGGCCCCATTGCGGGGCGCCCCATACATAGAAAGCGAGAACCCATGGCACTGACAGGAGCCCAGGTCAAGCAGCTTCGCAGCATGGCCCATCACCTCAACCCCGCCATCATCATCGGTAAGTCCGATGTCAACGAGGGCACCGTCGAGCAGACGGTTGCCTACCTGGAGAAGCACGAGCTCGTTAAGTGCTCCGTGCTGGACGGCTCCAGCCTTTCTGCCCGCGAGGCCGCCGAAGAGCTCGCTGAGCGCTGCCACGCCGAGGTCGTCCAGGTCATCGGCCGCAAGTTCTCGCTGTATCGCGAGTCCTCACGCAAGGACATCGAGAAGATCAAGCTCGTCTAAGAGCCAATGATCCGGCGAGCCAACACATAGCAAGCTTACGGGTGCCCAAGTACTTTGGGCGCCCGTTTTTTATCGCTCGACCAGCACGCGATTGAGCCGCCCCTCCACCAAGCGCTCGTATAGACGCCGCGTCTCGGGCTCGGGCACGCCATTGACCTGCTCCCTCAGATGGTGCATATGCCCGCTGTATAGCTCGACGATATCGCGCCGCCGCCCCGCCGCACTGTAGACGCGCATGGCGCAGCGCACCATATCCTCGCGCGCCGTTTCCTGCCGAAGCCCCGACTCCGCCAGCCAAATCGCCGACTGCAGATCGTTTTCTTCTAGAGCGGCATTGGCCCCCTTAATCATGCAATCGATGTACTTTGACTGCATAATGCGTCGCATACGCAAAAAGTAGGTGGGATTACAGCCATTGGGAACATACAGCGGTCCGGCATAAAGCTGCTCAATCTTAAGGCACAGTTCAACTAAATGGGGCCCGCGCGCACCCGTGCGATTTCCCAAAACCTCGCGGCTTATCTGGTCAAACAGCCGTACATCGGTCTTGACGTAGTCGCCGTTGAGTCCGATGCATTCATTTTGGATGAGCACGCACGACTTGCCGTCTGGCGTCGGCCCCAAGGCCGACCGCAAGCGCGATATCGTCGAGTACAGGTTGTTGCGGGCGCTATTGAACTCGGCATGGGGCCACAGCTCCATGGCCAGCGTCTCACGATCGACGAGCGCATCCATGCCCAGCGCAAGCCGCTCGGCAAGTGTCGCCGCCTTCTTGCGGCGCCACATTTTGTCCGTGATGGGAAACCCGTCGCGCTCGGCGCGAAACGCACCAAACATGCGAATCTCGATATGGTCGATGGTATCAACGGCTTCAACCTCGCCAGCCTGGAACAGACGCTCGCCCTCCCCTTCCAAATCGTCGCGCAGCGAGTACCGCGACAGCTCGCGCACGGGAAGCTTCTTGCGTATCCTGCCCGCCGGCTCGCCCAGACAATGCATGGCAAGGCGCGCAAAGAGCCGATACGATGGCTCTAGAATCCCCGCACGATTCATGGACATCCAGGCCGCAAGGTCGCTGTCTCGGCCCGCACAGGCCAAATGCAGCGCCACGACCCAGGCTTCTGAGCCACCGACCTGCGTCTTGCTAATATCGAGCAGCTCCGCCTCTTCGCGAACCGATACCAGCGACGTATTGCGCAGATACGCCACGCGCTCCAGCAGCAAAGCGTTTTCGCGCATGTACGTAATCGATTCGTCGGCGAGCTTGAGCACCTGGACCGCACGGAACTTTGCGTTGACTGGCCGCCCCTCCGCCAGCGATTGCCAGCCCTCCAGCAATAGCCCAAACAGCTGAATTTGATTGTCGCGAACACGCACCGCAAAGCGGTCGAGCTCGCCAAACGCCACATCGTCGGTCACGGGCAAGCCCGCGAGCAGGCGCCGCGCCGCCAGCACCATACGCAGCCAAATGGATGGCGCCTTAAGCCCGCGGATATCGAGCGCCTCGAGTATCTGCGCCATCTTGTCATCGCGCTCGTCGGGTTTAGCAAACGAGCCGTCGAACAGCTCCACCAGCATATGGTCGGCCTGTATGAGAATCCCCGCGATGTCGAGCTCGCAATCATAGGCTTTGCGCGCCTTGAGCTTCGCGAGAACATTGCCGTCTTTCGCTCGCTCGGTTAGGTGGCGCTTGACCTCGATATGCGCGGACAGCATGTCGAGCACCTCGCAGGATGTCTGTTCTTGCACAACAGGGTTGGCGGGAAGCCCCAGGTCATTGTCGCCGTAAAAGGCGATAGTGAGCGCCTGTGCTATTTTCCAGGTAGCGGGGTCGAGCTCGCGCGCCGCCTGATCGCCCGCACGTTCGATAACGGACGCCATATACCTTGCGAGCTTTGTATTGCACACGCTGACAGCCGCCAGATACACGCCGAGCGCCTCGGCGGGTGCCGGCTCTTTCTCCTGCTTTTCCGCATTGACCATCGCCGTCGCCGCGCGGCAAATGTCCCCTCCGTGCCCGGTCAGGGCAAGATCGGCCCCATACTGCCCGGCAAGTTCCAACACCACATGGCGGTCCAAGAACGCATCGGCCAGGTCCATAGCCAAATCGCATCGGCCCGCCTTAATCAAAATGCGAGCAGCCCGCGATACAAGTTCGGGACGGATCTCGGCAACGAGCTTTCGCAGCCTCAGGCGCGCGTTGTCCTTAGCGCCCAAACACCTAAAGGTGCGATCAGACGGATCCACGCCAAAAAACGGATAATCGCGCACAAAGATGGACTGGTCGATCATCGAAAGCCTTACACCGCACGCCTCTAGCTCCGCAATGCGACCCTCGCCCATCAGCACCATCAAGCAGGCAACGGTAAACAACAGGTTGTTCTCGAGCGATGCGAGATCTGCCAGCGCCGCACCGTACACGTTGACGATTTCGTTCTCGAGCAACCCGGCAACATCGCCCTGTCCATACATTCCCGTCTGCAGGGCAGATACCAGCTCTGGCACACCCTGCGTGAGCCGATAAAAATCGAGCGATGTACTGATCGAAAACGCCGTAGCCCATGACGAATACTCATAGGCGTGCACCTTGAGCATCTGCGCATTGACTTTTACAGAATCGCCCAACCCGTGGATAAGCAATCGGTTGGAGGGGCGGCAAGTAATAAAGACCCCCGTCCCCGTAGCACGTAAGCTGCGGATTCGATCGATGAGGTCCTCTGTTTCGCGCTGCTCGAGATTGGGCACGTTGTCGATCGCAACGAGCGAATGCGGTTTGTCCTTAAGCTCATCGGCGACAACCTCGAGCTGCATAAAGAGCTCGCGTCCAATCGCGCGGTCGGCCTCGATTATCCGAACCGGCCCTCGCGTGGGATCCGATTTAACTTCCTGCACGTATTGCAGCAATACCGACGTCTTACCAAACCCGTCGGGCGCGTAAAGCAGAACGATTCCTGCCTTGCGCCCTTTAACGATGAGCTCGTTCATCAAGCGATCGCGCCGCACCATATAGCCGCCGCCCGTCGGCATCAACTCGAGGTCGTCCGTATTGCCCAGATCGTTTACCATGCCTGCTCCTCAACTCGACCATATGGACACCGTAGCTGCAGGACCATATGAGCCACCCCGTGAATAGCGCGACTTAGAGTTTTTGGTTGTCTGCCGGTACGTGTTTGGCAAGTTTTTGTACAGCGAGGCCCGATGGTAATTTATCCCCCGACCAATAGGTCTTTGCGCAGGTCAATGCGCTTGCCAGCATGTCCCATCCAATTTGCAGTGTAGCGCAGTCGTCTGTTTTTATTTGAGTTGCGCAACTCGCCTATTCCTCGCTACCGCTTGCGACTCTATAGTGGCAAATGTGCATAGAATCTGGTACGGAATGAATCTCATGATTTAGAGCCCACTCGCCAAGCATGTGGCAAGGTTTCCGTCATGCACACATTACGGCCCGCATCCACTAAAAAGGCCCCCGCAAAGCGAGGGCCTTTTGGAAAGCTATGTAAGATCGCTTGGTCGCGTTACTCGCAGAGCGAAAGAGCGGCCTCGTCAGCAACGACGACGCAATTGGTGTGGAGCTGCAGGATCGAAGCGGGGCACTCGGGCGTAACCGGGCCATAGCACATATCGTGCACAGCCTGAGCCTTGGCCTCACCGTTGGCGACAACCAGGATCATGCGGGCATACATGATGGTCTGGGTGCCCATGGTGTAAGCCTGACGGGGCACATCATCGATGCTGTCGAACAGGCGGCTGTTGGCCTGAATGGTGCTCTCGGTCAGATCGACGCAGTGCGTACCCTTGGAGAAGTGGTCATCGGGCTCGTTGAAGCCAATATGACCGTTATTACCAATGCCGAGCAGCTGCAGATCCGGGTAACCGGCGGCAGCGACGATCTTGTCGTACTCGGAGCAGGCAGCAGCGGCATCGGGGTTGGAGCCATCGGGCACGTGCGTGTTGTTCAGATCAATATTGATGTGATCGAAGAAGTTCTCGCGCATAAAGTAGTGATAGCTCTGGGGATCGTCGTGCGAAAGACCGCGATACTCGTCCAGGTTGTAGGTGCTGACCTCGGCAAAGTCGACGTCGCCCTTCTCGTACCAAGCGGCGAGCTGCTTGTAGGCGCCAATCGGGGTGGAGCCGGTGGCAAGACCCAGTACGCAATCGGGCTTGAGGATAACCTGGGCCGAGATGATATTGGCGGCCTTACGGCTCATATCCTCGTAGTCTTTAGCTTTAATGATCTTCATTACGCGTCCTTTCTCGTACAAGAGAGGCAAGGCTCCCCTTACAAGCACTTGCCCGCGGCCCGCGTCGGCCGCAACCAACGTGTGCGGCCACCAGGGCGAGGTCGCGTAATGTATGTGTCTCGTGTCTAGCCGCGTCGAGGCCCCTGCCCGTCCACGGTGACCCAAAGCTGTTTAGCCTCGGACGTTTCCCATCTTGCCACGGAGGGCGTCCTCTTTCAAGGGCGCCCTCCGTAAACGTGTTTGAATTGTAGGCTAAAGGCCGAGCGCGCTCACTAGCGCTCGCGAGCGACGATGAGTTGGTCCATCTCCTCGACGTGCTCTCCAACGGAGCCCTTAATGCTCGAGAACTCAACGGAGTTGCACACCAAGATGGGAACCGTCACATCGTAGCCCTCGGCAGCAATTGCCTCGCGATCGAACTCGATGAGTACATCGCCCTTATGGACGATGTCACCCACTTGCGCATGTACGGTAAAGTGCTTGCCCTCGAGCTGAACAGTGTCCAAACCAACGTGAATAAGCACGTCCAAGCCATCGACCGTGTTAAGCGCAACGGCATGACCCGTGGGAAAAATCGCCTCGACCTTAGCATCCGCCGGCGCGATCACACGTGTGCCCGTGGGCTGAATCGCCACGCCCTGACCCAAAAGGCCAGTGGCAAACGTCTGGTCGTTTACCTCGGAAAGCGGAATGACATCGCCCGAGATGGGAGCATCCAGCGTAAGGACTCGACCACGCATACCAAAAGACCTTAGGACTTTAGTGAACATGCTCCCCCTCGGACATACCAATCAATCAAAATAGCCTTAACAGTTTACCACTTGGCACCCGTTATTGACCATTAGGGAAGTTCGCGCTTGACAACCTCGACGATGTCGTCGACAACGCGCTGGGTCAGCTCGTGTGTCTCGGCCTCGGCCATAACGCGAACCAGCGGCTCGGTACCGCTCGGGCGCACCAGGATACGGCCGCGACCATTGAGCTCCTTCTCGGCGACAGCGACGGCGTCCCAAATGGGCTGACAATCGTCCAGGCCGGCCTTGTTGTCCGAATGCACGTTGACAAGCACCTGCGGGTACTTCTTCATGATGCCGGCAAGGTCGGTGAGGGTGCGGCCGGTGCGCTTAAGCACGGCCAGAAGCTGCAGGGCCGTCACCAAGCCGTCGCCGGTGGTGTTGTGCTCCAGGAAGATGATGTGGCCGGACTGCTCGCCGCCGATGACAGCGCCGTCCGCGAGCATGCGCTCCAAAACGTAGCGGTCGCCCACGGCGGTCTGCACCATCTCAAAGCCCTGCTCCTTCATGGCGATGGAGAAGCCCAGGTTGCACATAACGGTCGAGACGATCTCGGAGTTGGCGAGCTTGCCGCGAGCGGCCAGGTCAGAGCCGCAGATGGCCAGGATATAGTCGCCATCGATCTCGTTGCCCTCGCTGTCCACGAACAGCACGCGATCGGCGTCGCCATCGTGGGCCAGGCCGATGTCAGCGTGGGTACGCAGTACGAGCTCACGCAGGGGCTCAAGATGAGTGGAGCCGCACTCGACGTTAATGTCGGTGCCGCAGTAATCGGTGTTGATGGCATGGACCGTAGCACCCAGGCGCTGCAGCGCGGCGGGTGTAGTCTGGCAGGAAGCGCCGTGGCCGCAGTCGACGGCAACAACCAGACCGTCGAGTTTAAGGCCGTCGAGGGTGCTAATAGCATGGTCGACATATGCCTTGCGGGCGTCTTTCATCTTGATGATGTGGCCCACGCCGGCACCGGTCGGCAGCGTGTCGGCAGCCATGGCTTCCTCGGACATGACCCAGGCGCTGATCTCTTCCTCGACCGCATCGGGAAGCTTCATGCCCTTGCGGCTAAAGAACTTGATGCCGTTGAACTCCGGCGGATTATGCGAAGCAGAGATGACGATGCCGCCATCGAGCTCGTTCTGGACGGTGAGCAGCGCCACGGCAGGCGTGGGGATGACGCCGCAGCAGTGCGGGCGGCCGCCCTCGGCCATAATGCCGGCGGTCAGAGCGCTCTCGAGCATGGTGCCCGAAAGACGCGTGTCGCGGCCGATGCAGATGTCCGGACCAAGGAACTTGGTCGCCGCGCGGCCCAGGCGAAACGCGAGGTCGCACGAGAGGTCGGCATTGGCGACGCCACGGACGCCGTCGGTACCGAAGATGTTCTGGGGCATAGGATCGCTCCTTCCCTAGCAGGCGATATGCAACCGCCCACCCTAGTCGAAAAAGAAAAGCGGGACCCGCCGAGGAATCGGCAGGCCCCGCTTGTACATTGTATCTCGAAAGGAGATAAAACCTTAGCGCTTGGAGAACTGGGGAGCGCGGCGGGCCTTCTTGAGGCCGTACTTCTTGCGCTCGACCACGCGAGCATCGCGCGTAAGGAAACCGGCCTTCTTGAGGTCAGCACGGTAATCGCCAGCGTTCAGAAGAGCGCGAGCGATGCCCAGGCGCAGAGCGCCGGACTGACCGGAGATGCCGCCGCCATCGCACAGAGCGATAACGTCGAACTGACCGGCGGTGTCGGTCACCTTGAAGGGAGCAAGGGCGTTCTCAACGAGCTGATGACGGCCGAAATACTGCTCGGCGTCACGCTTGTTGATGGTCACCTTGCCGGTGCCGGGGACGAGACGGACGCGGGCGACGGCGTTCTTACGACGGCCGGTACCCTGGTAGACAACGGTGTTCTCAGCCATCTTTAAGCCTCCAGCTCAATCTTCGTGGGGTTCTGGGCAGCGTGCGGATGCTCGGCACCAGCGTAGACCTTAAGCTTGGTCATCTGGGCACGGCCGAGGGTGGTCTTGGGCAGCATACCGCGAACGGCGCGCTCGATGACCTTCTCCGGGTGCTTCTCCATAGCCTGGCGGAAGCTCTCAGCCTTGAGGCCGCCGTTGTAGCCGCTGTGGCGATAATAGGTCTTCGTGTCGGCCTTGTTACCGGTAAGCTGGACCTTATCGGCGTTGATGACGACAACGAAGTCGCCGCAGTCGCTGTTGGGCGTGAACTGGGGCTTGTTCTTACCGCGCAGGATCATTGCGATCTGGGTGGCAAGACGGCCCAGGACAGCACCATCGGCGTCGACGAGAACCCAGTTGCGCTGGACCTCGCCCTGCTTGGCGTAGTGAGTCGATTTCGAAATCACTTAGACTCCTCCATGTACAGTACGTGTTGTTACAGAGATTCACGGGGCTCTGCAAGTAACCCGTCCATATTACCCCGCTCGCCGTACGAGTCAACAGGTATTTTGGCTCCGACCAGAGTTTCTGCACATGTCATCCACGAGCCGTGATTTTTCCAACTCTTTAGCTGTTGTCATTTTTTGAGGGTTCGCCGTCGCTAGCGCTCAACGAACTCTTGGATTTCCGCGAGCAGGCGCTTTGCCTCCTGACGGCCCTGGATATACAGGTCCAAAAGCTTTGCCGGATCGTGCTCGACATGGCCGACCTCGACCGGCTTTTGCGGAGCGATGACCAGCGCGCGGCCCTCGCGCTCATACTTCCACAGGTGCATGCGCTGGAGGTTATAGCGGTCGTGGCGCGTCTCGATAGCCTCGAGCAGGTAGGGGTAGTCGGCATAGCGGGCGCGCGCGGCAGGCATAAACTCGTAGGGCTTTTTCTCGTACGAGCGGTCCTGGGTGACGATGACGACCGCACGGTCGAAGCCCGCCTCCTCGAGCACATGCTCGATAGGAACCGAATCGGCCACGCCGCCGTCGACGTATTTGTGCCCGTCGATCTCGACCGGCGGCGTCACCAGCGGCAGCGAGGTGGAGGCGCGCACAGCATCGAGGTCGAGCACGGCGCTTTTGACCGGCAGGTAGGCAGCGGTTCCAAACAGCATGTCCGTCGCGACGGCGTACATCTCGATGGGGCTCGCGTCGAACGCCTCGTTGTCAAAGGGATCCAGGCGGTCCTGGATATCGTTGAAGATAAAGTCGTAACCCACGATGGAGCCCGTGGATGCGAAGGATGCGGCACCCATGTAGCGGTTGTCATTGCAGAAGGTCAGGTTGATGCGATTGACGCGACCGATCTGGTGTGACTTGTAGTTGACGCCGTTGAGCGCACCGGCCGATACGCCATATACCGCCGGAATTTCGACACCGGCCTCCATGAGAACGTCGAGCACGCCGGCGGTAAACTGCCCACGAAAACTGCCACCCTCCAAGACGAGCGCGACCTTGCCGGCGTTCTTTGCCTTATCTTCTGCAGTCATATTGACCTCCTGCGATTGCGTTTTGGCTTTCTTCTACCCAGTTTTGGGATGGAGGGCGCGCAGGTTTTTCGAGGCGGCAGGTGAAGCGGAAAGTGTGTCCCAGTTTGAGGCGGGATTACGGGATGCGCTTTCCGCTTGGACCGCCGTTGGGAAAGCGCGACCCGTTCTGAGCGCGGATTCCGGGATGAACTTTCCGCTTGAGGCGTCTTCCAGAAAATGAATCCCATTCCGAGCGTCGATTCCGGGATGCAGTTTCCGCTTGAGCTGCCATTGGGAAAGCGTGTCTCGGTCTGAGTCACTGAGGCGTTTTTCTTTACGCTCGCGCCCTGCACAGAGTTCGATTCTCCGCGGGTGGAGGGGATCCGTCCGCGCGGGACACGGCAGGCTGTCATCCGGTCGGCATCGAATCTATATCCAGTCGAGGCTTTGCGCGGAGAATCCGCGTGTTTGCTTCGCAAATCCGCACCGGCTTCGGCCGCCTGCCGGCGTCCTCGCCCGCTCGCTACAAACGCTCCGCGTTTGTTTAACGCTCGCGCCCTGCACAGAGTTCGATTCTCCGCGGTACGGGCTAGAAATGAAAAGGCAGGTAGATACGAATATCTACCTGCCTGTAACTATTGGTGGAGGCGCGGAGAATCGAACTCCGGTCCACGAAAGCCCCCTGATTGGCATCTCCAAGCTCAGTCGCTGGTTTAGTCTCGGACGCTTTGCGCGCAGCGACACGCTCGCAGCATCCCAACCGGTTCGATCTTAGCCTGCGCCATACCGATTACGTGCGCAGGAGCATTCCCCTAACATGACGTCGCGCCGGTGTCGGGGAAATCACCGGGTTGACGCGCCGCTATAAATTAAGCAGCGAGAGCCATAGGCTCAAAAGAAGAGTTGTTGTCAATTCAATTTGACGGTACCCCTGTTTAACGAGGCGAGGAGACCTCGGCTTGCTTCCTCTCTCAGAGCTATCGTGTCGAAACCAGTCGCCCCCGAATGTCGGGAAAGTCTGGATGGTATCGGGCCTGCAAACACCCGATAACCGTCGACTTTTCAAGGAACATACGGGGCGAGCCCCGCTTGTGGAGTGTTATCTTACCACGTTCTGAAAGCGGACAGCTGTTCTATGCACGAGCTGTGAAGACCCCAATGTGCGCCGCACTTCGCACTTTTGTTACCGATCGCGTCACGTATATTTTCGCCAAGCAAAATTGACCCGTCGAAAGGACCGTTATGGATACCAAGCAGCAACTCGTCAATGCCCTCGCAGGCCTGGGCTCAACCATTACCGAAGCTATGGATGTCATCGAGGGCTTTGTCCCCTGCGGACATCCCGCCCTCACGGTATCGAACGCACTCGTCGCGCTGGACGTTGACGATGATGCAGCTCTCACTCAGCAGCTTGAGACCGTCGAGGGCTTTATCGACCACGTGAGTGAGAACCGCGGCGTGGCCGCCTACCACGGTATCGAGGTCGAGCTCGCGGGTCCCAAGGCCGATCTGTTCGCAGCAATCCGCGAGGTAGGCGCCCTTATGCAGACCGCAGGCGTCAAGAACACCCAGGTCAACGAGTGGGTCTACCGAAGCCTGGCAGCACTCGATAGCTCCGACGAAAAGGCAGCCGAGCAGCTCGCAGAAAGTCCCGCCATTAAGGCCGAGCTTTTGTAAATAGCAGACGCGGGCCCCTTGGCGCATCGTCGTCCAAGAGGCCCGCAAACAGTTTGCGTCAACCGATAGCCGCGCGGCCGCGTTCGGCCAAAACCAGAATCGGCATCATTTGGCGCGGGGTCTTTGCTGCAAGATCGGCATGTTCGAGCAGCTTGCGATCGTTGGTCACCAAGTAATCGACCTGCGCGCGCTTGCACGCGGCGAGCACCAAGTTGTCCTCGTAATCGCGATGGAGCGCTAAGTATTTGTCAGCCAGCCAAAGGTCCGACGCATCTGCACCCACAGCCGTGGCGTTTTCGGTCATGTTCCGAACAAACGCCAGCGCCGCATCGCCAATCGCGCTGGCAGAAGCCTCGTCGAGCGCTCCCCCGCTGGCAAGAACGCTACGCTTCAGTTCGTGCTGTACAACGTACAGCACGTCCTTAGCGGTATGCACCGGGAAGAACAGCAGCGCACGCGTCTCCGTCGCCCGCCCAATAAACGCACGCGCGGCAAGCGACTCGGCATGGTCGACGCAAAACGAATCGACCCAAACGTTGGCATCCACCATGATCTTAAGAGGGGCTCCGCTCACAGGATCATCCCCTTTTGGCGATAGCGATCGTCCATGGTCTCGGAATAGATTGTGTCCCAATCGCGGGCATCGGATGCAAGCGACGCATCGATACCCAAGTCCGCGTAAAGCTGATCCGCCGCCGCCCAGGAAGCAGCAAACGGCGAATCTAACACGGCACCCCGCTGTCGGTCGTTAACGGCCTCGAGGATTTCCTCGCACGAACCGCCGCCCTGCGCAACCTTGGCCACGACCTTTTTGATGAGTTCGGGCAGCGTTCCGCCCGAAAGCCGCAGCGCCTCCTCGGCGCGTTCTTTAACCGAGCGATCCACGCGAACATTTACCTGCACCATGCTGCCAGCAACACTCATATCGATCACGCTCCTCTCGCCTGCTATCATTGCTAGCATCACTATATAGGGCTGATAGCACACGGTCAAACGCAAAAAAGCCCGCACCCGAACGACGGCAATGCCGCCCGGGCGCAGGCCATAAACTCAAGCAAAAATGCTAGCGCAGATATGCTTTCGCGTTGCTCAGACTGTAGGCGATCGTCGAGCCGTTGTGCAGCAGCGACGACGTCTGCGGGGTAATCGCGCCGGTGATCCCCAGCGCCAAGAGCGCTGAGTTGGTGAGCATCACCTTAGAGTAGGAGCTCGTCAGACGATCAATGAGGCCCTGACTCATGCGGCGCAGGCGCACGATTGCGGCAAGATCCGTATCGGTCAGGATGATATCGGCGACCTCCTTGGCAATGTCGCTTCCGCCGCCCATGGCCAACCCCACATCGGCCAAACCGAGCGCCGGCGAATCGTTGACGCCGTCGCCCACCATGGCAACGTGGCGCCCCTCGCTCTTAATGCGCTCCACATAGGCGTACTTGTCCTCGGGCAGCAGTTCGGCCTTAAACTCGTCGACACCCGCCTCGCGCGCAATGCGCTCGGCCGTGCGCTCCGAATCGCCCGTGAGCATAACGACATGTTTGACGCCCAGCGCATGCAGGTCGGCGATTGCCTCGCGGACCCCGGGCTTGAGCGGGTCCTCGATACCGAGCACGCCGACGACCTTTCCATCGACCGCCAGATACAGCGGCGACAGGCCCTGCATCTGGGACTCGATTTGCTCCTTAATGTCGGCCTCGAGCTGCGCGCTCTCGTCCTCAAACACAAAGTGTGCCGAGCCGATAATCGCGCGACGCCCTTCGATGGACGAAGCGATGCCGTGCGCCACAATATACTCGACCGCAGCGTGACGCTCGCGGTGCTCGAGCCCGCGCTCGCGGGCGGCGTTGACCACGGCACGCGCCACCGGATGCGGGAAATGCTCCTCCAGGCAGGCAGAAAGGCGCAGGACCTCGTCCTCGCTCCAGCCGTCGGTCGTGAGCACGCAAGCTAGGCGCGGCTGGGCCTCGGTGAGCGTACCGGTCTTGTCAAAGACAATGGTATCGGCCTTGGCAAACGACTCAAAGTACTTAGCGCCCTTGACCATAACGCCCATCTTGGCAGCATCGCTCATGGCAGTCATGACGGCAACGGAACCCGTGAGCTTGAGTGCGCACGAGTAGTCGACCATCAGTGCCGCTGAGGTCTTGATGAGGCTGCGGGTGGTAAGCGCGACCAGGCCCGCGAGCAGGAAGTTCCACGGGACGATCTTGTTGGCAAGGTCCTCCATATGCGACTGGCCCTCGGACTTGAGCGAGTCGGCGGTCTGCACGAGTGAGACGATTGAGCGCAGTTTGGTTTGCGCCGTATTGGCGCGCACGCGCACCAAGATGCTGCCGTCCTCCACGACGGTACCGGCGAACACGTCGTCGCCCGCGCTGCGCTCGACGGCCAGCGGCTCGCCGGTCAGGGTCGCCTGGTTGACCATGGCGCTCCCCTGCTCGACCACGCCGTCAATGCAGATGGACATGCCGGTGCGCACGGCTACCAAGTCGCCAGGCTCAAGCTCGGTAGCGGCAACGCTCACCTCGGTGTCGCCGACCACCTTTTGTGCCTTGTCGGGCACATCGAGCAGCGAGTTGATGAGCTCGTTTTCGCTCATGGCGCGGGTGTAGTCCTCGAGCAGCTCGCCAACGTTGAGCAGGAACATTGTCTGGCCCGCGGTGTCGATATCACGCTTGACGAACGAAATGCCGATGGCCGAAGCGTCGAGTACGGGAACGGTCAGGCGCGGCTGCGCCAGCTCATGAAGGGCAGCGCGCAAAAATGCCATGTAACCGGCCACGACAAACACTGCGCGCAGCGGCGTGGGCAAAAACCATCGGCGTGCATAGTGAGCGCCGACAAGTGTGGCAAGATCCATGACGAGCTTGTGCTTGCGTGGCTCAAGCTGCATCACGTAACCCGTCTTTGCGTCGGCAATGGCCTGAGCGTCGAGCGCACCGACGGCGGCCAGCACGGCATCGCGGCGCGGCTCGTCGTATTCGAGCGCCATCTGGCCAATACGGCCGTAGACGCGCACCTTGTGCACGCCGTCGATGTCGCCGCCAAGCTTAAGAAGTGCATCGAGATCGCTCTCTGGCACAGGACCCGCCAATTGAAGACGGGTCCTGCCGGGGATCTCGCTAATAATCGAGAATCTCATAGTTTGTGCCTGGGAGCGTTACTCGGCTGCCTCGTCAGCAGCGGCCTCGCTCTGGGTGATGTAAGCAGCCTCGGCAACCATGTCGTCGACATTAGCCTTGGCCTGCTCGACCATGTCCTGGTAGCCGTTCTTGATGCGCATGCCGCACGCGATACCCTGCACGCAGGCATTCTTGACCGGAGCGCTGGTAAGCAGCTTGATGCCGGCCGTGCCAAGCAGAAAACCGCCACCGACAAGCAGGGTATTGAACGTCGACTTCTTCATGTTGCTTCTCCCTTTTGCCGCATTGGACGCGGCATGGTGCTTCAGCACCCGAGTAAACAAGTTTGCTCGAGCACGCTTTTGAAATATCTCAATTTTATCTAACTATCTAGGTCAGCCATGGCTAACCTTTTGAAAATTAACGATGCGGAGTAACCGATTGTCAATGTGAGAAAGGGACTGTCCCTTTGCCCCTTCTTACAACTGCCAGGTAGCTGCTTCCTTTTGCAGCGCCACCATGCGGGCGAATTCTCCACCTGCCGCCTTGAGCTGCGCCGGAGTGCCCTGCTCGGCAACCACACCATCCTTGAGTACAACGATTTTGTCGGCATTTTCCACCGTACGCATACGGTGGGCAATAACGATAACCGTCTTACCTGCAAGCAGACGGGAGAGCGCCTGCTGAACCACGGTCTCGTTCTCCACATCCAAGCTCGCCGTCGCCTCGTCCAACAGCACGATAGGCGCGTCTTTGAGCAGCGCACGGGCGATAGAGATGCGCTGGCGCTCACCGCCGGACAGCTTGGAGCCGTTCTCGCCGATCATGGTGTCATAGCCCTGCGGCATGCGGCTCACAAACTCGTCGCAGTTGGCGGCACGCGCGGCAGCAAGCACTTCCTCATCGGTGGCATCGCGACGACCAAGACGGATGTTTCCCATCACCGTGTCGTCAAAGAGCAGCACGTCTTGGAACACAATGGCGTAGTCGCGCAGCAACACCTCGGGATCCACGCTCGCAACATCCACGCCGCCCACGGTGACCGTGCCTTCGGTGGCGTCCCAAAAGCGCGCGGCCAGGCGGCTCACCGTGGACTTACCGGAGCCCGAAGGACCGACCAGTGCCGTGACCTCGCCTTCCTTGGCGGTAAAGCTCACATCGGTAAGAACTTTCTCGCCGGCGCGGCCGTCCTCGCCCGCACCATAGCCAAATGCCACATGATCGAACACCACATCGTGGCCCACGGGCTCAAACTGCTCGCTGCCCCGCGCCACGGGCTCTTCCATGATGGAACGCATGCGCTTGGCCGACGACTCGGCGGCAAACAGCTCGGACATCAGCATCAGCGCCTGATCAAAGGGCGCATAGATGCGGCTCACCATAAGCAGGAAGGCAAACATCATCAAAAAGTCGACCTGGCCGGAGGCGACCATCGCAGCGCCCGTGACCAACGTGGTGGCAATCCCCAGGCGCAGGATGGCAAAGGCGGAGTTGACCAAAAGCCCATTGGCGAGCTCGCCCTTGGTGGTCTCGCGCTCCTCGGCATCGATCACGGCGTTGAGCCCCTCAAGATAATGAGCCTCCTGGTTGGTGGCGCGGATCTCGCGCACGCAGTCGAGCGTCTCCTGGATCGCCTCGGTAACCTTGACCTTCTCGGCACGCACATGGTCGAACACCGGGGTCATGGGGCCGCGTGTCAGATACAGCACGGCAAAGGCCACGGGCACGCTCCAAAACGCCGCGATCGCCAGCTGCCAGCAAAAGGACAGCGACGCCACGAACACAATGGCGCTTGCGATGATGGCACCCCAAAGCTCTCCCAGCACGTGGCTGTAGGCGTGCTCCATGGCCTGGACGTCGCCCATAATGGTCTCGGTTAAATCGGCCAGATCACGACGGCCAAAAAACGACAGCGGCAGTTTGCGCAAGCGCTCGGCGATCTCCATACGCTGCTTGCCGCACTCCTCGTAAAAGATGCAGTAGGTGTAGTAATACTGCTGCCAGTTAGAGGCAAAGAGCAACACGGAAAAGACCAGGAGGCCGCCCACAATCGGCAGGGCATCCGGCAGGTCGGCACCGGTGGCGAGATGTTCGACAAAACCGGCCATGACCAGGAACAATAAGCCCATGCCGGCCATGGTAATGAGATTGGTGAGCGCGGTCCAGAAAATGCCGCGTTTTACGCCGGCGACGCCTTTATCGGATAGGAAATACTTCTTTTGGAATGAGGCGAACATTTAGGCCTCGCCTCCCTTCGTGACGGCGGCATCTGCGGCGGCAGTGATCTTCCAGCTCGCAGCCTGTTCGTATTCGGCCCACATCTTGGCATACAGACCCTCTTGGGACAGCAACTCGGCATGGGTGCCGGCCTCCTGCACGCTACCTTGATTGAGCACCACGATCTTGTCGGCCCCCACTACAGTCGAGAGTCGGTGCGCAATCATAATGACCGTGCGACCCGCCGCCAGCTTGCTAAAGGCGCGCTGGATGAGCGCCTCGTTCTCGGGGTCGGCAAACGCCGTGGCCTCATCGAGCACCACGATAGGCGCGTCTTTAAGGATCGCGCGGGCGAGTGCCACGCGCTGGACCTCGCCGCCCGAAAGATATGCTCCGCCGGCACCGAGCATGGTATTGATGCCCTGTGGAAGCTTGGCCACAATGTCGTCGCACTGAGCTGCGGAGAGGGCCGCACGCACTTCGTCGTCAGTGGCCGTAGGCTTGGAAGCGCGCACGTTATCGGCAAGTGTTTGCCGGAACAGCTGGTTGGTCTGGAACACGAAGGCGACTTGGTCCATAAGCTCGTGCGGATCCATATCGCGAACGTCCACACCACCTACGAGCACTCGACCCGAGGAAACATCCCAAAAACGAGGAATCAGGCTTGCGCAGGTTGACTTGCCGCCGCCCGAAGGACCCACAAGCGCAAGGGCACTACCAGCGGGAACGCTGAAACTTACATGGCTAACGGCAGGTGCTTCGGCACCCTCGTACGTAAAGCTCACGTCCTCAAATCGCACGTCGCCGCCGGCAGGGCGCTTGGGTTGCGCGGGCACGGAGAGCCGCTTGGAATCCATGACGCTTCGAATGCGAGCCAGCGAATCGGCACTCATCTGAGAGGCCTCGCCCACAAACATGAGCTTGGTCATGGCCGTCGGTACCACGGCCGAAAATATCGCGTAAAACGTGAAGTTGGCCATAAAATGCGCGAAGTCCTTCTCGCCCGGCGCCAACAGCAACGCCACGGGCAACAGGAATGTCACAAGACCATTGAGCGCGGTAAGGTTGAGCACCTGCGGACCTCGGCAGAACGTGCCCGCATAGCTTTGTGCCATGTCGGCGTATTCGGCGATCGCGTCGTGGAACGCCTTAAAGGAATAGACCGTCTGCTGAAACACCTTGACCACGGGAATGCCGCGTACGTATTCGGTACCGGTCTTGTTCATCTTGACCAGCGCGCCCATGTAGGCCTTCATGAACTCGGCGCCCTTGCCGCTCATCATGGTGGCCATGGCGCCAAGCGAAACGGCGACCGAGATGAGGCATGCCGCGCCCAAGCGCCAATCGAGGGCGAAAAGCAGCACGAGCAGACCTGCGACCATGGCGGTGGCGCCGGCGATATCGGGTAGCATGTGCGCGAGCAGGGTCTCGGTGGAGGCGGCGCATCCGTCTACGATACGGCGCAGCTCACCGGTGGCGTGTGTGTCAAAGTAGCCAAGCGGCAGCTTAAGCAGGTGCTCGCTCGTAGTCTTGCGAATATTGGACGCGCAGCGAAACGCAGACAGGTGCGTGCACATGAGCCCCACGAAATAGACCACGATGCTTGCCAGCGCAAACCCCACGGCCCACCAGCCATACGTCGCGATGTCGCAGGCTTCGCTCCAGTTAGGTGCCACGGCGATCAGATCGCGCGCGACAAGCCAAATGCACACGTACGGGCCAAAGCTCAGCAGCTGCGAGAGCGCCGAGAGAGCCATGCCCAAATACGTTAGGAATTTGCGGTCGCCGGCATATGCAAGCAGCTCGCCGATACCGCCGCCTTCCCTTTTTGACCCCTTTGCCATGAGATTCCTTTCTAACGGCTTGAGAGTTAACCGTAATGAACTTATCATTGGTGTGTTAGCCATGGCTCACAATCGAGCCAGGCGTGGACGTTTCTGCAAAGGAAAGGGACGCTTTTGCAAATACGGCGGGCAGCGACCGACATAACCGAGCTCTACGCACCGCAGTTTGAGCAGTTTGGCCTGGAGCTTACCGGCAAGGGCGCCGTCTTTACCGGCGAGGTGGCAAACGATCGGGCGCACGGACGCGCATGGATCATGCCTCTCTCCCCCGCCTGCATCGTTATGGAGCATTTCATTACCCCGATGCACGATATGTACCTGGCCGAATACACACCCGAACCGTACGCCTGCGTGAGCGAGGTCAGCGCGCCCACACTTATATGCATGCCCGAGGCTGGCATAACGCCTGCGAACCTTAAACCCTTGCATGGACCGTGGCCGAACAGCGCGGTGTGCAGCTTTATCCAAGATAGCTGCGGCGAGGAGCTAAGTCCGCTGTTTGCAGGGCAGCTTTATCACTCGCGCTCGGTGCTCTTTTTGCCCGGGTATTTTGACGAGCTGGAGCATCGGTATCCCACTGAGTTCGTGGGAGTCTTTGAAGCGTTTGCCGAGTCGTGGCACGAGGAGGCGACGTCTGCCATCTGCCACACACTACGCCGAATCAACGAGGACCGCGCTCGCGCCGTAGGCGGGCATGTCTATATGCGGGGCATTGTAGAGGCTATGGTCGCGGAGCTCGCCTGTTCGCGCGCGGCCCACAAGCAGGCGCGGCAGGCGGCAGACACACGCGTCAGCATAACCATTGCCGAAGAAGCAACGGCGATGATTGAGCGCGCGCTCGACAAAGGCAGGCGTGTGGGTATCAACGAGGTGGCCGAGGGGCTCTACACAAGCCGCTCCAAGCTATGCGCCACCTTTAAGGCCCAAACTGGCGAGTCCCTGGGCGCCTACATTCGCAGACGCCGTATGGAGCGAGCACAGGACCTTTTGGCCGATAGCTCGCTCACGATAGCGCAGGTCGCAGAGCGTCTAGGCTACCCTCAGCAGGCCGCCTTCGCCCAAGCCTTCAAGCAACACACCGGCACCACCCCCACCGCTTGGCGCTCCCAACATATATAAAGAATGAAGGCGCCAACGGCACCCTCATTCACCAAATTCAATCCAGCCCACCTGACCCGAACGGCCGAGTCGTTGCAGAACCCGGGAGCCCCGGCAGGGCGGGTGCTTGCTCAAAATGAGTTCCGCACGCAAAGAAGGCCACTTAATGTGGCCTTCGTCTTGCGCAGGACTGTTCGAAATTTTGAGGAAGCACCCACCCTGCCGGGGCTCCCGGGTTCCCGTTTACGAGAGCGACGTTCTCAGCAACTCGTTGAAGAGCTTCGGGTTGCCCTTGCCGCGGCTCGCTTTCATGCACTGGCCCACCAAAAAGCCGATGACCTTCTGGTTGCCGTCACGATACTGCTGCGCCTGATCGGCACAGTTTGCCAGCACCTCGTCCACGATCGGCTGCAGCGCGCCGGCATCGCTCACCTGACGCATACCGCGCTCGTCGACGATCTTGTTGGGGTCGTCGCCGGTCTGGGCCATGGCCTCAAAGACCTCGTGCGCCTGGTTGGAGCTAATGGCATCGGTCGCCAGCAGCTTGGCAAGGGCTGCCACCTGAGCCGGCGCGATGCCGGACTCGGCGAGCGACACACCCGCACCCTTAAGGTAGGCGATCATCTCGTTGACCAGCAGGTTTGCGACCGTCTGGGCCTCCTTGCCAGCCATGCCGGCAGCGGCGGCCTCAAAGAACTCGGCAAACTCGGGGTCGCCGGCAATCTGCTCGGCGTCTGCCGCCTTAATGCCAAAGTCGGCCTCAAAACGGGCGCGCTTGGCATCGGGCAGCTCGGGAATCTCGCCACGGCAGCGGTCAATAAACTCGTCGTCCAGATCGAACGGCGCCAGATCGGGATCGGGGAACAGACGATAGTCGTCGGCCGTTTCCTTCACACGCATGACCACGGTGCACTTGCGGCTGGGCTCCCAGTGGCGGG
>CABRZJ010000007.1:0-39525 GCA_902475425.1 uncultured Collinsella sp.
GACGCCGCCCTCTCAAGGCGGAGATCACCAGTTCGAATCTGGTACGGGCTACCACGCATCTGATACCCGGACTTCCTATGGAAGGCCGGGTTTTTTTATTTTCAAACAACCGTCTGCAATTCCCGTTTGAACCAGAGCTTTGCGTTCTGCCTATGGCCCTTACGGGTACAATATCCAAGATATTTTGACTGTTAGAAGGAGTCTCATGACGGAGTCCTCTCAGCATACGTCTAAGCCCCAGGTCGAGGTTGAGGCCTCGGGCGGAGATGACAATAAGAGCGCACGCCGCGGCGCCATCTTTATCGGCGTCGTGCTGGTAGGTTATATCGTCTATCTGGTGGTAACCGGGCAGATGGGGCAGTTCTGGGCCGCTATGTCGAGCGTCCAGGCGCCATGGCTCGTTGTCGCGTGTCTTTGCATGTTCATGTACCTGTTCTTTGGCATTGTGGCCTATGCGATCGCCGTCTGGCTCGATCCCAATTCGCCCGTCGGCATCCGCGACCTGATCTCGGTCGAGGCGAGTGGCATCTTCTTTGGCAACCTGACGCCCATGATGATGGGCTCCACCCCGGCTCAAATCTATCGCCTGACCAAGGCCGGCCAAAACGTGGGCGAGGCCGGCGCCACGCAATTCACGCGTTTTATCGTGTACCAGTTTGGCCTTGTTGCCTGGGGCGCTATCCTACTGCTTGCTCGTATGCCGTTTTTTGCCGAGCGCTATGGCGACATGACGCTGCTGTGCGTCTTTAGCTTTGGTGGGCACTGCTGCATCTTGCTTGGCATCTTCGCCGTCGCGCTCATGCCTAAGACCGTCACGCGCGTCGCCCATTGCATCATCAATTGGCTGGAGCGCATAGGTGTCTCGGCCACTAAGATCGAGGGATGGCGCACGTTTGTCGACGGCGAGATCTACTCCTTCTCCGAGAAGTTCAAGCTTTCGGCCGGACATTTTTCTTCCATGCTGCTCACCGTGTTTATCACCATGCTGCAACTCGCGTTTTTCTATCTGGTTCCGTATTTCCTGATGCTTGCCTTTGGCCACCACGAGGTCGACTTTTTTTCGGTCATGGCCGCGAGCGCCTTTGTCCAGCTGCTGAGCTCTGCGGTTCCCTTGCCCGGTGGAACTGGTGGCGCTGAGGGCGGCTTTGCATTGTTCTTGGGTCATTTCTTTGGGTCGGCTTCGACCGCCGGCTATCTGCTGTGGCGCCTCATTACGTTTATTGCGCCGACCATTTTGGCTGCGCCCCTGCTGGGACTTAAGAGCGCCCACAACGAGAGCATCCATGCGCGTTGGGATCGTGTGATGCACAAGCTCGGCCGCACGCCTCAGACGCCCTCTGCGCCCACTAAGCCGCACCCCACGAATGCTGTTACCGTTGATCCCAAGAAGCGCGCTCAGAAGGCTTCTGGGACCGCTAAGCCGGCTCATAAAGCCTATGTGCGCCAGACAGGCGATGGTATTCGCGTATCTCCGTCGGCACTCAATAAGAAGAAGCATCCCAAGTCGCAGTAGGGCAGTCGTGCGTTCTTCATGGTGCGGGGCATATTTGTGCTGTATGGGGGATAATCCTCTTACGTAGATTATCTCTCATCTGTTGATGAATGCTCGCATATCGAAGGGACACGCCCATGGCAACCAGCAAACCGCGTCTTGATCGTCGCATCATTCGCAGCCGTAATGCCATCCTTTCCGCTTTCGAGCGCCTGCTCATGGAAAAGCCGCTGGCAGACATTACGGTGAGTGCCATCGCGCGCGAGGCCAATGTCGACCGCAAGACCTTTTACGTTCACTTTGGTACTGTTGACGGCCTGCTCGATGCCATTGCCGTCGATGTGGTGGAGATGATTGTCGACTCGGTCGAGAAAACGCTTGCTTCTATGGACGGTGACACCAACGAGCGCGCTCTTGGCGCGGCGGCGACCTTCTTTAAAACCGTTAACGAGGCACTGTGCAACAACTTGGTGCTCAATCGTCAGCTGATCGAGAACATTCCGCTCGATGATTTTATGGCTCGTCTTCGTGCGCCGCTCGAGCACGAGATTGCCGAGCGCGATCTGCTGCCCCAAGGTCTCAAGGACGAGATGTTCGATTACTATCTGGCGTTTTTGCTGTCGGGTATTATCGGTATCTATCGCACGTGGGCGCTGTCTGACGGTTCGGTTCCTATCGAGCGTGTCTCTGAGGTCGCCAACGACCTGACTCTCAACGGTCTGTCGAGTCTGGAATCTCGCTTCGAATAGCATCGATAATTCAACAACTTATAGAAGTTGCGGTGGAATAGGGATTGTTTTGGTTATTGGAAGGCCGTTCTGGTCCCTATTTCACCGCAACTTAGTAAAACTGTTTTGATGGTAAGGCGGAGCAGCCTCGAAGATGAGCCTCGAGACTGCTCCGCTTCATTTCTGAGCGTTTGTCGTGTAGGGCAGCATTAATCGCCGTATTTGAGTATGCGGCCCTGTTTTTCGAACTTGTGCATGTCGCTATCGGCCATGCCCTGCGACTTGTCCTCGTGACGCTTGGCGTATAACGGATCGTCGGAGTCGTTCCAGATGCGGTCGGCGACAGGTGACCATGCCTCGGCGGCAGCCTGGGTCTTTTCGCGCAGCTGCTCGGGTGACTCCTTCTCGATTAGGTCGGTGCTCATTGCGCCACTCTCGGCGACCAGTTTGGGCAGCACGTCGGGATTCTCGAGCATGGGGCATGGTTTGAGGTAGTTGTCGTTAAACGGCATGTTCTCGTAGTACTTCATAAAGAGGGGAGAGCGCAGCGCGTCGAGTAAGCTCACATCGTGGATGTTGGCGTTTGAGTAGTGGATGAACACGCACGGCTCCACGTCTCCGGCGGCGTTGATGTGCAGGTAGCGGCGGCCGCCGGCGATACATCCGCCTACAAACTCGCCGTCGTTTTGGAAGTCGAGCGTAAACAGCGGCTTCTTCTCACGCATTTCGCGGATAAAGTGATACATGTGCTCGCGCTGCTCGGGCGTGGGCATGAGCTCGGAGGTTGCATTGCGGCCAACCGGCATAAAGTGGAAGTACCAGCAGAAGAGTGCTCCCTCGCCGATCATCCAGTCCATGTTCTCCTCGGTAGCAACCGTATCGGCATTGGCGCTGGTCCAACAGGTGGAGATACCAAACGGCAAGTCGCGCTCGCGCAGGAGTTTCATGGCGTGCTCGATCTTTGCGTAGGTACCTTCGCCGCGGCGGGCGTCGGTTGTGTGCTCATTGCCCTCGGCGCTGATGGCGGGGACAAAATTACCTACGCGAATCATGTCGTCGCAGAAGGCCTCGTCGATCAGCGTGGAGTTGGTAAAGCAGAGAAACACGCAGTCCTGATGTTTTTCGCAAATTCTGATCAGGTCGTGCTTGCGGACGAGCGGCTCGCCGCCGGTATAGATGTAGATATGCGTACCGAGCTCTTTGCCCTGCGTAACGATAGAGTCGATGTCTTCGAACGAGAGATTCTGCTTGTAGCCGTACTCGGCGGCCCAGCAGCCCGTGCAATGCAGGTTGCAGGCGCTCGTGGGATCGAGCAGGATGGCCCACGGAACGTTGCACTGGTACTTTTCGCGGTTCTTTTCCTGCTCTGGCCAAGCAAGCAGGTTGGCGTCGACAATGAGGGTCTTAAGCAGCTTGGTTCGCATCTGGGGATTAAGGCTGAACACACGCATAATCAGGTCATACCAATTGCCGCGGCTCTTGATGACATTGGTGAATGCCTCTCGCTGTACAGGAAATACGCGATTGGGGACCAGCTTGTTCACGAGATCCTTGATTTTGTCGATGTTTTCTTGCGGGTTGTCGTCGAGATAATCGATGAGCTTGTTAAGCGCTGCACGCTCTGCTGACTGTGTAAGCGACATGGGTATATCCTTTCACGTGTGCTTCATGTGTGATAATACCCACTTGTGGATTAAACGAAGTCTAAAGATTTGTAATGTGCCTATTCAACGAATCAATTTAATTTGGGGTGAAGCGTTATACGCCGACACCTTCTAAGTTGCGGTGAAATAGTGTCAGATGGGGATGCGGACGATTTCTTGGACCGCGCCTAGGCGTATCCATTGGAATCCTCCGATGCGCCTTCGCACGCTCGCATGACCTCGATACCATGCGAGCGTGCGAACTCGACGAGCTCTGCGTTGCGGGCGTTTATGGTGCCGAAGGCGGCGGGGCACACGATAAGGCGCGCGCAGTGGACGAGGAGCTCTTTGGCGCGGGCTATGGTTTTATCCCCGATCGGCTCGAAGGCGCGCTCGGCCACGCATTCCGTCGCCAGGTCGCGCGCGAGCTCGCAGTCGATGTCCCCTTCGTGCAGAACGCCCGCGTAGAACGCCTTGCCCTGCCGGATGAGCTGGCGAAACACAGCCGACCCCGTACCTGCGCCGGCGATGACGAACGTGTGTGCATCGCCGTGTGGGCGCCCAATTTCCACGCTGCCGAAGCGCTCGTTGAAGGTGCCATGTTGAAGGCCGTAGAGCTCGCCAATCGTCTCGCGCGTGAATATGTCCTCGGGTGCGCCGGCGCGGAAGACCCGGCCGTCCTTCACGCAAATCACCTTGTCGGCGCTTTTCTGCGCGAGCTCGAGTTCGTGGATGGACATGATGACAGCAACATTCCGCGATTTCGCAAGGTGGCGAAGTATTCGCAGCAGGTCGATCTGGTAACGGATATCGAGATACGACGTGGGCTCATCGAGCACGAGCACACGTGGATCCTGCGCGATGGCGCGTGCGAGCATGACGCGCTGGCGTTGCCCGTCGCTTATCTGCATGAAGTCGCGCTCGGCGAGCCCTTCCACATGTGCGGTTTTCATGGCCTCGTCGACCCGATTATGGTCATCGGGCGTGAGTGTGCCCATTCGCCCGGTGTAGGGATGCCTTCCCGCCTCTACGATATCGCGGCAGGTGAGGAGCTCGGTCCGGGGGCGATCTGTCAGCATAACGGCAAGGTTCCTTGCGAACTCCGCCGTCTTCCATCGGGAAATCTCCCGCCCGTCGAGCTCGACCGTGCCGGCAAGCGGTGCCAGATGGCGTGTGATTGTTTTCAAGATGGTCGACTTGCCCGAGCCGTTCGGCCCGATGAGCGCCACGACGTCGCCCGCGCGAACCTCCAGATCGACGCCTTCGACTACGACCTTCTTGTCGTAACCCGCCGACAGGTCGCTTATGCGGAAAAGCGGCGCTCCGTCAGCCTGCGTTTCGACCGGGGTTTCGAGGTTCGACTCCCCTCCGAGCGTTTTGGGCCGCGGCATGAATTCCCCCATCTACCTCACTCGTTTCTTCAACATGAGCGCGATAACCACCGGCGCGCCGAAGATGGCGGTGACGGCGCTGATGGAAAGCTCGACGGGGGAGAACAGCGTGCGTGCGATCAAATCGCAGCCCGCGCAGAAGATGGCGCCTCCCAAGAAGCACGCAGGAATCACGCGGATGGGCTTCGACGACTTCAGCGCCGACTTAACGAGATGCGGAACCGCGATGCCTACGAACGACACCGGACCAGCGAACGCGGTCACGCAGGCGGAGAGCATGCTTGCTAGAAGGACGAGCACCACGCGGAAGCGTGCGACGTTCACGCCGACGCTTTTTGCGTAGGCTTCTCCCAGCTGGAAGGCGGAAAGGGGCTTCGATATCGCGAATACGCATGCGCTCACGGTGATCACCACGACCGCGATGACCGCGATGTCGTCCCAGCTCGAACCCGAGAAGCTACCCAAAGACCAGTTGTGCAGGTTCACGATGGACTGGTCGTCGGCGAAGGCGATGAGGAAGTTCGTCGCCGCCGAGCAGATGTATCCCACCATGACGCCCGCCACGATGAGCATGGCCATGGAACTTATGCGCCGTGCGATGAGGAGCACGAAGCCGATGGTGATAAGCGATCCCAGAAACGCTGCGGCCACCATGACCGGCGAGGACATGGCCTGGTTCGCGCCCAGAAGCACGATCATCGTAAGCGCGACGACGAACTTTGCGCCCGAGGAGACGCCCAAGATGAACGGGTCGGCGATGGGGTTGTTGAAAAACGTCTGCAGCAGGAACCCGGAGAGCGAAAGTGCCCCGCCGAGAAGTATGGCTGAAAGCACGCGCGGCAGGCGAATCTCCCAGATGACCTGGCTTTCCATGGAATTGGCCGCGCCGCCCGAAAGGATGTCGGGGATGTGGTCTGCGGGCACGAGCACGCTCCCGATGCACAGGTTGGCCCCGACGAGCACGATGAGGGCAACAGCGAGCAGCGCCGTCACGACGCGACACCGCGCGGCGCGCCCCGATTCGTCGTATGCCATGGTAAGCCGGCTTCTCATGGCGCTAGCCGAGCTTCCTCAGATAATGGAAGTCACTCGTGTCATCGCCGGTGAACGCCCCGTGCAGCTCGTCGATAATGTCGGCGGTAGAAGTCATCTGCTGGTACATGTCGGCGCTTGTGACCCAGACGTTGCCGTTCTTCACGGCTTTGAACTGCGACAATAGCGCGTTTTTGCTTACGAAGTCGCTCAAGGTGGCAACCGATTCGTCGATGGTGCCGTTGTAGACGATGATGTCGGCATCCTTCGCCGTCGCATAGAAGCGCTCCATTTCGAGCGTTACTGACGAACCTGACGTCGACGCCGTCTGTGCGTCATCGAGCGCGTAGCTGCCGCCTGCGAGCTCGATCATCTGCGCCACGTAGTCGCCCCTCCGCCGCGTGACGGCGGCCCCGTTCGAGTTAATGTAGAAATACGCCACGGTTTTACCTGACGACGCGAGCCCCGACGTTTGCTCGACGCGGGCCTTCTGCTCGTTGAACAGGTGCGCGGCCTCCTCTTCCTTGTCGAACAGGACGCCGAAAAGCTTAATCCACTCGACGCGTCCGAGTGCTTCGGGCTCGCTCGACGACTGTTCGGTGAGCACGACGAGCCCGAGCTTCTGCAGCTTTTCCTTCACATCGGGCGTGTGGTTGATCATGGTGTTCTCGATGGCGAGCGTGCAGCCCGAGGCCGATATTCGCTCGTAGTCGGGCGCGCTGTACTTGCCGCCGTAGGCGATCGCCCCACTTTCGAGCGCGCTTTTGAAGCCCGCGACCGAGCAATCGTCGGCCTTCGTGCCCGACATTAAGATATTGTCGTTCGCATCGAGCGCGTCGACCAGGCACATCGTCGCCGACGACACGAGGTACACCTTGTCGGCGGGGCGTCTTATGACCGCGATGTCGGAGCTCAACCCGTCAGGTACCTTCGCATCTTGCGGCACCACGAGGAAGCGCTCCCCGTTCGAAACGCAGATAAGCCGCAAGCCGCCTTCGAACTCGTCGACAGTGAAGTGCTTGGCGTATTCAAGCTGAAGCGCCCCCGTCGGCTCCCAGCCGCAGCCCAAATCAGCGTTGTGGAAGTCGGCCGCGGCGCTTGAAGCCATTCCCGCAGGGGAGCCGCCGCTTGCATCGTCGCCCGATTTCTCCTTCATGGTGGATGAGTCGAAGTGGAGCGTGTAGTCGATGGTGTGCGGCGTCGACATGGCGACGGTCTCGGCCGACACGGCGATGTCCTCGTCGAGCGTGACGGGTATCTCGAACGTGGAGTTGCCGCCGTCGTTTACGGGCGCGTAGTCCACGCCGTCGACGGTCATCTTGTCGTAGTTCGAACTCGACCAGGTGATGGTCGCGGTGTAGGTGTCGCCATCCTTCACAATTGTGGTGGGCGAGGCGATGCTTGCGCGCCCTGACCCGCCGGAAAGCGAGACGCTCACAGTGTATTCCTGAGAGCCCGCCGTGGCACCGGTCACGTTCGGGCTCGCACTGCACCCCGCGAAGGGAAGCGCGAGCAGGGCGACGAGAACGCAGGCGATCGCGCGCGCCGCGATGCTGCGGCGCTTTCTGCTTTCCCCCTTGGGAAGAATCGACCGCATGGCGTTACTTCAGTGCGTCGGCGCGCAGATCGACGCCGGCGGATTCGAATACGAGCGTGCGGTCGTACCACCGCTCCCTTTTAATGCTCCACGCGGCGCAGGCGGTGTCCTCGTCGAGCGCATCAACGGGCACGTCGTAGGTGTACTTGCCTTCCGCGTTTTCCACATAGGGGATGAAGTCGGCCTCGCTTGCGGCGGCAGCCTCGTCGCCCGTGCCCATGAAGAGCTTGCCGTAGCCCGTGCCGGAAAGCGTCATCACGCAGTGCATGGAGCCGTTTTCCACGATGAGCTGGGCGTCCACAATCCTGAACATGTTCGAGCTGGAATCTACGGTGATCGGATAGGTGCCGTCGGCCACCTTGTCGGCGGTGATGGGGGCAGCGCTTGCGCCCTCGGGCGCATCGGCCGCCTGTTCGGTCTTTTCCTGGGAATCGGCATCGCTTGCCTTTGCGCTGTCGATTGAATTTCCGCCGCAGCCGGCGAGCGAGAATGCGAAAAGCGCCGCCGACAGGGCGAAGGCGAGGGTTTTCTTCAACATGGAGGGGTTCCTTTCCATCGCTTCGACCGCCCGCGCCGTGCGGTGGGCGGGCGGGATGCGAATGCAACGGGCATGCGCCGTCAGTCGGGGAAGGCGGCATGCCCGTTGCACGGGGACGCGACCGGCGCCCCCGTGCGCGGCGAGTTTACAGCTTGGCGATGGCGTCGTCCACGTGCGAGACGTAGATGTCGTCGACCGCGACGTTCTGTCCCAGACCCTGGAGCAGGCACGTCACTTCGAAGCCGGCGGCCACGAACTTCGCAGCCCAGCTGTCGGGGTCGGTCTCGTCTGCCATGTCGTTGTTCGCGTGGTCGCCCGCGACCACCATGAACGGCGCGAGCACGGCCTTCTTGTAGCCTGCGGCGCTCGCGGCGGCGATAACATCCTCGCAGGTCGGTTCAGCCTCGACGGTGCCGACGAAGAACTGCGTCAAGCCCTCGTTCTTGAACACTTCCTGCATCTTGGCATAGTCGGCGTTGGAATCGGCTTCGGTGCCGTGGCCCATGAGGCACAGCGCCGTCTTGCCGTCGTCGAAGGACGCCATGTTCTCCTTAATGGCTGCGGCCACCTTCTTGTAGTCGTCGTCGGAGGTGAGCAGCGGGTCGCCGAGCGAGATTTTGTCGAACTTGTCGGCGTACTTGTCGAGCTCGTCTTTCACGTCGGTGTATTCCAGGCCACCCATGAGATGCGTCGGCTGCACGACGATTTCCTTCACGCCGTCTTCCACGCAGCGGTCGAGCGCCTCGGTCATGTTGTCGATCGTGATGCCGTCGCGCTTCTTCAGCTTGTCGATGATGATCTGCGCGGTGAAGGCGCGGCGGATGTCGTAGTCCTGCCAGTACTTCTCGCGGATAGCGTCTTCGATGGCGCCGATGGTGATGTGGCGCGAGTCGTTGTAGCTCGTGCCGAAGCTCGTGACGAGGATGACCGGCTTCACGGCCTTCTCCTTTTCACTCGATTTCTCGGAACTCGCGGAGGTGTTGGAGCAGCCCGCGAGCGCGACTCCGGCGAGCGCGACGGCTCCGGTTGCTGCGGCGCCCATGAAGCCGCGGCGTGACATCTGGTCGGACATGGTTTTTCCTTTCCTCGGTTTGCCGGTCCCCCGGCGACAGTTGCTTGTCGGCACAAGCGAAAGAAAAGCGCACCCCTCGGGGTTCACAAGGAGCTAACGCCACGGCGATGCCGTGAGGAAAAGGCGAAGCAGTCTGGCTTGGGGCGCGAGGCGGTTCGCCCGCGCGTCCTATACAGTAATGTCCCTTGCCCAGGATTCCCACCTGGTTCCCTCCGCAAGCCAGCGCGGGCTGTGCGGGCGCCGCGCCGGTCATTTCCTTTTATCCGATTGTCATATGCTCGTTGCCGAATCTTTTACTATGATAGTGGGCACTTGTGAACGTGTCAAAGCCAGGGCGGGCGGCATTGCGCCTCCTGCCTGCGTATTTGCGCCGATTGCCGCTGCGGGCGCCGTGTTTTGGCCGCTGCGCGAATGGCAGCGTAAACGGTTGCGATGAGAAACGGGAAGGGAAGGCTCGGATGATTCATATCGTTGGCGCTGGCTCGGGCGCCGCCGACCTTATCACGCTGCGCGGGGCGCGCCTTTTGCGCGCGGCCGACGTGGTCGTTTGGGCGGGGAGTCTTGTGAACCCCGAGCTGCTCGCCGAGTGCAAGGAATCCTGCATCGTCTACGACAGCGCGCACATGACCTTGGAGGAAGTGCTCGACGTGATGTGCGCGGCAGATGCGCGGGGCGAGGAAGTGGTGCGCCTGCACACGGGCGACCCGTGCCTGTACGGCGCCATCCAGGAGCAGATGGACGCGCTCGACGCGCGCGGCGTGGACTACGAGGTGGTGCCCGGCGTGTCGAGCTTTTGCGGTGCCGCGGCGGCGCTTCGCCAGGAATATACGCTGCCGGGAATCAGCCAGTCGGTCGTGATCACGCGGCTTTCCGGGCGCACCCCCATGCCCGCGGGCGAGGGCATGCGCACCATGGCGGAAAGCGGCTCGACTATGGTCATCTTCCTGAGCTCGGGTATGCTCGCCGAGCTTTCCGCCGAGCTTTTGGCCGCGGGCCGCAGCTCCGATGAGCCGGCGGCGCTCGTGTACAAGGCGACCTGGCCTGAGGAGCGCGTGGTGCGATGCACAGTGGGCACGCTCGCCGATGCGGGCGCGCGAGAGGGCATCGACCGCACGGCGCTCGTGGTGGTGGGCCGCGTGCTCGGAGCTCGCGGCAGGCTTGCACACAACGGCGCGCAAGCGGAGTCGTACGAGCGCAGCAAGCTTTACGACCCTTCGTTTTCCACGGGGTATCGGAAGGCGAGCAGCTAGCGTGGCCTTCGAGCACTACATATATACCGGGACGACCCGCCTGCGCTGCGGCTACACCACGGGGAGCTGCGCCGCGCTCGCGGCGAAGGCGGCCTGCGAGATGCTCTTGTCACGAAAGCCCGTCGGCCTCGTGTCGATCGTCACCCCCGGCGGGCTGCCCGTCGAGGCGAACGTGGTCGACGCATGCATCGGCGAGGGGTGCGCCCAGTGTGCCGTGCGAAAGGACGCAGGCGACGATGCCGATGTGACCGACGGCGTGCTCGTGTACGCGCGCGTGGAACATGCGGGGTCGGGCACGGGCGCTGCGGGCAGCAAGGACGTACCCGCGCACGAATCGGAAGTTTCCGTCGACGGCGGCGTGGGCGTGGGGCGCGTGACGTTGCCCGGGCTCGAGCAGCCGGTGGGGGCGGCCGCCATCAACGCGACGCCGCGCGCGATGATCACTTCGGCGGTGCGCGAGGTGTGCGCCGTGCACGGCTTTTCTGGAGATATTGCTGTGACAATTTCGGTACCCGAGGGTGTTGCCCTTGCCGAAAAGACCTTCAACCCGCACCTGGGGATAAAGGACGGCATCTCCATCCTGGGCACGACGGGCATCGTCGAGCCGCGCAGCCTCGCTGCCTTGCGCGACAGTATCGAGCTCGAGATCCGGCAGCATGCGGCTATGGGGCGGTGCGGAGTCGTGCTCACGCCCGGCAACTACGGCGCGCAGTTCATCTCAGGGCATTTCCACCTAAACGGTGCGCCGGTGGTCTTCATCTCCAACTTCGTGGGCGATGCGATTGATTGCTGCATTCGCGAGGGATTTACCAATGTCCTTCTTGTGGGACACATCGGCAAGTTGGTGAAGGTCGCGGGCGGTATCATGGACACCCATTCGCGTACCGCCGACTGCCGCGCGGAGATTCTGGCCGCCCACGCGGCCATGGCCGGCGCGGGCGCGAAGACCGTGCGCGAGATCATGACGTCCGTCACGACCACGGCGGCACTCGAGGTAATCGAGGCCGCCGGCGTGGGGGACGCTGCGTGCGCCTCGCTCGCTGCGGCAATCGAGGACAGGTTGCGCCGCCGCGCGGCGGGCGCATGCGACATCGCCGCGGTCGTGTTCGACGCCGAGCGCCGCGAGCTTTTCCGCACGTCGGGCGCCGATGCAGTTATCGGGGTATTGGGGGCGACGTATGAGTAAAGGCGTGCTGTACGAGGTGGGCCGCGCAATCGGCTGGCCGGGGACGAAGGTGGTCATGAAGGCGCGCCGCTCGCTTGCGGACACGAAGCGCATTCTTCGCGAGGAGGGCGCCTTTGACGGTGCCGAGCTCGTAGAGGACTGTGGGCTTCCGGGCGAGCGCGTGTACCGCTCGCTTGACGATGTGCCCGATCGGGGCAGCTACTTCTCGACGATGGTGGTGCGCTAGATGAGGATTTCCTGCATAGCGTTCACTGAGAGGGGGTATGCGTTGGCGGAGCGCACCGCACGCGCGCTTTCCGATTGCGCGCAGACAGGTGAAGATGACCCTGGCTGGGACGTTTCCGTTTCGCGCGGGTTCGGCGAGGGGAAGGCCGACCTGCGCGCATGGACGGCGCTCGCGTGGGAAGCGTCGGACGCGCTTCTGTTCGTGGGCGCGGCGGGCATCGCCGTGCGGGCGATCGCGCCGCATGTCGCTTCGAAGGCAACCGATTCCGCGGTTGTGGTGATTGACGAGGCGGGGCGCTTTGCCGTCCCGCTTTTGTCGGGGCATTTGGGCGGTGCGAACGAGCTTGCGCAAACTGTGGCCCGCGCGGTAGGGGCCATCCCCGTCATCACCACGGCGACCGACGTCCGCGGCGTGTGGGCGGTGGATACGTGGGCGCGCTGTGCGGGGCTCGCCGTTTCGAATCCCGAGGCCATCAAGCGAGTGTCGGCGCGGCTGCTTTCGGGCGGGCGCGTGGCACTCTATTCCGACATGCCGATTTCGGGACAGCCGCCTGAGGGGGTAGACATTGCGTCCGACCGCGCTCGGGCCGATATCGTCGTGTCGCCGTTCGCTGGCGCGAATGCAGGCGCGTTCGTTCGCGCGGCGGAGACAACGGACGAGGTCGTGCCCGCCGGTGAGACGGGGATGCCGGCGGGCATGCGGGTGCAGGCGCCTGCGCCCGAGCCGCTTCGCCTTGTCGTGCCCTGTATCGTTGCGGGCATAGGGTGCCGTCGCGGTGCGTGCGCCGAAGCGATCGGGGAGGCGTTTCTTCTCGCGTGCGGGCAGGCGGGCATCTCGCCTTTGGCCGTGCGCGAGGCGGCGACGATCGACGTGAAGGCGCACGAGGAGGGTCTGCTCGCCTTCTGCCGCGCGCGCAATATCCCGCTTGCGACGTATTCCGCAGAGGAGTTGTCGCAGGTCGAAGGCAGCGTTTCGCCATCTGATTTCGTGCGCGCGACGGTGGGGGTCGACAATGTGTGCGAGCGCGCGGCGCTCGCGGGCGGGGGCAAACTTATCTTCCCGAAGCTCGCTCACGGCGGCGTGACCGTCGCGTTTTCCAAAGTATCTATCGAACTTTCGTTTAAGGAGCGGTGATGGGAAAGCTCTTCGTGGTGGGGATCGGCCCGGGCGGCCCCGACGGCATGACGATTGCGGCTCGGCGCGCGCTCGAGGCGGCCGACATCGTTGTGGGGTACACGAAATACGTGGAGCTCGCGCTCGCCGCCGTGCCCGACGCGGCGCATCTCGCGACGCCGATGATGCACGAGGTTGAACGGTGCCGCCTGGCGCTTTCGCGTGCGCAGAGCGGAGAAGCCGTGGCGCTCGTGTGCAGCGGTGACGCGGGCGTGTACGGCATGGCGAGCCCCGTGCTGGAGCTTGCGGAGGACTACCCCGATGTAGACGTGGAAGTTATCGCCGGGGCCACCGCGGCTCAGAGCGGGTCGGCGGTGCTCGGCGCCCCGCTTGCCCACGACTTCGCGGTCGTGTCGCTCTCCGACCTGCTCACGCCATGGGAGGTCATCGAGCGCAGGCTCGCCGCCGTGGCGAGCGCCGACTTCTGCATCTGTTTGTACAACCCGCGCAGCAGAAAGCGCGCCGACAGGCTCTCACGCGCGGCGAAGATTATGCTCGAATGGAAGGCCCCCGACACGCTCTGCGGCTGGGTACGTAACATCGGGCGCGAGGGGCAGCAGTCGGGCATGTGCAGGCTCTCCGAGCTGGGGGAGATCGACGCCGACATGTTCACCACCGTGTTCGTCGGCAACGCGGACACGAAGCTCGTAGGCGGCCGTATGGTCACGCCGCGCGGGTATCGGGAGATTCCATGCGAAAGGTAACGATCATCGGGGCGGGGCCCGGAAACCCCGACTTGCTCTCGCGCGCGGCGCTCGACGCGATCGACATCGCCGACGTGGTCATCGGCGCTCATCGCGCGCTTGCCGGCATCGACGTGCCGCCCGACGTGGTGAGATGCGAGCTCGTGAAGACGGCGGACATCGTCGCCGCGCTCACCGATGCGGCGTCGTGGCAGCGCGCCGTGGTCGTGATGACGGGCGATGTGGGGCTGTTCAGCGGCGCGCGCCGCCTGGTGGAGGCGCTCTCCGGCGACGCGCAGGTGGACGTGCGCATCATTCCCGGCATAAGCTCAGCGTCGTATCTCGCCGCGCGCCTCGCGCGTCCATGGCAGGATTGGCGCTTCGCGAGCGCTCACGGCGTGGCGTGCGACATCGTGGCCGAGGCCGAGCGCTCAGGCGAGCTCTTCCTCGCCACGTCGGGCGGGGACGACCCCTCCCGGCTTTCCGGCGAGCTTGTGCAGGCGGGCTTCGGGGACGCGCGCGTGACGGTGGCCGAGCGCCTGTCGTACCCCAACGAGCGCATCACCTGCGCGACCGCAAGTGAAATCGCAGGTCAGACGTTCGACGACTTGAACGTGATGCTTATCGAGTTCGCAGGCGGCGCCGGGTCGCCTGTGGGCTCTAGCGCAGCCTCCGAGGCGCCGGCCGGCGCGTCCGCGCCCGCGGCGGCTTCTTCCGCGGCGGACTTTGCGGGCGCATCCCGCGCCGCGAGCTCCCGCTGGCCGTACGCTTCCTCGGGCATTCCCGACGAGCTTTTCATCCGCGGCGACGTTCCCATGACCAAGCAGGAGGTGCGCGCCGTCGCGCTCGCGAAGCTGCGCCTTACCGCGACCGACACCGTGTGGGACGTCGGCGCCGGCACGGGGAGCGTGTCGATCGAGGCGGCGCTCGTCGCACGAGCGGGGTCGGTATGGGCGGTCGAGCGCAACGCGGCCGGCGTGCGGCTCATCCGAGAGAACGCGGATGCATTCGGGTGCGGCAACGTGTATGCGGTCCCCGGCGTCGCTCCCGAAGCGCTCGCGAAACTGCCCGTCCCCGACGCCGTGTTCGTCGGCGGGAGCGCGGGCGAGCTTCCCTCCATCGTGGAGGCGGCGCTCGAGAAGAATTCGCAGGTTCGCCTGTGTGTGCCATGCGTCACCATTGAGACACTCACTGAGGCGTGCGCGCTCCTCTCGGGTTCGCGCTTTAAGGGGTTCGAGGCGTGCCAGTTGTCGGCCGCCCGCGCCGAGGCTGTAGGCTCGCATCATCTTATGAAGGCGCAAAACCCCGTGTTCCTCGTCAGCGCGCGTGGTGCAGGTGGGGAAGGCGGTGCCCGGTGAGCACGTCCATCCCGCGCTTCATGGTCGCTGCGCCCTCGAGCGGGAGCGGCAAGACAGTCGTTACGTGCGCGCTCCTGCGCGCGCTCGCGCGCCGCGGCCTCGCATGCGCGGCCTTCAAATGCGGCCCCGACTACATTGATCCGCTCTTTCATCGCCGCGTCGTGGGCGCGCGCTCGGGGAACTTAGACGGCTTCTTCACCGACGCCCCGACGCTGCGCGCCCTGCTCGCACGCGGCGCCGCGGGCGCGGATGTCGCGGTTCTCGAGGGGGTCATGGGCTTCTACGACGGCATGGCGCCCGGCGTGGCCGACGCGAGCAGCTACCAGGTTGCGCGCGACACGGAAACGCCGGTCGTTTTAGTGGTGAACGGGCGCGGGGCGTCTTTATCGCTCGCCGCCGTAATCCGCGGCATCGCCGAGTTCCTGCCTTGTGCGAATGTGCGCGGCGTCGTGCTGAACAAGACGAGCGCCGCTGCCTGCGCCTACGCGGCGCCTGCGATCGAGAAGCACACGGGCGTCGCGGTTTTGGGGAATATCCCCGCCGACGAGGCGTTCTCGCTCGAAAGCCGGCATCTGGGGCTTGTGACCGCCGACGAGGTCGAGCAGCTCTCCGCGCGCATCGACAAGATGGCCGAGCTGGTGGAAAAGACCGTCGACGTCGACCGCTTGCTCGAAACAGCGGCGACGGCACCCGATATCCGCGAGGAACCTTACCGGTTGGAGCCGATCGCGGGAGCGCGGCCCATCGTCGCCGTCGCCCGTGACGAGGCGTTCTCGTTCTACTACGAGGAGAACCTGCGCGCGCTCGAGGACCTGGGTTGCGAGCTGGCCTTTTTCAGCCCCTTGTGTGATAGTGAGTTGCCCCGGGGGACAAGCGCCCTCTATCTGGGAGGCGGCTACCCGGAGCTCCATGCGCGGCAGCTCTCCGAGAACGCGCCTATGCGCGAGGCGGTGCGGCGCGCGGTGGAATCCGGCATGCCGACGGTCGCCGAATGCGGTGGGTTTCTGTACCTGCAGCGTGAAATCGCCGATAGCGAGGGGCGGCGCTGGCCTGTTGCGGGCGCCCTTGAAGGCGCAAGCGAGAACGGGGGAAGGCTGTCCCATTTCGGGTACGTGGAGCTCACTTCCCAACGCGACGGGCTCTACGGGCCGCGCGGCACACGCATCCGCGCGCACGAGTTCCACTACTGGCAGTCCACCTGCCCGGGCGGCGACTTCTGGGCGCAGAAGCCCCGGCGCGACAAGGGCTGGCCGTGCATGACGACCACCCCGTCCCTGGTTGCGGGCTTCCCGCATGTGTACTATCCTGCGAACCCCGACGTTGCGCGCACGTTCGCGTCTGCCGCAGCGTCGTTCGCAGAGAGGAGACGGCATGGCTGAAGCAACCGAAACCGCGTTGGCCTGCATCCGCGAGGAAGTCGAGCGCGCGTTCTCGTCGGCGCCGGGCGCCGTGCTCGAAGCCGCGCTCTCCCGGATCGCGCCCGCAGACGAGTGCGCCCGCGCCGCCGCGTACGCCGAGTGGGACTCCATCGCGCATCCCTTGCGGGGATTGGGCGACTTTGAAGACGCCGTCGCGTGTATCGCCGCGGCTCAGGGGAGCGCCGAGGTGGCCGAGTTTCCCCGTGCGCTCGCGGTATTCTTCTCCGACAACGGGGTCGTTGCCGAAGGCGTGTCGCAAAGCGGGCAAGACGTGACGCGAGCCGTCGCGCGCAACATGTGCGAGGGGGCCACGAGCGCCTGTCGCATGGCGGCGTTCGCGGGTGCCGAGGTCGTGCCCGTCGACGTGGGTATGGCCCGGGGCATAGAAGACGCGCGCATGGTGCGCGCGAACGTACGGCGGGGGAGCGGCAACATCGCGCACGGCTCCGCTATGTCTCGCGATGAGGCCGTGCGCGCGATCGATGTCGGAATCGCCGTCGCGTGCGGGCTTGTCCGCGCCGGCGTGCGCCTTCTCGCCGCGGGCGAGATGGGCATCGGCAACACGACCACCTCGGCGGCGGTGGCCGCAGTGCTCATCCGGGCGGACGCGCGGAGCCTCGTCGGGCGCGGCGCGGGGCTCTCGGACGCCTCGCTCGCGCGCAAGCGAGGCGTGGTCGAGCGCGCTATCGACGCGAACTCGCCCGATCCCGCCGACCCGATTGACGTGCTCTCGAAGGTGGGCGGCTTCGACATCGCGGCGATGTGCGGCTTCTACCTGGGGGCCGCGGCCTCGAAGGCGCCGGCGCTCCTCGACGGGGTCATATCCTGCACGGCGGCCCTGTGCGCGGCGCGCCTGTGCCCCAACGCCTTGGGCTACCTCGTGGGCACCCACGCATCAAGTGAACCCGCAGGCCAGGAGCTCCTTCGCGAGCTCGGCATAAAGGCACCCCTCGACGCAGGTATGCACTTGGGCGAGGGCGCGGGCGCCATGGCGTATCTGCCCCTTCTGGATTCGGCGCTGCGCGTGTACCGGGATGGGAAGACGTTCACGGCGACTGGCATGGCTGCTTACGAGCATTTCGAGGCCGGGAAATGACGGTGACGCTCGTCATCGGCGCCGCCGCGAGCGGCAAGAGCGCCTACGCCGAGTCCCTGTGCCTCGGGCACGACGGCCCCCGCGTGTACCTGGCAACGATGGATCCCTTCGGGGAAGAGGGCGCCCGCCGCATCGCGCGCCATCGGGCGCTGCGCGAGGGTAAGGGGTTTTCCACCCTCGAGCGCACGCGTGACGTGGGCGCCGCAGTGCCCGGGCTTCCGCGCGGCTGTACGCTTCTTTTGGAGGACGTGGGCAACCTGGTTGCGAACGAGCTCTTCGCGGAAGGCGGCTTGTCCCCACGTGACCCTGACGCTGCGGCGCGAGAGGTGCTCGGAGGTATCGAACGGCTCGCTCAGGCCGCTGCGTATACGGTGGTGGTCACCGTCGACGTGTTCGCCGATGGGATGCGCTACGATGAGGGGACCGAGGCATGGAGGCGCGCGCTCTCGCGCGTAAACGCGGGCGTGGCGGCGCTGGCCGACCGCGCAGTCGAAGTGGTATGCGGGATTCCCGTGTGGATGAAAGGCGAAGGACCTACAAGGTGAAGATAGCAGAGGCAATCGGCGCGGCGTTCGGAACGTTCTCGCGCATCCCCGTCCCGAAATCGACCTGGACCGATTTCGGGTCAACCCATGCGCTTGCCGCGTTTCCCCTAGTGGGCCTTGCGGAAGGCTTCCTCATAACGGCGTGGGGGTACGTGGCGAACCTGCTCGGCGTGCCCGCGACCATCGTCGCGGCCGTGCTCGTGGCGCTGCCTGTGGTGGTGACGGGAGGCATCCACCTAGACGGGCTCTGCGACACCTCCGATGCGCTTGCAAGTTGGGCCCCGCGCGAGCGAAAGCTCGAGATCATGCACGACCCGCGGGCGGGCGCCTTTGGGGTCATTGGTGTTGTCATGTACCTTATTCTGCAGTTTTCCCTGTTCACCGCGCTGCCGCTTACGGCGGGGGCGTTCCTCGCGCTTCTATGCTCGCTCGTGTTCTCCCGCGCGCTTTCGGGGCTCGCCGTAGAATGCTGGCCTGCCGCGCGGGCGGACGGCATGGCCGCGGGGCTCTCGCCTTCGAAGAAGCGCGCGGCGATCGTCGTGCCGCTTTGCGCTTTCGCTGCGGCTTCGGCTGCAGGGATGGTCGCGTGCGCTCGGGCCGTCGGCGCCCTTATGGCGGTGGCGGGGCTTTTGGCGCTCGCGTGGTATCGCCATGTTGCCCTGTCCCGCTTTGGCGGGGTGACGGGGGATTTGGCCGGATGGTTTCTGCAATGGGCCGAGCTCGCGATGCTTGCCATGCTGGTGGCGGGGGGCATGCTCCTATGATGCTCGTGGTAGGTGGCGCGCATTCGGGGAAGAGGACCTTCGTGCGCGAAAAGCTCGGGTTCGCGGCGGACGATTTCGTCGACGCGGCGCAGCTAGCGGAGGGCGGCGTGCCCGCGGCTTTTGCCGGCCGCGTCGCGTACCGTGCTGAGGAACTCGTACGCGCGCTCGACGCTGACCGGGCGCTCGAGCGGCTGATCGGCTTCGACGCAGTGATTCTGCCCTTGGTCGGCTCGGGGGTCGTCCCCATGCGTGCGGAAGACGCCCAATGGCGCGAGCGCGCGGGGCGTCTGGGATGCGCGCTCGCTGCGCGCGCCGACGTCGTCGTGCGCATGACGTGCGGGATTCCCCAGGTCATCAAAGGAAACCTTACCGATGCGCCTCGAGGGACGCAGGGCGCGGGCGCGCCTTTGGAAGTCGTCTTCGTGCGCCATGGTGCCACGGCGGGCACGGAAGACCATCGCTACAGCGGGGCGGGCACCGACGAGCCCCTGTCGAGCGCGGGCGAGCGCGCTTTGCGCGACCTCGCGTGCGATCGTGACGTGTTCCGTGTTATCACGAGCGGCATGGCCCGCACCGACCAGACGGCGCGCATCCTCTTCCCGAACGCGGAACTTATGGCGTGCCCTGGTCTGCGCGAGATGGATTTCGGCGACTTCGAGGGGCGAAGCGCCGCCGAGCTTAAAGAGGATGCGCGCTACCGCGCCTGGGTAGACTCCTGGTGCGAGACGCGCTGCCCGCATGGCGAGGGCAAGAGCGATTTCACCCGCCGCGTCGTCGCGGCGTTTCGGGAGGCGTGCGAATCGGAGTGTGCCCAGGGGAGTGGGCGCGCCGTCTTCGTCGTTCACGCAGGTACCGTGAAAGCGCTGCTCTCCGAGCTAGCTGTTCCGAAAATGGGATATTTCGACGTGCATACCGAGCCGGGCGGCGCATGGGCCGCCACCTGGGATGGGCGCTGCCTTCGCGACGTTCGCCCCGCTTCGGGGGGCGATGCCCGGTGATGACGATTCTTGCCGTCGCTGCCGGGTTCGCGGCCGACCTTGCCTTCGGCGACCCGCGCTGGCTTCCCCATCCCGTCGTCGCCATGGGGCGCGCGATCACGTGGGCCGAAGGCCGCCTGCGGGGCGCATTCCCGCAAACGTCCGCGGGCACGCGCGCCGCAGGGCTTGTGCTCGCCGTGGCGCTTCCGCTTGCGTGTGGGCTTTTGACCTGGGGAATCCTGCATCTTTGCGGCATGGTTCACCCCGGCTTGCGCTTCGTGGCCGAGGCATGGGCGAGCTATCAGATTCTCGCGGCATGCGAGCTGAGCCGCCAGAGCCTGGCCGTGGCCCGCGCGTTCTCGAAGGGCGGCCTTGTCGCGGCGCGCGAAGCCGTCGGGCTCATCGTGGGACGCGACACGTCTGTTCTCGACGAGCAGGGCGTTGCGCGCGCCGCCGTGGAAACGGTGGCGGAGAACGCGAGCGACGGCGTCATCGCGCCGCTTTTCTACCTAATGATCGGGGGTGCGCCCTTGGGCATGGCGTACAAGGCGGTGAACACGCTCGACAGCATGGTAGGCTACAAAAACGAGCGCTACATCGACTTCGGCTGCGCCTCGGCGCGCCTCGACGATGCGGTGAACTGGATTCCCTCGCGCTTATCGGCCCTGCTCATGATCGCTGTGTGCCCGATCGTCGGGCTCGACGCGTGCGGGGCGGCGCGCATCTGGCGCCGCGACAGGCGTCGCCATGCGAGCCCGAACGCGGCGCAGACCGAGTCAGCGTGCGCGGGCGCGCTCGGGCTGCGCCTGGCAGGACCCGCGGTGTATTTCGGCAAGCTCGTTGAGAAACCGACGATAGGCGACGCGTCCCGTGAAATCGAGTGGGGCGACATCGCCCGGGCGACAAGGCTCATGCTCGCCGCGTCCGTATGCGCGCTCGTCGTCTTCGGCGCCGCGCGCGCGGCGGTCGTGCTCGCCGTGGGGGCGATGTCATGAGGGAAGACCACGCCGCGTCCCGGGCTGCCGGGGGAATCCTGCGCGCCCGTGCGCATGGGGGTAGCACGCAATCGCTCGGCATCGCTTGCGAAGGGGGCGCCTCCGACCTCATTGACTTCTCGGTGAACGTGAATCCGGCAGGCCCCTCGCCGCGCGCCGTTGCCGCAGCTTGCAGGGCGCTTTCTCGAATCGACGCCTACCCCGATAGGGAAAGCCTCGCCCTCGTTCGCGCCTTAGCGCGTGCCCAGGGCATTTCCGAAGATACTATCGTCTGCGGCGCGGGCGCGTCCGACATCATCTGGCGGCTCGCCGCGGCGGTGCGCCCGAAACGCATCGTCGTGTGCGCGCCGACGTTCTCTGAATATGCGGAGGCGGCATCGTACTACGGCGCATGCGTGCAGGAGTTCCCGCTCTCCGAGGCGGACGACTTCGACGTGCCCGCCTCCTTCGCCAGCGCGATCGAGGGGCCGGGAGACGTGGCGTACCTCTGCAATCCGAACAACCCGACGGGGCGCCTCGTCGACCCCCGCGTGATCGATGCCGCGGCTTGCCGCTGCGAGCAGGTGGGCGCGCTGCTCGTCGTGGACGAGTGCTTCCTCGGATTTGCGCCCGACGCCCGCGAAAGGAGCGTGGCCGCACACGCCGCGTGTTCGCGCCATGTGGCCGTGCTCTCCGCGTTCACCAAGCTCTACGGAATGGCGGGGTTGCGGTTGGGATATCTGATTAGCGGAAACGCCCAACTCATCGAGGGGATTCGCCGGGCGGGGCAGGCGTGGCCCGTCTCCTCGGTCGCCGAGGTCGCGGGCATCGCCGCCCTGGAAGACGTCGAATACGTCTCGCGCACGCGCGATGTATTGGCGGGCGAGCGAGCGTGGCTTTCCCACGAGCTCTCCTCGCTCGGGCTTTCCGTCGTGCCGTCGGATGCGAACTTCCTTTTAGTCCGGACACCGGCGAAAGACATCCCCGAGCGCCTGTATAAACAGGGGGTTTTGGTCCGCACGTGCGACTCGTTTTCGGTACTGTCCCGTTTCTGGTGCCGCGTCGCGGTGCGCACGCGCAAGGAGAATGCCCGGCTTGCGATGGCGTTCGGCCGCGCGCTTCGGGCGGAAGGCGCATCGGGCGAAGGCGAACCCGACAAACGGGGCTGCGCTTCTTGCAGCGGCGCTATGGCGGGCGCGTATGGCCGAGGCTCGACGAAGGAGGTCGATACCCGTGGGTAGGGCGAAGCCCATCATGATCCAGGGCACCATGTCGAACGCGGGGAAGAGCCTGCTTGCGGCGGGGCTGTGCCGTGTGCTTTCGCAGGACGGCCTGCGCGTGGCTCCCTTCAAGAGCCAGAACATGGCGCTCAACAGCGGTGTCACGGCCGACGGGCTCGAGATGGGGCGCGCCCAGATCATGCAGGCCGAGGCGTGCAGCATCGCGCCCGACGTGCGCATGAACCCCATTCTGCTCAAGCCCGAAAGCGACCACCGAAGCCAGCTTATCGTGGCCGGCAAGGCGCAGGGAGCCTTTGCTGCGAGGGACTACTTCGCGCGAAAGAAGGCGCTCATGCCGCAGATTTTGGAGGCGTTCGATTCGCTCGCGGAGGAAAACGACGTCATCGTCATTGAGGGCGCCGGCAGCCCCGTCGAAATCAACCTTGCCGAAAACGACATCGTCAACATGGGGCTCGCGCGCGCCGTGTCCTCCCCCGTGCTGCTCGCGGGCGACATCGACCCAGGCGGGGTGTTTGCCCAGCTCTACGGCACGGTCGCGCTCCTTGCGCCCGAGGACCGCGCGCTTTTGCGGGGACTTGTGGTGAACAAGTTCCGCGGCGATGTGGAAATCCTGCGCCCGGGTTTGGCCCCGCTCGAGAAGATGTGCGGGGTTCCCGTCGTGGGGGTCGTGCCGTATCTTAAGCTCGACCTGGACGACGAGGACTCGCTCGCGCCGCGCCTATCTGCCCGCGAGGCGCGCGGCGTCATCGACGTCGCCGTCGTGTGCCTTCCGCATCTGTCGAACTTCACCGACTTCGACCCGCTTTCGCGCGTGCCCGGCATGGGCGTGCGCTACGTTTCCTCGACGACCGATCTGGGCCGACCCGACCTGGTGGTGCTTCCCGGCTCGAAGTCCACGGTCGACGACGCGCGCTGGCTTGCGGCTAGCGGCATCGGAGCCTGTGTACGCGCGCTTTCGGGCGCGGGCACGCCGGTGCTCGGCATATGCGGAGGCTACCAGCTTTTGGGAGACGAGCTTTCCGACCCGCACGGCAGGGAAGGCGCTGGCACCGCGCGCGGGCTCGGGCTCATCCCTGCAAGTACGGTGTTCAAGGAGGAAAAGCGCCTCGCCCAGTCGGAGCTGCGCATCACGGGCGCCCAAGGCGCGTTCTCGGTGTGGAACGGCATGACGGCGCGCGGGTACGAGATTCACGACGGCGAAACGACCGTCTCCTGCGCCCCTGCGGGCACGATTGGCGGCAAACCAGAAGGCGCGGCCTGCGGAAACGTGTTCGGAACCTATCTCCACGGCCTGTTCGACGAACCGGGGGTGGCACTCGCCCTCGCGCGCTCGCTCGCGCGCATGCGCGGCCTGCCCGAGAGCGTCGTGGGTGCTGCGGGCGCGGCGTCCGCGGCCGATCACCGTGCGCGCGAGTTCGACCGCCTGGCCGACTCCGTGCGCGGGGCGCTCGACATGGAGTATGTCTACCGCATTATCGAGGAGGGCGTATGATCCACGTGTATCATGGCGACGGCAAAGGCAAGACCACGGCGGCGATGGGGCTCGCCCTTCGCATGCTCGCCGCAGGCCGCCGCGTCGTCGTTGTGCAGTTCCTGAAAGACGGCGAAAGCGGGGAGGCGCGCCTGCTCGCCGAGCATTTCGGCGTGCCCGTGTTCGCGGGGAAGGCGTCGGACAAGTTTACCTGGTCCATGACGTCGGAAGAACTTGCCGCGACGCGCGAGTTGCACGATGGGAACCTCGCTTCCGCGCTCGCCGAGCTCGAGGGCGCGCAGGAGGGGCTGCTCGTGCTCGACGAGGCGCTCGACGCGCTTTCGAAGGGGCTTGTCGACGAGGCGCTCGTGGACCGCGCGCTCGATATGTCCGCGCGCGGCGTCGAAGTAGCGCTCACCGGGCGCGCGCCTTCCCGCAAGATCGTGGAGAAGGCCGACTACATAACCGAGATGCGGTGCGAGAAACACCCCTACGAGCAGGGGATATGTGCAAGGGAAGGAGTGGAGTACTAGATGGATTCCAAGGAGATGGCGCCCGGCGACATCGAGCGGCGCAGCTTTGAAATCATCACCGAAGAGCTCGGCGGCACGTTCCCGCCGCTCGAAGAACCCGTCGTGAAGCGCGTCATCCACACCACTGCCGACTTCTCGTACGCCGATTCCCTCGTTTTCACTCATGACGCCGCGCACTGTGCGCTCGACGCACTGCGCGCAGGGGCCACGGTGCTCACCGATACGAACATGGCGCTCGCAGGCATAAGCAAGCCTGCGCTCGCGAAGCTCGGCTGCAAGGCCGTGTGCTACATGGCCGACCCTGATGTCGCCGTGGCTGCGCGCGCCGCGGGCACGACTCGCGCCGTTGCGAGCATGGACAAAGCTTGCGGCATCGAGGGTCCGCTCATCGTGGCCGTCGGCAACGCTCCCACAGCACTTCTGCGCCTCGCCGAGCTCATGGACGAGGGGAAGATCGCGCCCGCGCTCGTCGTTGGGGTGCCGGTCGGGTTTGTGAACGTGGTCGAGGCGAAAGAGGAGCTACTCGCGCGACGCGCGCCGGCCATCGTCGCGAGGGGTCGCAAGGGTGGTTCGACCGTGGCGGCCGCCATTATGAACGCGCTGCTCTACCAGATCACGCGCCCAGGCGGCCCGAAGTGACGGCGCCCGCATCTGCGCCGGCGCTGCGCATCTTCGCCGGCACCACCGAGGGCCGCCTTCTGTGCGAATGGGCGAGCGGGGCGGGCATCCCCGCCCGTGCCTACGCGGCAACCGAGTACGGAGGCGAGCTTTTGGGCGAGCTTCCGGGCATCGAGGTGCATGCGAGCAGGCTCGACGAGGCCGACATGGAGCGCGAGCTTTCCGGCGCGCGCATCGTCGTCGACGCCACGCACCCCTTCGCTACGCTCGCCAGTGGCAACATCCGGGCCGCTTCGCTTGCCGTGGGTGTACGATGTCTGCGCCTTGCGCGTGCGGCCGAGGCGCTGCCCAAAGGCGTCGTGTCGGTCGCGTCGATCGCCTGCGCGGCGCGCTTTCTCTCCGAGAACCCGGGTCGCGCGCTTCTCACGACGGGGAGCAAGGAGCTTGCTCCCTATACGCGCGTCGCCGATTTCTCGGAGCGCTTCTTCGTGCGTGTGCTCCCGCTGCCCGGTGCTATAACGAAGTGCATCGACGCGGGGTTTTCGCCGTCGCACGTCATCGGCATGCAGGGGCCCTTCACCCGCGAGCTCAACGAGGCGATGCTTCGGCAGGTGGGAGCCCAGTGGCTTGTGACCAAGGACTCGGGAACCGTAGGCGGCACGGCCGAGAAGCTTGCCGCCGCGCGCGACGTGGGAGCGCGCTGCATCGTGGTCACCCGTCCCGCCGAGGGAGACGGGGGCCTTTCGCTTCGGGAAGTGGAAGACGCACTCTTACGGGAGTTCGCGCGCTAGGCGCTCGCCGCGCCTGCGCGTCCTCCCGCCCGCGAGGAGGAGCGCCCCGAGCAAGCTCGAGCCGTACAAGACCGTCATCCGCCAATAGCTCGAGGAGGACGCCCGGAACTGGCGCAAGCAGCCCTTCAATAAGTTGCGGTGAAATAGCGTCTGTTTTTGCTGCTAAATAGCATATTCAGTCCCTAATTCACCGCAACTTGTTGGTGGTGGCTTACTGGTAGCGTAGGCATTCCACCGGGTCGAGCTTTGCTGCACGGCGAGCGGGGTAGAAGCCAAAGATTACGCCGATGCCGACCGATACGGCAAACGCGATCAACACTGTTGTAATGGAGAAGCTTGGCGTGATCGTCCCGGTAGCTCCAAACTCGCTCATGATGCCCGAGCTTGCGGCAAAGAACGTGAGGCCCCAGGCCAGCAGATAGCCAATCAGGACACCCAACAGTCCGCCTGTGACGCACAGCGCCGAGGACTCGGCCAAAAACTGGGCGGTGATATCGCGACGACTGGCGCCCAGAGCGCGGCGGATGCCGATCTCGCGGATGCGCTCAGTCACGTTGGTGAGCATCATGTTCATGATGCCGATACCGCCGACAAGCAGCGAGATGCTGGCGACAGCACCCATGATGAGCGAGAACGCGCCCATAAAGGAGTTGAGTGCATCGATGGCGCTTTTCATGGAGGTCGCCGATACACTGTCGTACTCATCATCCTCCGCGATGCCCTTCATCGCGCGTACCTTGGACTCGATGGTTTTGCAGAGCTCATCCATGTCTGTGCCCTCGGCGGCAAGAGCCGTCACGCTGGGGAATGAAGGATTTTCGTCGCCAAACAGGCCTGAGATGGTTTCGCGTGGCATATACAGCGTGAGCGAGCCCATGGAGTCGTTGCCGCCATCAATCACACCTACAATCTGCACCTCGCCGTTGGACACCTTGATGGTTTTCCCCAGCGCATCCTGTTCGTTGCCGTAAAGCTGATCGGCGCCGCCGCGGCTGATGAGCGCCACGCGCGAGCCTGATTGGGACTCGGCCTGGGAATAGGTGCGCCCCGCAACGAGCTTGCTGGCCCCCACGGCGTCGAGCATGTCGCTATCGACACCCTGTGCCATGACGGTATAGCTTTTATCGCCGGTCTTATACTCGGTATACGCGCTGTCGACAATGCCGATCTGCTCTATCTGCGGCACCAGTTTTTGAAGCTTCTCGATGTCGGACTCGGTGAGTTCTTGCGACGAATAGATTTGCACCATGCGTGCCGCATTGAGGCCCAGACTGTTGACCAGGCTGTTTTGGATGCCGCCGATGAGCGAAGTCATGGCGATAACCGAGGCGATGCCGATGACAATGCCCAGGATGGTGAGCAGGCTGCGCCCCTTGTTGGCTTCGAGCGAGTGAAGGGCTTCCTGGATGAGATCGCGGGCGCTCATGCCATCTCTCCTTTCGGCGGGTTGGCGGAGGCGGAAATCCTGGGCAGGCTATCCACGGCGCTGCGCAGGGTCCGCGGTGCATGTGGAATATACGCGCCATCGTGAATGCGACCGTCGCGGATGGTCACGGCACGGTCGGCCTCGGCGGCGATGCCGGGGTCGTGTGTGATAAGCACGATGGTTTTGCCGCGCTTCTGGAGCTTATGGAAGGTTTCCATCACAAGCGCTCCGGTAGCGGAGTCCAGGTTTCCCGTCGGCTCGTCGGCCAGAATGATGGGCGGGTCATTGACGAGGGCGCGCGCGATTGCGACGCGCTGCATCTGGCCGCCCGAGAGCTCGGTTATGCGGTGGTCCCAGTGGTCGACGGGCAGCGTGACAGCCTGCAGCGCGTGCACGGCGCGCATTTCGCGCTGGCTACGGGGCACATTGGTGTAGGCCAGCGGCAGCATCACATTTTCGATAACCGACAGGCGCGGCAGCAGGTTGAAGCTCTGAAAGACAAAGCCAATGCTCAGGGCGCGAACTTCGGTGAGCTCCTCATCATCGAGCTCGGCCACGTTGAGCCCTTGCAGGTAGTAGTCGCCCGCCGTCGGCTTATCCAGACAGCCTAGGATGTTCATGAGCGTCGACTTGCCCGAGCCCGAGGGGCCGGTGATAGCGACGAATTCGCCGGGATTTACCGCCAGGCTCACGTTGTGCAGGATGTGGGCGCACCCCGCCTCGCTCTCAAAGATGCGGTGCACGTTGCGGATGTCGATAACGGGACGCATTACATGCCCTCGTCGGCAGACATACTGCCCGAATCCGCACCGTAGCCGCCGTCAGCCGTTGCGTCCGCTCCGGTGTCCATGACGAGGGTGTCGCCATCGCGCAGCTTGGTAACCGGAACGTTGGGGTTGATCTCGTTGCCCTGGTCGTCGCGCTTAACCTGTGTCTTGCCGACTACGGCTTCGTTGTCGTTTTGCGTCACGACGGTCACCTTCACGCGATGGGTTTGCTTGCCCTCGTCATCGGTTGCGACGTTGACGTAATAGTGTTCGCCGTCTTCGGTCATGAGCGCCATCGTCGGCACCATCACCACGTCGTCGAGCTGCTCGGTCACCACCGAGACCTCGGCCGTCATGCCCGGCTTCAGGCGCGCGTCGGGCGCCTCGATGAGAATGTCGACGTTAAAGGTCACGCTGCCGCCGCCACCGTTGGCGGCGTCGGAGTTTGCCACCGACGCGATAGCCGTGACGGTGCCCTGGCTCACGATATCGGGAAACGCGGGATACGTGACGTTGGCGCTCTGCCCAACGGCGATCTTGGCGATGTCCTTTTCGCCCACCTGCACGGTCACCTTCATCTTAGATAGGTCGGCGATCTGCATGCACTGCTTGCCGCCGCTCGTATCGCTTTCGCCCATGATCATGCCGCCTGTAACCGTGGCGCCCACTTTGGCATTGAGCTCCACGATACTACCCGAGCTCGGGGCCGTGACCGTGCGACTGGAGGCCTTGGCGTTCGCCTGGTCGAGGTTTGCCTGGGCTGATGCGAGGCTGCGCTGCGCGGCCGATACGGCGTTCGTGTCCACTGATGCGGCGGAGACGCCAGCCGCTGCGGAAGCTCCCTCGACGTCCGTCGTTGGGGTGGCCTGCGCAGCAGCTGCGGCTTTCTGCGCGTTGGCGAGGTCTTCCTGAGCGGCTGCAACTGCACGCTGCGCCTCGGCAACGTTGCGATCGAGCTCGTCGTTTTTAATGGTCATAAGCACGTCGCCCTCGTTGACGGATTGGCCTGCCTGCACGTTGATAGAATCGACCGTGCCGTCGACAGAAGGGGAGACCACTGAGGACGAAATGGGTTTGAGCTGGCCTTTCGCCTCGACCGTTGTGGTAAACGTGCCCTCGGTCACTATGTCGGTCACAGGACCGCTAGCGCCCTGTGGCTGCACATTGATAACAAGGGTTGCAACAATGGCAATGAGCGCGACGGCACCCACGACGCCGGCGGCAATACCGCGACGAATCAGCTTTTTGCGTCGGCGTTCGGCACGCTTTGCCTTGAGCTTGGCATATGCCTCTTCATCGGAAATCTCGGCCGTATCGTTCGCGCGTCCGCTCTGCTTGTCGGCATGTACGTTTGTAATCAGAGGAAACGTTTCGGTGGCACCTTCGGGCGTGCGTTCGGTATCATCTGGGCCCGGGGTGATCGTGGGGACATTCGGCATAGCGTCTCCTTTATAGAAAGAACCTCGATAATTATATGCGCCCACCGGTTGGGGCGGGCGCATAGGACGTTTTCTTTCGGAACTGTTAGATTGGTCGCAGCGGTTCCACGTTGTAGGAATGCGCGCGTTGCACTACGAGTGGACAACCACGCACAGGCCGACTTTGATGCAGTCGTGAAGTGCCTTGGCGTCTGCCAGGCGCAGGTTGATGCAACCGTGGCTGCCGCACCACTTGTACGACTCGGCGTTATCGAAGCTCTTGTCGTTTTGCCAGGTGGCATCGTGGAAACCGATCATGTTGCCCTCGAACGGCATCCAGTAGCTCACCGGGCTCTCGTATTTGGGCTTACCCGTCTCGGGGTCCTTGGCTCCGATCAGGGTGCTGCCGCCGTCGTTGCTGTTGATCTGCCACACGCCCTCGGGGGTGGCGTCTTCGCCCGGTTTGCCGGAAATAAAGTTGGCCTCCCACACGATATTGCCGCTCTCGTCATAGTAGCGCGCGTGCTGCTCTGACAGGTCGACGTCGATATACGCCTTCCAGTCGGGCTCTCCCTTTGCGGTAAAGGTGTCGGCCTTCTGGGAGTACTTGATCTCGATTTCGCCGGTCTGCTTGTTGTTAATGGCGTCCTCGACCTGCTTGGCGAGCGAGCTGCTATCGATAGACCAACCAAAGTCACCGCCTTCGACGGCGCACTGCTTGCCATCGGCGCGCGTCCACCAGCGAGTGGAGCCCACGGTATTAAAGCCGTTGGCGAGCTCGGCTGCCCAGCTGCTGATCTGTGACGTATCGAGCGTGGGGTTTGCCGGATCGGCAAAGCTGATCCACTGCAGCACGGAAGCGCCATCAACCTTGCCGGCATCCTCGCCGTTGAGCTTGAGGGTCACGTTGACGCCCAGGAAGTTGTTGGCGGCATCGCATGCGGCCTGAATCTGATCATCGGTCAGCGTTCCGTTGAGCGGCTCATAGGCATCGTTGCCGAGCTTGGAAAGATCTACGGTCTCGGCCAGCGAGGCAAGCTCGAGCTCGGCATACTTAATGACATGCTCGCGGTTGAGTTTTTCGTTGGAGCGCGCCTTCTCGACGGTAAACTTGCCGGCTTGCTCGTCATAGGAGCTATTGGCCTCGAACGTGCCCGAACGCCCCTCGTTAAACTCGTCGATGGCGGCGCCCAGATCCTTCTCAAACTTCTTTTGGTCAAAGGTATCGGAGAGCATGGACAGGTCGACGTCTTGATCAAGATCGACTTCGTTGGAGGTAGCGGTTGTTTTGGTCTTGCCACTTAAGGATTCCACAAGGCGGACCGGCCATACAAAGGCTTCGTTGTGGCTGATGATTTCTTTTGCGGCAGCTTCGCCGTCGACGATGGGTTCATCGGACTCGGGCTGATAGGTCCAGCTAAAGTCATCGCCTGTCACGGTGAGCTTATAGTGCTTCCATGCCGAGTTGACCTTGGTGGCGGCAGACGAAGCGTTGGAGAACGAGACATCGACGCCGGCAATGCTGGTGTTGGGGTAGGCTAGCTGCGAAAACGCTACGATGCCTACGATATATACAATGACGATAAGACCCAGGACGACAAAGAGCGTCGTCTTTTTGCCCGACTTATTGTTGCCGGCGGACTTGCGTGCGGGGCCGCGATCGCCTCGAGCGTGCGTGGGGGGCTGCTTGGGCGCATTGCCGTTTGCCTGGCGCTGCTGACGTTGTTGACGCTGCTGTCGCTGTTGGTTCGGGCGTTGGGAAGCGTTTGCCGCACCACGCTGCTGACCGTGGCTCGGCGCGATAGGACGCGGCGACTGAACGCCGCCGGTGTGCCTGCTCGGCTGCTGCGGATCGGGAATCAGTTGAGTTCGATCGTTTTGCGACATCGTATGCATATCCTTCGATTTTCGCCTTGCGGTTCATCGTGTTTTTACTGGGCTTGCATTATAGCGATTGCCCTGCTGTTTGTGGTACGGAAACGGTGGCATTCAAAAGAGGTGGGACATTTGTCCCACCTTTGAGTCGTTCTTTGCCGCTATCCGCACACACCGCATTTTGCACAGGCCGAAAGTGCGGCCGGAGCCTGCGCGATGCCGCCCTTTGCCGTCTCGCGCAGCGTGGCCGGCAACGCGTGGCCCACCGAAAGCATGACATGTGCCATCTGGTCAAACGGCACCAAGCTCTTAATGCCTGCGAGGGCGAGTTGTGCCGAGCTAAAGGCCGCTGCCACGCCAATGGCGTTGCGGTTTTGGCAGGGCACCTCCACGAGGCCACCGACGGGGTCACAAACGAGGCCCAGCAGGTTACTCAGCGCGATGGAACTGGCGTCGAGCGCCTGCTCGGGCGTGCCGCCGAGCATCTGCACCAGCGCGGCGGCTGCCATGGCAGCGGCGCTTCCCACCTCGGCTTGGCAGCCGCCCTCGGCGCCGGCAACGCAGGCGCTTGTGGTGAGGTTGAGGCCGATGGCGGCTGCGCAGTAGAGCGCGTCCATGACTTGCTCGTCGTCGAGCTGCAGGCGATCGGCGAGCGCCAACACGCAGCCGGGCACGACACCCGCGGAGCCTGCCGTGGGGGCGGCGACGATCACTCCCATCGTGGCGGAGCGCTCAAGCACGGCCATCGCGCGGGCCACGGCGTCGGTCTGAACGGGGCCCATCAGGCTTGCACTCAAATCGTTGCGGCCGGTGGCTTCGACAAGCTTGGCCTCGCCGCCGATAAGCCCGCCGAGCGAGCGTTGCGGATTGGCGATGGGGGCCGTGGTCTCCTCGCGCATGACGTCGAGCACGCGGCGCATAGCAGCGACGGCGTGGGCCTCGCCGGTCAGACGCGCCTCGCGAACGGCCATGACGGCGCCAATGCTGAGCCCCAGTTCCTCGCACGCATCGAGCAGCTGCTCGCCGTCGTCGAAGATTTCCTTGGCCGAGACGCCGGGGGAGAGCGACGAGGCAGAACCGGGGAGCTCGATAAACGTTGCGTAATCGACATTGTCGAGCTTGCGCAGCATGGGGACGACGGTGTCGTCGGGCGCGCCGTCGGTCTCAAAGACGGAGTAGGCCTGACCGCCCACCTCGGTGCGGTAGGTGCGGCAGAAGGCGATGTTTACGTTGGCGTAGGCGAGCAGGTTGGTGAGCGCGGCGAGTACACCGGGGACGTCCTTGTGTGCCGCGAAGAGCGTGGAATACATGCCCGAGATGTCGACGCCGACGCCGTTAATGCGGCTGATGCGCATCTTGCCGCCGCCCAGGCTCTCGCCGCGGACCTGTGCCGTGGCGCCCGTGTCATCGACCATGTCGATGTCGACGGTGTTGGGATGGATGGACGCGTCGTCGCCCTTGATGTCAAAATGATATTCGAGGCCCTGCTCGCGTGCGAGGTCGAAGGCCTGCTTGATGTTCTCGTCATCGGTGTCGAGGCCCAGGATGCCCGCGACGAGCGCACGATCGGTGCCGTGGCCGCGGTAGGTGTGGGCGAAGGAGTTCCACAGGCCAAAGGTGACTTTGGTGATGCGGCCTTCCAGCAGGCTGGCGGCAACTTGGGCGCAGCGCAGGGCGCCGGCGGTGTGCGACGAGCTGGGGCCGACCATGACGGGGCCCAAGATCTCGAATGCCGAGGTCGTAGCTAGTGTTTGCGGCTTGCCTGCCATGACTGCTCCTTTAATCTGTCCCGTCGTCCCGAGGGCTTTGGTATTTGGTCGCCTGCTCGGACAGTCCTGCTCGCACGGAGGCCACATTAAGTGGCCTCCGGCTCGTGCGGAACTCGCGATCGACCAAATACCAAAGCCCTCGGAACTAAGGATACATGGTAGAGGCGCGTGTGCTGCAAAATTCATTAGCTGGTGACGCAGCGTAGGCTCATATCGAAGCATCTTCACCACCGTTTAAATAAAAAAGAAGTACCGGTTGGGGCCGGTACTTCTTTTGGTTCGTTGTTTTTGGCTGTAGCTTTTCGAGTTAGCTTACAGGCCGCAGGCTGCCTTGAGTTCTTCGACTCGGTCGGTCTTCTCCCAGGTGAAGTCGGCGTCTTCTCGGCCGAAGTGACCGTAGGCTGCCGTCTTTTCGTAGATGGGGCGGCGCAGGTCTAGGTCGCGGATGATTGCGCCCGGGCGCAGGTCGAAGGTCTTCTCTACGGCTTCAACAATCTTGTCCTCGGCAATATGTGCGGTACCGAAGGTGTCGACCATGATTGAGAGGGGCTTGGAAACGCCGATGGCGTAGGCAAGCTCGACTTCGCAGCGGTCGGCCAGACCGGCGGCGACCACGTTCTTGGCGACCCAACGCGCGGCATACGCGGCGGAGCGGTCAACCTTGGTGCAGTCCTTGCCGCTAAAGGCGCCGCCGCCGTGACGGCCGTAGCCGCCGTAGGTATCGACGATGATCTTGCGGCCGGTGAGGCCCGTGTCGCCCATGGGGCCGCCCACGACAAAGCGACCGGTGGGGTTCACGTAGATGTCCGCGTTGTCCCACGGCATGTTCTCAGCGGCCATGACCGGGGTGATGACGTGCTCGATGAGGTCGGCCTTGATCTTGCCCATGTCCTCGATCTCGGCGGCGTGCTGCGTGGAGATGACGATGGTCGTGACCTCGACGGGCTTACCATCTTCGTAGCGCACGGTGACCTGGGTCTTGCCGTCGGGACGCAGATAGGCGAGGGTACCGTCGTGACGCACGGCGGCCAGGCGCTCGGCCAGGCGGCTTGCCAGGTAGTGCGGCATGGGCATGAGGGTCTTGGTCTCGTTGGAGGCATAACCGAACATCATGCCCTGGTCGCCGGCACCGATCAGGTCGATCGGGTCGGTGGTCGCGCCGGTCTGGGTCTCGAAGGACTCGTCGACGCCCTGGGCGATATCGGGCGACTGCTCGTGGATGAGGCTCATAACGCCGCAGGTGTCGCAGTCAAAACCGAACTTGGCGCGGTTGTAGCCAATGCGGCGGATAACGCCGCGGGCGATTTCCTGTACGTCGACGTAGGCCTGGGTGCGAATCTCGCCGGCGACGATGACGGTGCCGGTGGTCACGAGGGTCTCGCAGGCGCAGCGGACGTTCTCCACGTTGGCGGGCACGCCGTTGGGGGCGATGTAGCCCTGCTCCTGCAGCTCTATTTCTTTGGCGAGGATTGCGTCGAGGACGGCGTCGCTGATCTGGTCGGCGATCTTATCGGGATGACCTTCGGTCACCGACTCCGACGTAAAAACAAAAGACCCGTGTTGGGGCGGGATGGAACGAAGTTCTTCTGACATGATTGTCCTTTCAAAAACGTGTCCCAGCGACCGTTACCATTCCGCCGGGCTCTCTATGCAAGGGCACATCATAGCGCGTAAATCAAACATTCACACCCTTTCCGCACCTACTCATTGGGGACAGACTTAAATGACCAGTCTTTGGGCAACCTGTCGGCACTTAGGTAAGGCTGGTCATTTAAGTCTGTCCCCAATGAGTAGGTCGGTGCCCTTTGTGCGGAGGTTGCTTTGATGCTTTATACTGATGCGGTTAGACATCCATCCTGCAATCGAGGAGATTTCCATGGCATCAGACGTTCGCGTCCGCTTTGCACCCTCACCCACGGGCAAGCTGCACATCGGCGGCGCCCGCACCGCTATCTATAACTGGGCTTTCGCCCGCGCAAACGGCGGCACGTTCATCCTGCGCATCGACGACACCGACCCCACCCGCTCCACCGACGAGAACACGCAGATCATTCTGCGCGCCATGCGTTGGCTTGGCCTGGACTGGGACGAGGGTCCCGAGGTGGGCGGCGACTATGGCCCCTACGCACAGACCGAGCGTCTGGACCTGTACAAGCAGGCCGCCCAGAAGCTCTGGGACGAGGGCAAGGCCTATCCCTGCTTCTGCACCAAGGAGCAGCTCGACGCCGACCGCAAGGCCGCGCAGGAGCGCAAGGACCCCTTCCAGGGCTATCAGCGCCGTTGCCGCAATCTTGATCCCGAGGAGGCCCGCCGTCGCATCGAGGCCGGCGAGTCCTACGTCCTTCGCATCAAGGTGCCCGAGGACCGCGGCGACGTCGTTATCCACGATGCCGTCCACGGCGAGGTGACCTTCGATGCCAAGGAGCTCGACGACTTTGTCATCTTCCGCTCTGACGGCACGCCCACGTATAACTTTGCGACCGTCGTCGACGACGCCATGATGAAGATCACCCATGTCATCCGTGGCGACGACCACCTGTCCAACACCCCGCGTCAGGTCATGGTGTACGAGGCCCTCGGCGCTCCCGTGCCTACGTTCGCCCACATCTCCATGATCCTGGGCGCCGACGGCAAGAAGCTCTCCAAGCGCCACGGCGCCACCTCGGTGGAGGAGTACCGCGATGCCGGCTACCTGTCCGACGCCTTTGTCAATTACCTGGCGTTGCTCGGCTGGTCGCTCGACGGCGAGACTACGATCATTCCGCGTGATGTCCTGGCCAGCAAGTTTTCGCTCGACCGCATCTCCAAGAACCCGGCGACCTTCGACCCCAAGAAGCTCGACTGGGTCAATGCCGAGTACATCAACGGCATGTCCGACGCCCAGTTTGCCGACGAGATCATGGTCCCCGAGCTGCACGAGGCGGGCCTCATCGAGGGCAACGTCGAGTACGGCGAGGACTGGATCGACGCGCTTGCCGCTATCGTCAAGCCGCGCACTAAGATGCCGACCGACGCCGTGACCGTCGCCGCTCCCATCTTTGCCACGGCCGAGACGCTCGAGTATGACGAGAAGTCCGTTAACAAGGGCCTAGCCAAGGAAGGCATGGGTGCCATCCTGGACGCCGCCAAGGCCGCGCTCGAGGGTGTCACCGAGTGGACCGCCGCGAACATCGACGCCGCGCTTGAGCCGCTGCCCGAGCAGATGGACCTTAAGAAGCGCGTGGTGTTCCAGGCCGTGCGCGTCGCCGTCTGCGGCAACATGGTGAGCCCTCCACTGGGCGAGACCATGGCGCTCGTCGGCCGCGACGACTGCCTGGCGCGCATCGACCGCGCCCGCACGATGGCGCTGTAGCAGCCGTGTAAACGCATGTATCCGAGCCCCGTTCACCCGAGCGGGGCTCTTGTTTCTGTAGACGTATGGGATAGGAGGTGCTGGAGCCGTGGCCGAGCAACTGTCGCTGTTTGGTTCGCCGGAACCGGAGGAGGTTCCGGTGAAGCCAGTGTCTGCCGCCGCTTCGGCTCAGCCTAAGCCTGCACCTGAGCCCATCGCCGCCTATGCGAGCGTGGTTCTCGACATCCCGACGCGTGCGCTGTCCGAGCCGTTTGCCTATGGCATTCCTCAACCCCTTGCTAGCGACGCGCAGATCGGATCCACGGTCCTGGTCCATTTTGGCAACCGTGCTGCCGCAGGCTACATCGTCGACATTGCGCCCGAGCTGGGCGATCTGCAGGGCAACAGCGCGCTCGACCCCGCGCGCATTAAAGCCGTCGAAGCCATCCTCAGCAAACCGCTCTTTACCGCCGAGGCTGCCCGTATCGCGCGCTGGATGAGCCGCGAGTATGTCGCGACGCTTTCCGAGTGCCTGCGTTTGTTCTTGCCCCCGGGTGGAAGTCCGCGCGTGGTCAAGGGCGATGACGGCGTGTGGACGGTTGAGCGCCCCGCCGTCAAGCCTATCCAAAACCGCTGGGTCATGCTCACGCCCGAGGGTTTCGACTACACGCCGCCCAAGACGGCGGTTCGTCAGCGTCAGCTCATCGAGGCGCTCCAGTGCGGACCGGTCACGACGCGCGACCTCAACCTGCTTTATAACAGTATGTCGGCGACCATCAAGGCGCTCGAAAAACGCGGCGTCGTGGTGGTGGAGGAGCGACGTGCGTGGCGTGGATGCAGCGAGCAGACCACGCTGTCCTCGGCAAGCGGCAAGGCGCCGGTCGCACTTACCAACGGCCAGCAGCAGGCGCTCGCGCAGATTGAGCGCGCCCGTCTTGACGCCCACGGAGACGTGGTCCTTGTCGACGGCGTCACCGGCTCCGGCAAAACCGAGGTTTACCTTTCGGCGATTGAGCGCGTGCTGGCGGCCGGCCGTTCGGCCTGCGTGCTGGTGCCCGAGATCTCGCTGACGGCCCAGACCGTCGGCCGCTTCCGCTCGCGCTTTGGCGAGACGGTCGCCGTGTTCCATTCGCGCCTTTCGGCTGGCGAGCGCCTGGACCAGTGGGATATGGTCGCCAGCGGTGCGGCCCGCGTGGTCGTCGGCGCCCGCTCGGCGCTCTTTTGCCCGCTCAGCGACTTGGGCCTCATCATCATCGACGAGGAGCACGAGACCAGTTACAAGCAGGGCTCCAGCCCGCGTTACCACGCGCGCGAGGTGGCGGCCGAGATGGCTCGCCGCTATTGCTGCCCGCTCGTGCTGGGCTCGGCCACGCCTTCTGCCGAGGCCCTCGACCGCTGTCGCCGCGGTACTTACAACGGCGCCACCTGGACGCGCGTCGAGATGCCCGAGCGCCCGGGACACGCCGTGCTGCCGACTGTCCGCATTGCCGACCTGCGCCGCGAGTTCTCGCATGGCAGCCGCTGCATGTTCTCAAAACCCTTGATGGAGGGCTTGGAGCGTGTGGTCGAGCGCCGCGAGAAGGCCGTGCTGTTGCACAACCGCCGTGGCTTTGCGCCGTTCTTGATGTGCCGCGAGTGCGGATGCGTCCCCACCTGCAATCACTGCTCCACCGCGCTTACGTATCACGAGCGCACGCACACGCTGCAGTGTCATACATGCGGTTCTTCTTGGCGCGTGCAGCCCTATCCGGCCCCCACGAGTCGATGCCCCAAATGTGGCAGTCGCTACCTGGCAAAAATGGGTCTGGGAACGCAGCAGATCGAGGACGCACTGCATCAGATGCTTCCCGAGGATGTCGCCATTATTCGCATGGATGCCGATTCCACGCGCGGCAAGGATGCGCACAAAAAGCTGCTCGAGCAGTTCGATGCGGCGGATTGTGCCGTGTTGCTGGGCACCCAAATGATCGCAAAGGGTCTCGATTTTCCCGAGGTCACGCTCGTAGGCGTGGTCAATGCCGACTTCGCCCTCAAGCTGCCCGACTTTCGCGCAGGGGAGCGCGCCTACGATCTGCTGGAGCAGGTTGCGGGCCGCGCCGGCCGCGGCGATCGCCCCGGCGAGGTTATCATTCAGACCTACCTACCCGAGGACCCGGTCATCCGCGCCGTCGCCGAGCACGACCGCTCGAGTTTTACCGACTACGACCTGGACCAGCGCCGCGAGGCGCTGTACCCGCCGTTTGTTCGCCTGGTCAACATCTTGGTATGGTCGGCGAACCGAGACGACGCGCAGGACTACATCGGCCGCATCGCGAAGCTCCTCAAGCGCCGCTGGCATGCCGCCGCGCCCGACTTTTTGCGGGCGGGGAGTGCCGTGCCGCAGGTGCTGGGCCCGGCTTCGTGTGTAATCGAGAGAGCCAAGGACCGTTACCGCTTCCATCTGCTTGTGAAGTCGCCGGTAGGGTACCATGTCTCTGATGATATCGACGCCTGCCTCAAAGAGGTGGGCTCCGTGCGCGGCGTGAGCGTGAGCGTTGACGTCGACGCCTATGACCTGATGTAACAACCCGAAAGGATGGCCATGGAAGCCAACGGAATCGTACTGTCGCCCGACCCTCGTCTGCGCCAGGAGTGCGCCGTCATCGAGGAGATCACCCCGGCGATCGAGGCGCTTGCCGAGAAGATGAAGAAGATGATGTTCGAGAACGGCGGTTGCGGCCTGGCTGCCCCGCAGATCGGCGAGCTCATTCAGCTCGTCACCATCGACTGCGACTACAGCGACAAGAACGACTACGACCCCTACGTGCTCATCAACCCTGTCATTGTTGAGCAGAGTGACCATCTTGTGCCCTTTAGCGAGGGCTGCCTTTCCATTCCTGGCATTAGCTGCGAGATTGAGCGTCCTGACCATGTCGTCGTCGAGGCGTACGACTTGGACGCCAACCTGATTCGCTATGAGGCTTCGGGCGACCTGTTCTGCGTGTGCCTGCAGCACGAGATCGATCACCTGCACGGTAACACCATGTTCGAGCGACTGAAGCCGATGCAGAGGATCAAGGCCGTCAAGGAGTACCAGGACGCCCTGGCTCGCGGCGCTCGACCGGGCGAGACGGAGTAGGTCGTCCGTCCCCGGGGCGCCCGC
>CABRZJ010000008.1:0-37504 GCA_902475425.1 uncultured Collinsella sp.
TTCGAGCGCGGGGCTTATTATGCGCACGCTCGATACGGGTGGCGCGGTCGTGTCGATCTCTCCGTGGGGCATGGGTCCGCGCAAGTTTGCCTTTCCGTGCCGCAATCGCGTGATCGCGGCCCTGTCGCAAGCCCTCTTTGTATCCGAGGCGGGTATGCCTTCCGGGACGTTTTCTACAGCCGAGGCTGCTATGGATTTGGGGCGCGAACTTCTTGTCGTGCCGGGGTCGATCCTATCGCCCGAGTCGCGTGGCACGAATTACCTCATTGCGAACGGTGCTTGCTGCATCATCGACGAGGAATCTATCGAGATGGCTATCTCACGCATCTACGGCACCCTGCGCTACTCGCGCCCCGATGCTCCCGGCATTGCCGACCTGGATCCAACACAGCAGACCGTGATGCATGCGCTCATCGCCTCTCCGCTCAAGGTCAACGACATCGCGGCGCTCGTCTCGCTCGATGCCGTCGGCGTACTCAAACTCTTGGGTTCGCTTGAACTCGAGGGCCTTATCGATCGCATGATGGATGGAAGGTATGCGCCCTCCAAGTTTGCCCTTCACGCCCAGACACCCTTCGGTCACAATGGAAAACATGTCAATTAGAAAGGTGTTTGCAGATGCTGTTTGATCAGGTGACGGTTATCGGTGGCGGTCTGGCGGGATCGGAATGCGCGATTCAGCTGGCGGATCGCGGGTTTACCGTAAAGCTGTGCGAGATGCGCCCCCAGGTGAGTTCTCCTGCCCATCATACCGATCACTTGGCGGAGCTCGTCTGCTCCAATTCGTTTAAGTCGACCCGTCCTGACTCTGCTGCCGGCTTGCTGAAGGCCGAGCTTGAACGCATGGGTTCGGTACTGCTCGATTGCGCCCATCGCGCGGCTGTTCCCGCCGGCGGCGCCCTGGCGGTCGACCGCGTTAAGTTTTCCGAGCTTGTCGAGGCCGAGGTTGCCGCACGCCCCAATATCGAAGTCGTTCACGGCGAGGTCACCCAGATTCCCGAGGGCCACGTGGTCATTGCCGCGGGCCCGCTGTGCTCCCCGGCGTTGAGCGAGGAGGTCATGAAGCTCGTCGGTGGCGACGCCTTGGCGTTCTTTGACGCTGCTGCTCCAATCGTCGATGCCTCGACGCTCGACATGCACGTGCTGTTCTCGCAGTCGCGCTATGAGGAGCAGGGGAGTGGCGACTATCTTAACGCCCCGCTCAACAAGGAAGAGTACGAGGCCTTTATCGAGGCGCTCACTACGGCCGACCGTGTGGTGCTTAAAGACTTTGAGGGTGGTGACCTGTTCCAGGCCTGTCAGCCCGCCGAGGAGGTCGCACGCACCGGTAAGGACGCGATCCGTTTTGGCGCCATGAAGCCTGTCGGACTCACCGACCCGCGAACTGGTCGTCGTCCCTGGGCGGCGATTCAGCTGCGCGCCGAGAACAAGGAGAAGACCGCCTATAACCTGGTGGGCTTCCAGACCAACTTGACCTTTGGCGAGCAAAAGCGCGTGTTCCATATGGTTCCCGGTCTGGAGAACGCCGAATTCTTCCGCTATGGCGTCATGCATCGCAATACCTTTGTCGATGCGCCACACGTGCTCGACGGGACTTTTGCCGTGCCCGGTACGAGTGTGCGCCTTGCCGGCCAGATTACCGGCACCGAGGGGTACATGGAAGCGGTGGCGACCGGTCTGCTCGCTGCGGTCAATACCTATGCCGAGGCCGTCGAGGCCGATCCTGTAGAGCTGCCACGCGTGGGCGCCCTGGGTGCGCTCGTAGGCTATGCGACCGATCCCGCCACGGTGGGCTATCAGCCCATGCATGTCAACTTTGGCTTGGTGCCGCCGCTCGAGGACGGCAAGCGCCGCAGCAAGCGCGATCGCTACCAGGCCTATGCGGACCGTGCCCTCGAGGCTCTCGATGCCTACTTGGCCACGCGTTCCGACCTGTTTGGAGGCGACCGGTCATAGCTTTTGACCTGTACGATACCGTCGACTCGTTTATCGCCTATATCGCACGCGTCGAGGGCCTGTCTCCCAATACGGTTGCCGCCTATAGCTCGCGCCTGGAACGTTTTGCGGCTTGGTGCGAGCGTACGGGCACCGACGCGCGTGCTGCCGATGTGCGTACCGTTCGCACGTATTTGGCCGAGCTCTCGCGCGAGCAGGTGGCACCCCGTACGCTTGCGGCGCATCTGTCGGCTATCCGATCGTTCTATCGCTGGATGGCTGCCGAGGGGATTGTGGAGGGCGATGCGGTTTCTGCGATCTCCTCGCCCAAACTCCCGCGTGACTTGCCCGGGGTGCTGACGACCCAGCAGGTTGAGGAGCTCCTCCGTGCCCCCGACACCGCGACGCCCGCGGGATTGCGCGATGCGGCGATGCTCGAGCTGCTCTATGCCTCCGGAGCACGCATCTCCGAGCTCGCGGCGCTCAATGTGGAATCCATTGCATGGTCCGAGCGCACGCTGCGGCTGTGGGGCAAGGGCGGCAAGGAGCGCATCGTGCCCCTGTATCGCCGCGCGCTCGAGGCGACCCGCACCTATATCGAGGAGGGGAGACCGGCACTGCTCGCCCAGGCAAAGCATCGCGATGCCGCGAACGGTCCGCATCCGTTGTTTGTCTCGGCGCGCGGTAACCGCATGAGTGCCGCTATGCTCAGGCGGCGGTTCCATACGCTGGCGACGCTCGCCGGCATTCCGGCCGACATCGCCCCGCATGCGATGCGCCATACCTTTGCGACCGACTTGCTTGAGGGCGGTGCGGACCTGCGCTCGGTTCAAGAGCTGCTGGGTCATGCGAGCCTGTCCACGACGCAAATCTACACGCATCTCACGCCCGATCGGCTCAAGCGTGCCGTGGCTCAAGCCCATCCCCGCGGCGAATAGTGGCTGGGACGTCCCGCGCCGCACTCAGGTGTGTGGTTTTGATTGCGGGTTGGCAGGAAGAGGCATTCCTGCTATCATTCATCGGGTTGCTTCACGGCAACATGTTTTTATCACGCACGCGCGGCTACTTCATACCGTGGTGCCCGGGCTTTGGTAGCACATGTCCGGGTTGGTTTTGGAGGATGACCCCGCGCGGAGGCAAACCACAGGAGGTTTAACATGGCTACCAAGATTAATATCCGCACCCTGCTCGAGGCCGGCTGCCACTTCGGTCACCAGACCCGTCGCTGGAACCCCAAGATGAAGCCGTTCATCTTCGGTGAGCGCAACGGCATCTACATCCTCGACCTCAAGCAGACCATCCTCGACGCCGACCAGGCCTACACCTTCGTCAAGAACGTCGCCAAGGGTGGCAACGTGCTGTTCGTCGGCACCAAGAAGCAGGCTCAGGAGGCCGTCAAGAACGCTGCTGAGCGCGCCAACATGCCTTACATCAACCAGCGTTGGCTCGGCGGTATGCTGACCAACTTCGTCACCATCCGCTCCCGCATCAACCGCATGGAGGAGCTCGAGGCCATGGTCGAGGACGGCCGCATGGCTGTTCTGCCCAAGAAGGAGCAGGCTGTTCTCGGCAAGGAGCTCACTAAGCTCCAGACCAACCTCGGTGGCGCCCGCGACATGAAGGGTCTGCCCCAGGCTCTCTTCGTCATCGACACCAAGCGCGAGGAGAACGCCATCAAGGAGGCCCAGCGCCTGAACATCCCCGTCGTCGCCCTGATCGACACCAACTCCGATCCCGACGAGGTCGAGTACGGCATCCCCTGCAACGATGACGCTATCTCCGCTGTCACCCTTATGTGCGAGCTCATGGCTGACGCCTGCCTCGCTGGCTCCGGCAAGGAGCAGGTCTCCGAGGCCGAGATGGCCGCTGAGCCCAAGGCCGAGTAAATCAGTCTTAGTTAATTCTTTTTCATCTCTTTGAAAGGAACCACAATGGCCCAGATTACCGCCGCTATGGTCAAGCAGCTCCGCGAGATGACCGACTCCCCGATGATGGAGTGCAAGAAGGCTCTCGTCGAGGCTGACGGCGACATGGACGCCGCTGTCGACGTTCTGCGTAAGAACGGCCTTGCCAAGGCTGCCAAGAAGGCTGGCCGTGAGACCAACGAGGGCGCTGTCGCCGCGTTCGTCTCCGAGGATGGCAAGACCGGCGCTCTGCTCGAGCTCTCCTGCGAGACCGACTTCGTTGGCTCCAACGCCAAGTTCACTGGCTTTGCTTCCAAGGTCGCTGAGGTTGTCGCTACCACCGAGCCTGCTGACGTCGACGCTCTGCTCGAGAAGCCGATGGGCGAGGAGACCGTTTCCTCCGAGCTCACCGAGATGATTCACATCATGGGCGAGAACATGAAGATCTCCCGCTTCGCTGCCCGCAAGGCCGAGAACGGCGCGCTCGCTTCTTACATCCACATGGGTGGTAAGATCGGCGTTCTCGTCGAGTTCGCCTTCGAGAAGGCCGAGACCGCTCAGGCTGAGTCCTTCAAGACCTTCGCTCACGACGTTGCCCTTCAGGTTGCTGCCGTCGCCCCGATCTGCGCTACCCGCGATCAGGTTCCTGCCGAGACCGTCGAGCACGAGAAGCAGATCTACATGGCCCAGGCTGCCGAGTCCGGCAAGCCCGAGGCTATCCAGGAGAAGATGGCTGTCGGCCGTCTGGAGAAGTTCTACAAGCAGTCCGTGCTCACCGAGCAGGAGTTCATCAAGGACAGCTCCCTCACCATCAAGAAGTACGCTGAGCAGGTCTCCAAGGAGCTCGGCGACACCATTACCGTCGTTGCCTTTGACCGTCTGGTCCGTGGCGAGTAAATAAGCTCTTGTAGCTGGTAATGAGCAGGCTGTGGGTTTTACTCACAGCCTGCTTTTTCATGGCTCTTATCAGAGCCTTTGATATCATATTGAAAGTCTAATTAAAGGAGGATCGCTTTGTCCGACATCCGATATAAACGCGTGCTTCTTAAGCTTTCCGGCGAAGCACTGATGGGCGACGGCCAATATGGCATCGACCCCAAGGTTACCGACCATCTTGCCAAGCAGGTCAAGGAGCTGCTCGCCGTTGGCCATGAGGTCGGCGTCGTTGTCGGCGGCGGCAATATTTTCCGCGGCATGGCCGGCGCTGCCGGTGGCATGGAGCGTGCTCAGGCCGACTACATGGGCATGCTGGCAACCGTTATGAACGCGCTCGCCCTGCAGGATGCCTTCGAGCATAACGATGTTCCCTGCCGCGTGATGAGCGCTATCCAGATGAACGAGATCTGCGAGCCCTATATTCGCCGTCGCGCCATCAACCACCTTTCCAAGGGCAACGTCGTTATTTTTGCCGCCGGTTCGGGCAATCCGTACTTTACGACCGACACCGCCGCGGCTCTTCGTGCGTGCGAGATCGGCGCCGAGATTCTGATTAAAGCCACCAAGGTTGACGGCATCTACGACAAGGATCCCGTCAAGTGCGCCGATGCCGTCCGTTTTGACAAGATTACCTATCACGAGGTGCTCGTCCGCGGTCTGCAGGTTATGGATTCCACCGCTACGGCACTGTGCCAGGATAACCGTATGCCGATTTTGGTCCTCAACATCGATGGCGAGGACACCGTCAAGCGCGCGCTTGCGGGTGAGCCCGTCGGCACGCTCGTCTATCAGGAGGATTAAGCATGGCAGAGAACATCACCGCCCATATGGACAAGTCGCTCGAGTCCCTCAAGCATAACTTCTCCAAGGTCCGTACCGGCCGCGCCAATGCCAACATTCTGTCCGACATCACCGTCGATTATTACGGTGTTCCCACGCCGGTCACGCAGGTTGCCGCCGTCAAGACCCCCGAGGCCCACATGCTGCTCATCGAGCCGTGGGACAAGGCACTCATCAACGCTATCGTCAAGGCCATCGGCGCTTCCGATCTGGGTATTACCCCCAACTCCGATGGCACCGTCGTTCGTCTGCCGTTCCCGGCTCCCACCGAGGAGCGCCGTCGCGAGCTCGTCAAGGAGTGCCGCGAGTACGCCGAGCAGGCCAAGGTGTCTATCCGTAACATCCGTCGCGACTTCAACAACAAGCTTGAGCGCGATGAGGAGCTCACCGAGGACGATGTCCGTCGCGAGCAGGCCAAGGTCCAGAAGCACACCGATGAGTATGTCGCCAAGGTCGAGGAGCTTCTGAAGGAAAAAGAAGCCGAGGTCATGGAGATCTAAGGTGCAATACGACGAGCATAAACTGGTCGAGTACTTTGCCGACGCCCCTGCGGGCGTCGGTTTTTCCGACCTTGACCTCAATAACATTCCGCACCATATCTCGTGCATCATGGACGGCAATGGTCGTTGGGCCACATCGCGCGGTCTTGCACGCACCGAGGGCCACAAGGCGGGTATCGTCTCCCTTCGTGAGATTATTACCGCCTGCGTGCGTCTGGGCGTCGACGTGCTTTCGGCCTATGCGTTTTCTACCGAAAACTGGAACCGCCCGCAGCATGAGGTCAACGTCTTGATGCACCTGTTTGCCAAGACGTTTATCGACGAGCTGCCGCTTCTGAAGCGCGAAAACGTGCGCGTTGTCTTTTTGGGTGACATTTCCGCGCTGCCCAAGAAGACCCGCGACGTTTTTGAACGCGGTCTTGCCGAGTGCGCCAATCACACCGGCATGACGCTGGCGCTTGCCGTCAACTACGGCGCGCGTGCCGAGATTACCCGCGCTGTCCGTCAGATCGCACTCGACGCTGCCGCCGGTAAGATCGATCCTGGCGCAATTGATGACGACATGGTGGCTTCCCACCTCTATACCGCCGGCCTTCCCGATCCTGAGCTTGTGATTCGCACTTCTGGTGAGCTGCGCCTTTCGAACTATCTGCTGTGGCAGGTGGCTTATTCCGAATTCTACGTCACCGATACCTATTGGCCCGACTTTGATCGTTGGGGCCTTGTCGACGCCATTTTGGCCTATCAGGGCCGTGACCGTAGGTTTGGTGGACTGAGCAAGACCGAGGAGGCTTAATCGTGTCCGATCGTCCCAAGGCATCTGCTCCCAAGACGCCTGCGCGCAAAGCTGCCACTGCGGGAACGCCTGCAGTGAAGAGCGGCACCGGTTCGTGGCTGGCGGGCTTTATTACCCGTGCCGCCGCCGGTATCGTCTACGCCGTTGTCTTTATCTTGTGCTTGGTTTTGGGTATTGTGCCCACGGCCATCTTTGTTTCTGTCATGAGCGGTCTGTGCTGCTATGAGTTTTTCCGTATGACGAGGCTCGATGGCAAGATGGCTAACGAGCGCATGGGTATCGCTGCCGCCGTACTCTTTCCGCTGTCGGCGTTGGGCGATTCGATGTTGCTGAATGCCCTGCTTTTTGCCCTGATGCTCGCTGTGGGCATTTGGTATGTCTGGTCGCCGCGTACCCGCATCTCTGATGTGGCCGTGACGCTCATGGGTCCCATCTACACTGGCTTTATGCTGTCGGCTATCGTGCTGCTGCGCGATGCCGTGCCCGGTTTTGCCGGCGCCCTGCTTTCGGTGGGCGTTTGTGCGTCCCTTTGGGTCTCCGATTCGTTTGCCTACATCGTGGGCAGCCGTATCGGTAAACACAAGATGGTCCCCAAGATCTCTCCCAAAAAGAGCTGGGAGGGGTTTGTTGGCGGCATTCTTGGCTCGGTTTTGATTTGGCTCATCCTGTGGGCGACGCACTTCTACAAGCTCAGCCTGCCCTATGCGCTGCTGTGCGGCGTGGTCGTGTCCGTCCTGGGCGTTATCGGCGACCTCATCGAGTCGCGCATCAAGCGCGGTGTGGGCGTCAAGGATTCCGGCAACCTTATCCCGGGCCATGGCGGCATGCTCGATCGTAGCGATTCGCTTATCTTTGGCTGCATTACCGCGCAGCTGCTTTTGATGATCGGAGGCGTGCTGTAATGTCCTTCCAGACGACGTATGGCCCCGATGGACGTCTCCGTGTTGCCATCCTGGGTTGTACGGGCTCTATCGGCACCCAGGCGCTCGATGTGTGCCGCCAGCATGCCGATCGCCTGCAGGTGACGGCGCTGTCCGTTAACTCCAGTACCTCCGAGCTCGTTGCCGCTGCCCGCGAGTTCTCGGTTCCGGCGGTTGCCGTGGCCGATGTCGCTCATGGCGATGACGCCGTGCTGCAGGAGTTGCCCGAGGGAACGAAGCTCGGCGTTGGCGCGCAGGCGGTTTGCGAGCTCGCGTGTCGCGACGATGTCGACTGCGTGCTCGTCGCTATTGTGGGCGCCGCCGGTCTCGAGGCGAGCCATGCGGCCTTGACCTCGAATAAGCGTCTTGCCCTTGCCAACAAGGAGTCCCTCGTCGTCGGCGGCGACTTGCTTATGCCGTTGGCGCAACCGGGCCAGCTTATTCCAGTCGACTCTGAGCACTCCGCCATCTACCAGTGCTATCTGGGGGAGAACCCACGCGAGGCTCATTGTATTTGGCTCACCTGCTCGGGCGGTCCGTTCTTTGGCCGCACCCGCGACGAGCTCAATCGCGTGACGCGTGCCGATGCCCTCGCACATCCCACGTGGGCCATGGGCGCCAAGATCACCATCGACTCCGCCACCCTCATGAACAAGGGCCTGGAGCGCATTGAGGCCATGCATCTGTTTAACTGCGACCTCGATTTCATTAACGTGGTCGTGCAGCGTCAGTCCAAGATTCACTCTATGGTCGAGTTTGCCGACGGCTCCGTGATGGCGCATCTCGGTGCTTCCGACATGCGTATTCCCATCCAGTTCGCGTTCTCGTATCCCGAGCGTTGGGATACCCCGGCGCCTCGTATCGATTTCCGCGAGCTGGGGCAGCTCACGTTTGATGCTGCCGACATGGATACCTTCCGCTGTCTGGCACTGGCCGAGCGTGCCGGCAAGACGGGTGGCACCATGCCGTGCGTGCTCAATGCCGCCAACGAGGTCGCCGTCGATGCCTTCCTGCACGATGGCTGCAGTTTTACCGATATCGATCGCATTGTGGAATCCTGCATGGATGCCCACGATATGCAGGCGGTCGATTCGTTTGAGCAGCTTCGCGACATCGATGCGTGGGCGCGTGAAAAGGCTGCGCAGGTGCTCGCCGCAACCCGTTCCTAACCCATAAGGATTGCTTTTTCGTTTTATGGATACTGTTCTGAGCGTTCTCTCATCGGTCTTTTGGGGCCTGCTGATGCTTTCCGTCCTCGTGTTTTTGCACGAGGGCGGCCACTTTTTGGCGGCGCGTGCCTGCGGCGTCCGTGTGACCGAGTTCTTTTTGGGCCTGCCGTGCCGCTTTGACATCCATTACACGTCGCGTCGCATTGGAACCAAGTTTGGCGTGACCCCGCTGCTGCTGGGTGGCTACGCTGCCATCTGCGGTATGGATCCGACCGATGTCTCCTGCGCCGATCGCGTGCTCGCGGCTATCTACCGTCATGGTCGCGTGACCGTGGCCGACCTTGCTGTCGAGCTCGAGCTTTCCGAGGAGGATGTGCTCGAGGCTTGTGCTCTGTTGCTGGGCTGGGGCTCCATCGCTCCCTGGTATGAGGAAGGGGAGAAACCCTCGCCGAGCTACTATCCCACCAAGTATCAGACGCTGCCGCGAGACGCGGCGGGTTACACCACCTTTGACGGCCGCCGGTTCGATCGAGAGCATGCGACTGCCGAGGGCGATGTGTGGGAGCTGCCGTGCGGCGAGGCTGATTTCTTGGCGCAAGAGCGCTCGCACACTTATTTTGGCCAGGGCTTTCTCAAGCGCGCCTTTATGCTGCTCGCGGGCATTCTCGTCAATATCCTGACGGGTTTTTTGCTGCTTATGAGCATCTATTCCATTGCGGGCGTCACCGTGCCGATCGATACCAACGTGATCGGTCAGGTTAACGAGGGGTCTATTGCCGCCAAGGCGGGTATCGAGGCTGGTGATGCGATCCTTTCGGTTGACGGTGTATCGTGCTCCACATGGATGAACGTTTACGATGCCATCGGCAAGGCCGCCGGTAAGGACGATATCGCCATCGAGTACGAGCGTGACGGCAAGCAGCATTCGACCACGGTTGCGCTCAAAGAGGACGAGCGCCTAGGTGTGTATGCCTCTACGCAGGTAGTCCGTTTGGACCCCATCACCTCGGCGCGTCTGTCATTCTCCTATGTTGTGCAGACCGCGGAGGGCGTGATGCGCCTGCTCCAGCCGCAGCATACGATGGAGATTCTCGATCAGTCTTCTTCGATCGTGGGTATTAGCGTTATGTCCTCACAGGCTGCTGCTGCCGGCCCTGCCACGTTCCTTTCGTTTGCCGCCCTCATTTCGTTCTCGCTTGGCTTTATGAACCTGCTGCCCATCCCACCACTCGATGGCGGCAAGCTGGTCATCGAGATCATTCAAAAGATTGCTGGCCGCGAGCTTCCGCTCAAGGTCCAGACGATTGTGAGCTATGTGGGCATCGCGCTCTTTGCGCTGCTGTTTGTCTATATGCTTCGTTCCGACGTCCTTCGATTTATCCTGTAGGGGAGTGTTTGGATTGTCTTTATCCCATCCTTTGCCTCGCGAGTTGACGCGCCCCGTGCATGTGGGCGGTGTGCAGATCGGTGGCGGCGCGCCGGTGGTGGTCCAATCCATGACCTGCACCGATACCGCTGACGCCCAGGCAACGCTTGCGCAAGTGTGCGCGTTGGCGCAGGCTGGCTGCGATATCGTGCGTGTGAGCGTGCCCACCGAGGCCGCGCTTGAGGGTTTCCGCACCATCTGTGCCGAGTCTCCGGTGCCGATCGTCGCCGATATCCACTTTAACCACAAGCTGGCCATTGGCGCTGTGGAGGCCGGTGCCGCCAAGCTCCGCATCAATCCCGGCAACATTGGCGATTGGGCCAAGGTCGATGCCGTGATCGATGCCGCGGGCGCCGCTGGGTGCGCGATTCGCATTGGCGTGAACGCGGGCTCGCTTGAGCAGGATATCGCCGAGCGCGACGACCTCACGCAGCCCGAAAAGCTCGTGATGTCGAGCGAGCGCTTCGTCAAGCACTTTGAGGACCGCGGTTTTACGAACATTGTGCTTTCGGCCAAGGCCCATAGCGTGCAAACGACGCTTGATTCCTATCGAGCCCTGTCGCGTGAGATTCCCCACGTTCCGCTTCACCTGGGCGTGACGGAGGCGGGGACCAAGCTCCAGGGCACCATCAAGAGCTCTGTAGGCTTGGGTATCTTGCTTTCCGAAGGCATTGGCGACACCATGCGTGTGTCGCTCACAGCCGATCCGGTTGAGGAGCCGCCGGTTGCCTGGGGTATTCTGCAGTCGTTGGGCCTGCGTCGCCGTGGCCCCGAGATTGTCTCGTGCCCCACATGCGCCCGCTGCCAGGTTAACCTTATTCCCATTGCCGAGGAGGTTACCGAGCGGCTTAAGAACTATTCCGCGCCGCTTTCGATCGCTGTGATGGGATGTGCCGTTAATGGCCCCGGCGAGGCATCTGATGCCGATCTGGGCGTTGCTTGCGGACGTGGTCAGGCCTTGCTCTTTTCGCATGGCCAGATCATTGGTAAAGTAGCTGAGGACCAAATTGTCGACGCGCTTATGGCCGAGGTCGACAAGCTTATTGAGGAGAAATAAATGACCCGAGCAATGTATATGTCTAAGCTTTATGCGCCGACGCTTAAAGAGGATCCGGCGGACGCTGAGCTCGCCAGCCACCGTCTGCTGCTCCGTGCCGGCATGATCCGTAAGGAGGCCGCCGGTCTATATTCCTACCTGCCGCTTGCTTGGCGCTCGATTCGCAAGATCGAGAACATCGTGCGCGACGAGATGGACGCCGCCGGCGCCCAGGAGCTTATGATGCCTATCATGGTCGATGCCGAGTTGTGGCGTGAGTCCGGCCGCATCGACGCCTATGGCAAGGAGCTTGTGCGCTTTGACGACCGTCACGGTCGCGAGTTCGTCCTGGGCCCCACGCACGAGGAGACCGTCACGGCCCTAGTGCGCAATGAGCTGCGCTCCTACAAGCAGCTACCCGTTAACCTCTACCACATCCAGGATAAGTTCCGCGACGAGTTCCGCCCCCGCTTTGGCCTGATGCGCGGTCGCGAGTTCATCATGAAGGACGCCTACAGCTTCTCCGCCACGCAGGAGAGCCTGCAGGAGGAGTATGACAAGATGAAGCAGGCCTACGCTAACATCTGCGAGCGCTGCTATATCAAGGCCCTGCCCGTTGTTGCCGACTCCGGTGAGATCGGTGGCGATACCTCCGTCGAGTACATGGCTTTGGCCGACGCCGGCGAGGCTTCGCTCGTCTACTGCGACGATTGCGGCTTTGCTGCCGATGACGAGGCGGCAAGCACCAAGGTCGTCGTGACCGAGGGTCCTGGTGACGGTACGCTCACCAAGGTTGAGACTCCGGGCATGGGCACCATTGAGGCAGTTGCTAAGTTCTTTGGGTTCCCCGAGAACGGCACTCGCAAGTCGCTGGCACTCATCGACGCCGAGGGCAAGCCGGTCGTGGCCATTGTTCCGGGCGATCACGAGCTCAACGATTGCAAGGCCGAGCACGTCTTTGGCAAGGGCTATCGCATGATGACCGACGAGGAGCTTCAGGCGAACGGTCTGCACAAGGGCTTTATCGGACCGGTTAACCTGCCCGATGGCATTCGTCTGGTGTGCGACGAGAGCCTGCGCGATTCCAAGCAGTGGGCCTGCGGTGCCAACGAGGTCGATTATCACTTTACCGGTGCCTGCCCCGAGCGCGACTTTACCGTCGATGAGTGGGCCGATCTGGTCACCGTTGTCGCCGGCGACCCCTGCCCGCACTGCGGCAAGCCGCTCTCCGCTGCCCGCGGCATCGAGGTCTCTCAGGTCTTCCAGCTGGGCACCAAGTATTCCGAGGCCATGGGTGCCACCTTTATGGACGAGGACGGCAAGGAGAAGCCGCTCATCATGGGCTGCTACGGCGTTGGTGTGTCCCGCTCGCTCGCTGCCGTCGTGGAGCAGCACAACGACGAGCACGGCATCGTCTGGCCGGTCTCCGTTGCTCCGTACGAGGTCGCGGTGATTCCGCTCGATCCCAAGAAGGAGGAGTGCGCTACCGTCTGCGAGCAGATCGTTGATGGCCTGTGTGCCGAGGGCATCGAGGTCGTCGTCGACGACCGCGACGAGCGTCCCGGCTTTAAGTTTGCCGACAACGACCTTATGGGCTTCCCGTATCAGGTGGTGCTCGGCAAGCGTGGTCTTAAGAACGGCACCGTTGAGCTCAAGGACCGTGCCACGGGCGAGCGCGAGGACGTGGCGATCGACGAGGTCGTTGCCAAGGTTGCCGAGCTTGTTAAGGCAGCCCGCCGTTAATTGACGATTTCGCTTGTAGTTCGATATGTGGGACGGCCCCGCATTTCTCCAGATCGGGGAGATGTGGGGCCGTCCTTTTATCTTTTAGCATCCTTGATATCTAAAAGGAAAACCCCACAGCCCATGCGAACTGCGGGGTTTTCCATTGTGCCTCCGATGCGAAATAAATCGCTCAGATATTACTGATAATCGACGACGTCGATCCAGTTCTTCAGGAACTCATCGTTCACGTTGCGCTTACGAGCGAGCTCGGAAGCGGCGACGATGCTCGTCCACTGACGCACGACCTGCATGGGCATGTCGGCACGGTCGCAGTAGAGCTCCAGGTAGGCCTCGGCCTGGTCCTTGCTGTTGAGGGCGAAGAGCAGGTAGGTGGTGGCAACGTCGGCAGCAGGGGAGCCCTGGGTGGCGTGTGCCCAGTCGCACACATAGAGCTGGCCGTCGTCGCCGACGATGACGTTGGAGGGGTTGAAGTCGCCGTGGCAGACCTTGAACTCCTTGGTCATGCCGTCCAGACGCTCCTGAAGGTTGTAGCGCGTGGTGGCATTGAGCTGATCAAGGCTGTCGATCATGCGGGCGAACTTGTCGCGCTGACGGTTGAGCAGCGGGGAGGTGTAGCCGTGGATCTCGATCTGGAGGTCGACGAACATCTCGAGGTACTCACCAAAGCGCTGGGGCTCGGCAGTCATCTTCTCGGCAAGGGTGGTGCCCGGAACCTTCTCGGTCACGAGCGCCCAGCCGTTGGCGTTCTCGAGCTGGGAAACCTCGAGAGCCTTGGGGCTGCGGATGCCGCACTCATTGATGCGGGCAAGATTCAAAGCCTCGTTGAACACGTCGGAGACAGGCTTGGTCTCGTTAAAGACCTTGACGATCTTGTCGCCCAGGTCGTAAACGACCTTGTTGCCACGGCGGACGAGCTCGGTCTTGGAATCGGGTAGCAGCATGGTTGCATCCTTTCAACGATGCGATAGAAGCGACGGCGGGGGTGTGTGAAACACCCGTGCACCCCCGCCGCAAAAAACCGTGCTAAAAACTAGCAGACGGCGTAGTCCTGGGGCTCGCGGCCGTAGTAGGCGTCCAGGTAGAGCTCCTTGATCTCGCTCATGAGCGGGTAGCGCGGGTTAGCGCCGGTGCACTGGTCGTTGAATGCCTGCTCGGTCATCTCGTCGAGGGTGTCGAGGAAGTACTGCTCGTCAACACCGTAGTCGGCGATGGTCTTCTTGACACCGATGAAGTCCTTGAGCTCCTCGAGCTTCGTGATGAAGTTCTCGAAGACCTCCTTGTCGTCCTTGCCCTCAATGCCGCAGTACTTGGCCATCTCGGCGTAGTTGTGCAGCGCGTTGGGGTAAGGATACTGGGAGAAGGTACCCATCTTGACGGGAGCCTCGGCGGCGTTGTAGCGCATGACGCGGGTCAGGATGACGGCGTTAGCGATGCCGTGGGGCAGGTGATGGAAGGCGCCGAGCTTGTGGGCCATGGAGTGGTTGAGGCCCAGGAAGGCGTTGGCGAAGGCCATACCGGCCATGCAGGAGGCGTTGTGCATCTCCTCGCGGGCGTGCGGGTCCTTGGCGCCGTTCGTGAAGCTGGAGGGCAGGTTCTCGAAGACGAGCTTGGCAGCGCGCTCGGAGAGGCCCTTGGTGTAGTCGGAAGCCATGATGGAGACGTAGGACTCGATGGCGTGGGTCATGACGTCGATGCCGGAGGCAGCGGTCAGGCCGCGCGGGGCGGTCATGCAGTTGTCGGCGTCGACGATAGCCATGTTGGGGAGCAGCGCGTAGTCGGCGAGCGGCCACTTGATGCCGGTCTCCTTGTCGGTGATGATGGCGAACGGCGTGCACTCGGAGCCGGTACCCGAAGAGGTCGGGACGGCGACGAAGTAGGCCTTCTTGCCCATCTCGGGGAAGGTGAAGATACGCTTGCGGATGTCCATGAAGTCCATGGCCATGTCCTCAAACTTGCACTCGGGGTGCTCGTACATCATCCACATGATCTTGCCGGCGTCCATAGCGGAGCCACCGCCGACGGCGATGATGACGTCCGGCTCAAAGAGGGCCATCTGCTTGGCGCCGCGACGTGCGCACTGCAGCGACGGATCGGGCTCGACGTCGTAGAAGCAGTCGTGGGCGATGCCCATCTCGTCGAGCTTGGCCTCGATGGCGCGGGTGTTGCCATTCTTGAAGAGGAACTGGTCGGTGACGATGAAGGCGCGCTTCTTGCCCATGACGTTGCCCAGCTCGTCGAGGGCGACGGGCGTGGAACCCTTCTTGAAGTAGACCTTCTCGGGAGCGCGGAACCACAGCATGTTCTCACGGCGCTCGGCCACAGTCTTAACGTTGATCAAGTGCTTCACCCCAACGTTCTCGGAGACGGAGTTGCCGCCCCAGGAGCCGCAGCCCAGGGTCAGAGACGGCTTCATGCCAAAGTTGTACAGGTCACCGATGCCGCCGTGCGAGGACGGGGTGTTGATGACGATACGGCAGGCCTTCATGACGTGCTCGAACAGGCTGATCTTCTCGGCCTGGGCGGGATGCACGTACAGAGAGGCGGTGTGGCCCGGGCCACCGGCGAGCACCAGGTGCTCGGCCTTGTCGACGGCCTCCTGGAAGTCCTTGGCGTGGTACATGGCCAGGACCGGGGAGAGCTTCTCGTGGGAGAACTCCTCCTTGGCGGGGTCGGTGGAGGTGACCTCGGCGATCAGGATCTTGGTCTTAGTGGGAACCTCGATACCGGCGAGCTCGGCGATCTTGGCGGCAGCCATGCCGGGGATGCGGTGATCGAGAGCGCCGTTCTTGAACATGGCGGCACGCAGGGCCTCCATCTCGGCACCCTGTTTGACGAAGTAGCAGCCGCGCTTCTGGAACTCGGCCTTGACCTGGTCATAGATGGTGTCGATGACGGTCACGGACTGCTCGGAAGCGCAGATCATGCCGTTGTCGAAGGTCTTGGAGTGGATGATGGAGTTGACGGCGAGCAGCACGTCGGCGGTGTCGTCGATGACGACCGGGGTGTTACCGGCGCCAACGCCCAGGGCGGGCTTGCCCGAGGAGTAGGCGGCCTTGACCATGCCCGGGCCACCGGTGGCGAGGATGATGTCGACGTCGCGCATGACCATGTTGGTCAGCTCGATGGAGGGGACATCGACCCAGCCGATGATGCCCTCGGGGGCGCCGGCCTTGACGGCGGCGTCAAGCACGAGTTTGGCGGCGGCGATGGTGCACTTGGCGGCTGCCGGGTGCGGGGAGATGATGATGGCGTTGCGGGTCTTCAGGCTGATCAGCGTCTTGAAGATCGCGGTGGAGGTGGGGTTGGTCGTCGGGATGACGGCGCCCACGATGCCGATGGGCTCGGCGATCTTGGTGATGCCGTAAGCCTCGTCGCGTTCCAGAACGCCACAGGTCTTGGTGTTCTTGTAAGCGTTGTAGATGTACTCTGCGGCGTAGTGGTTCTTGATGACCTTGTCCTCAAGAACGCCGCGGCCGGTCTCCTCGATGGCCATCTTCGCCAACGGGATACGAGCCTTGTTGGCGGCCATGGCGGCCTCATAGAAGATCTTGTCGACCTGCTCCTGCGTGTACGTAGCAAAAAGCGCCTGGGCCTCTCGCATCTGAGCGAGCTTAGCCTCAAGCGCCTCTACGTTGTCCACAATTGCGGGAGTAGTGTTTTCCGGTGACTTTTTCACCATTTGTGTCTCCTTGCGATCGGAGATTTACCCTACGCCTTGCATGATAGCAAGAAATTATTCGGTGAACGGTAAGATTCCCGTAAAAGGCACACTAAACCGCTTCAATAAAATGAAGCGTTTTAACTAAAACTATCTGCCTGTGCATCGCCTCGCTCATTGGGGATCGACTTATATGAGCGCTTTCACTCATGTAAGTCTGTCCCAAATGAGTGCAAAAAGGCGCCCTCCGTTGGGGAGGACGCCTTTGGTAAGTTCTATGTGAACGCGAGGTCTTTGACCCGGAGAGTCCGAGGTACTTGTTGGTAAGACCTTATTTACGAGCGCGCAACCTTGCCGGACTTGAGGCAGGTGGAGCAAACGTTCATCTTGCGACGGTGACCATCGACGACGACGTAAACGCGCTGGATGTTGGGGCGGAACTTACGGTTGGTGACGCGGTGAGAGTGGCTGATGGAGCGACCGGCAACGGGGTGCTTACCGCAAACTTCGCAAACTTTGGACATAACTGACCCTCCTTGGGCGACAAACGAACATGTCGCGTTAACAAACAAGCCTGAACTATAGCACAGAAGTCGCTCCCTGTGCGCAATCTACACAGAGATATTCCTCTTTTGGCGATAGTGCTCACGCCACGGCCCTGGACGTAGATCCGATTTGCGTGCAGCAGAGGGGATTATGCCAGCTCGTGCGTGCGTTTTCAAGCTCGTCCCACAAATATATAGGTTTATTGAGCTTTGGGCTCCGTTTACGGATTGCTCTGTATTTATGCTCGCAATTAAGCTCGAGGTTGGCTACACTATCCCATGACCATTAAAGGGGTACGAGATACCCACATGGAATTACATAGCTGCCCAAAGAGCAGCCCTTCCTGTGGGTGTCTGGTCCGCTTTAAGCGGTCGGGCATCTATTTTTTTGACTGTGTCAGCAGTCAAGACATGTGAGGAAGGAGATCGATGGGCACGACTTCCCCCAAGGCGGTCATCATGGACGAGACCGCCGTCAATCGAGCGATGACCCGCATCGCGCACGAGATTCTCGAGCGCAACGAGGGCTGTGAAGACCTCGCTCTGGTCGGCATCGTCACGCGCGGCGACCTTCTGGCAAAGAAGCTCGCCGAGGAGATCAAGGAGATCGAGGGCGTCGACGTTCCGCTCGGCAGCCTCGACATCAGCTTCTACCGCGATGACTATGCGACCAATTTCGCTCCCGCGATCCACGCCACCAACATTCCCTTTAGCGTCGACGGCAAGCGCGTCGTGCTGGTGGACGACATCCTGTACACGGGTCGTACCATTCGCGCCGCTCTCGACGCCGTCATGGACCTGGGCCGTCCGAACCGCATTGAGCTGGCTGTCCTCGTTGACCGCGGCCACCGCGAGCTCCCCATCTCGCCGGACTTTGTCGGCAAGAACGTTCCCTCGTCGCATGAGGAGAACGTGCACCTATATATGAAGGAAGTCGACGGCCACACCGCCGTCGAGATTAACGACGTCGCGCCGGGTTCCCACGTGGGCTCCGCGCCGCTGGGAGGTGAGTAGTACCGTGGCGTTCAACCATAAGCACCTGATCGACATTACCGAGTACTCCGAAGAGGACATCAAGCTCATCCTCGAGACCGCCAAGGCGTTCTCCGAGGTTAACGAGCGTGCGATCAAGAAGGTCCCCACGCTCAAGGGCAAGACCATCGTCAACATGTTCAACGAGCCCTCGACGCGCACCCGCAGCTCCTTCGAGCTCGCCGAGAAGCGTCTTTCGGCCGACAGCCTTAACTTTGGCGGCTCCTCGACCTCCACGGTCAAGGGTGAGAGCCTCGTCGACACCGTCGAGACCCTCAATGCCTACAAGATCGACTGCATCGTCGTGCGCGACAAGCACGCCGGTGCTCCCTACATCGTCACGCAGAACTCGCCCGCGAGCGTCATCTGCGCCGGCGACGGCAAGCACAACCACCCCACGCAGGCCCTGCTCGACCTGTACACCATCTGGGAGCACAAGGGTGACTTCCACGGTCTGAAGGTCGCCGTCGTCGGCGATATCGCGCACTCCCGTGTGTGCGGCTCGCTGATCCCCGCCCTTAAGATCATGGGCTGCGAGACCTACGCCGTCGCCCCCGGCACGCTGCTGCCGCCGTCGCCCGAGGTCCTGGGTTGCGACCACGTGACGAGCGACCTCGATTCCGTCCTGCCCGAGCTGGACGTCGTCTACATGCTGCGCGTGCAGCAGGAGCGTCTCGAGGGTGCCCCGTTCCCGACCATTCGCGAGTACCACAAGCTCTTCGGCCTGACTAAGGACCGCGAGAAGCTCATGAAGCCCGACGCGATCATCTGCCACCCGGGCCCCATCAACCGCGGCGTCGAGTTCGACTCCTATATGGCCGACCACCCGCAACGCTCCGTCATCCTGGAGCAGGTCTACGCCGGTATCTGCGTGCGTATGGCTATCCTGTATCTGCTGCTTGGAGGTGCCGATAATGGCCTTGCTTCTTAAGAATGCCCACGTCGTCGACCCGTCCGTCGAGCTTGACGGTGTCGTTGACGTCCTGATTGACGGCGACAAGATCGCCGAGGTCGGCGAGAATCTCGCCGTCGAGGGAGCCGAGGTCCGCGACCTTTCCGGCAAGTACCTCGTCCCCGGCCTGGTGGATATGCACGTTCACCTTCGCGAGCCCGGCTACGAGGTCAAAGAGGACATCGAGAGCGGCACCCGCGCAGCTGCCAAGGGCGGCTTTACCGGCGTGTGCGCCATGCCCAACACCGATCCCGTCACCGATAACGGCACCGTCGTGGAGTTCGTCAAGTCCCGTGCTGCCGAGGTCGGTCACTGCCGCGTCTATCCGTCGGGCGCCATGACCCGCGGTCTTAAGGGCGAGGCCATGTCCGAGATGGGCGATATGGTCGCCCACGGCGCCGTCGCCTTCACCGACGACGGTCGCGGCGTGCAGGGCGCGGGCATGCTCCGTCGTTGCATGGACTACGGCAAGATGTTCGGCAAGGTCTTTATGAGCCACTGCCAGGACGAGGATCTGGTCGGCCACGGCCAGATCAACGAGGGCAAGGTCTCGACCCGTCTGGCCCTCGAGGGTTGGCCGGCTGCCGGCGAGGAGCTCCAGATCGCCCGCGACATCGAGATCGCCAAGCTGACTGGTGCCAAGCTGCACATCCAGCACATCTCCACCGCCCATGGTCTGGAGATCGTGCGTGCCGGTAAGGCCGCTGGCGTTCAGGTTACCTGCGAGGCCACCCCGCACCACATGTTCCTGACCGAGAACGACCTGGACGAGACCTACAACACTTCGCTCAAGGTCAACCCGCCGCTGCGTACCGAGGAGGATGCCGAGGCCATTCGTCAGGGCGTCATCGACGGCACCGTCGACGTTATCGTCACCGATCACGCTCCCCACACCCCGTGGGAGAAGGCCCGCGAGTTCGAGCTTGCGCCCTTTGGCATGATCGGCCTCGAGACCTCGCTGTCGCTCGTACTCACCGAGCTGGTCAACACGGGCAAGATGAGCATGGGCCGTATGGTCGAGCTCATGGCCATCAAGCCGCGTGAGATCCTGGGCCTCGACCAGGTTCAGGTCAAGGCGGGCTCCGTTGCCGACCTGACCGTGTTCGACGCGTCCGCCACCTGGACGGTTGGCGAGGACGGTTACGAGTCGCGCGCCGAGAACTCCGGTTTTGCCGGCCGCACGCTCACCGGTCGTGCCATCGATGTGTTTGTCGGCGGTAAGCAGACGCTTGCCGACGGCTGCATCTGCTAGCATAGCCTTATCGCTTTTGTGCGCGGCGCCCTTGCGGTGCCGCGCTTTCTGTTCGTTTTGACCATGCAACCGCATGGGGGATTGGAGCGTCTATGCCCACACCTTCCACTGCACGCATGCACGACTTCGAGGTCGTCTCGAACCAGGAGATCGCCGACGGCATCTTCTCGCTCGTCATCTCGGCCCCCAAGCTTGCAAGTGCGCTCAAGCCCGGTCAGTTTGTGAACATCGCCGTACCCGGCGATGCGTCCTCGCTGCTTCGCGTGCCCCTGAGCTACTACCGCGCCGACGCCGAGGCCGGCACCGTCGAGCTGTGGTACGCCGTCGTGGGCGACGATACCCGTCGTTTGTCCCAGATGGGCCCTGGCTCCACCTCTAACCTGCTGGGCCCCGGTGGCCGTGGCTGGATGGTACCCGAGGGCACCAGGAAGGCCCTGCTCGTCGCCGGTGGCATCGGCGTTCCGCCTGTGCTGTGTCTTGCCGGTATGCTTGCCGAGCAGGGCGTGGATGTTGACGTGTGCCTGGGCTTTGGCACCGCTTCCAAGGCCGTGGGTGTCGATGAGTTCCGCGCGCTGGGCGCCACGGTCAACGTTTGCACCGACGACGGCTCGCTCGGCACGCACGGTTTTTGCACCGATCCTGCCGCCGAGCTGCTCGGCGAGGGCGCCTACGACTACGTCGCCAGCTGCGGCCCCGCTGTCATGATGAAGAAAGTCGCCGCCGCTGCCGCCGAGGCCGGTGCGTACTGCGAGGTGTCGCTTGAGCGCATGATGAGCTGTGGCTTTGGCGCCTGCAACACCTGCAATGTCGAGACGGTCGACGGTATGAAGGGCGCTTGCATGTGCGGCCCCGTGTTCGATGCTTCCAAGGTGGTGGTCTTCTAGTGGGTACCGTGAACATGGCCGTCGATTTCGGCGGCGTCAAGATGCAAAACCCCATCAACACCGCAGCCGGTACCTTTGGCTACGGCTGGCAGTTCCAGAACTTCTTTGATGTTTCCCAACTGGGCGCCATCACCACCAAGGGTTGCGCAGCCGAGCCCTGGCCCGGTAACCCCGCGCCCCGCATGGCCGAGATCCCCGGCGGTATGATCAACTCCGTGGGCCTTCAGAACCCCGGCGTGGCCGCCTTTGCTCGCGAGTCCGGTCCGTGGCTCGAGCAGCTCTCCAAGGACGGCTGCCAGGTCATCTGTCAGGTTGCCGGCCACTCCGTTGACGAGTTTGTCCGCGCACTCGAGATGTATGTCGAGCTGTGCCCCTGGGCTGCCGGCTACGAGATCAACGTGAGCTGCCCCAATATCGCCGCCGGCGGTGCCGCCATGGGCTCCACGCCCGAGGGCGCCTCTTCCGTTATGGCTGCCTGCCGCAAGGTGACCGATAAGCCGCTGTTCGTGAAGATGGCGCCGGTCAACGTCGCCGAGATCGCCAAGGCCCTCGAGGCTGCCGGCGCCGACGGCCTTTCGGTCATCAACTCCATTCAGGGCATGGCCATCGACGTCCATACCCGCAAGTCCCGCGTGGCCAAGCCCAAGGGCGGCCTTTCGGGCCCGCTGTGCCACCACATCGCCGTGCGCATGGTCTGGGAGGTTGCCCAGGCCGTCGATATCCCCATCAACGGTGTCGGCGGTGTCATGACCGGTGAGGATGCGGCTGAGTTTATCCTGGCCGGTGCCACCTGCGTGTCGGTCGGCATGGCCAACTTCGTCGATCCGTGCGCTTCGCTCAAGATCGCGCATGAGCTCGAGGCCTGGGCCGAGTCCCAGGGCGTAAAGGACATCAACGAGCTGGTAGGTGCTTTCGAATGCTAGAGACCGATGCCCGCGACCGCGTAATCGTCGCCCTCGACTGCGATCGTGAACGTTCGCTCGAGCTCGCCCACGAGCTTTCGGGCCATGCCGCCTGGCTCAAGGTTGGCATGACGCTCTATTACGCTGAGGGCCCCGAGATCGTCAAGACCTTTAAGGACCTGGGCTTTAAGGTCTTCCTTGACCTTAAGTTCCATGATATTCCGCATCAGGTTCGCGGTGCCGCCCGTTCGGCCTCGCTTGCCGGTGCCGACCTGCTCTCGGTTCACGGCTTGGGTTCGGGCGCCATGCTCGCTGCCTGCCGCGAGGGTGCCGAGGAGGCGCGCGAGGACCGCGCCAAGCTCGTCGCCATCACCGTGCTCACGAGCATGAATCAGGATGCCTTGAGCGAGATCGGCGTCGAGTCGCCCGTGGCCGAGGAGGCCGCCCGCCTGGCAAAGCTCGCTCAGGCCAACGGCATCGATGGCATCGTGTGCTCGCCGATGGAGGCTCACGACATGCGTGAGCTGCTGGGCCCTGATGCCCTGATCGTGACTCCGGGTGTGCGTCCGGTGGGTGCCGCCTTAGGTGACCAGTCCCGCGTGGCGACGCCTTCCCAGGCTATCGAGCGTGGCGCAAGCCACATTGTGGTGGGCCGTCCCATCACCGGTGCCGACGATCCGGTTGCCGCCTTTGACGCCATCGTCGCTGAGCTGGTCGAAAACGTCGCGTAAAAGATTCCCCTAAGTCACCACTTTTGGGTTTCATTAGCACAAAATAGCCCCTGTGCCTGCGTAAACTTTCCCATCCTTTGTGTGGAATCGCAGGTCAGGGGCTTAACTTTGGGCGCAGTATATTGCACTTTTTGCGGGTATCGTCTAACCTATGGAGCCGCGATTGGGCATTTTGTACGTTCTACGTGCTAAAATGCCAATTATTGAATCAGATATAACCCAACTACTTGGAGGTACGAATGGCACTCCCTCAGCTTACCGATGAGCAGCGCAAGCAGGCTCTTGAGAAGGCTGCTGCCGCACGTCACGCCCGCGCTGAGCTTCGCGAGCAGATCAAGAAGGGCGAGAAGTCCCTTGAGTCCGTGCTCAACTCCGATGACCCCATCGCTTCCCGCATGAAGGTTTCCACCCTCATCGAGTCTCTCCCTGGTTATGGCAAGGCCAAGGCCGCCAAGATCATGGAGGAGCTCGGTATCTCCGCTACCCGTCGCGTCCAGGGCCTCGGCGTCCGTCAGCGCGAGCAGCTCCTCGAGCAGCTGACCAAATAAGTGAGCGCTCAGGATTCCAAGCTCTTTGTGATTTCTGGACCGTCAGGCGCAGGCAAGGGTACGCTCGTCACTCGTGTGCGCGAGCGCCGCTCGAACCTGGGCCTGACGGTTTCGGCTACCACGCGAGCACCACGCAAAGGTGAGGTCGACGGCGTCAACTACTTTTTTCTGACGCGCGAGGAGTTCGACCGCCGCGTGGCAAACGGCGAGTTTGTTGAGTGGGCCGAGGTCCACGGTAACTGCTACGGCACGTTGGTGAGCGAGGTCACATCCAAGCTCGCCTCGGGCGCGTCTCTGATTTTGGAGATCGATGTCCAGGGCGCCCTGCAGGTGAAGGAGCGTTTCCCCGAGGCCGTGCTGATCTTTATCAAGCCGCCTTCGCTTGAGGTGCTCCGCGAGCGTTTAGTCGGTCGCGGTACCGAGACGCCCGAGACGATTGAGCTGCGTATGGCAAACGCCGCCGATGAGCTTGCCCTTGCCGACCGCTACGACGACGTCGTGGTTAATGACGATCTCGACCGCGCGACCGATGAACTCGTTCGCGTTCTCGATATGCATGAAAGGAACTGAGGTCCGTGTCCGTTGTAAAGCCTTGCATTGACGATCTTCTGGAGAAGACCGATCACAACCGCTTCCTGCTCGCTTCGCTTGCCTCCAAGCGCGCCTGCGACATCAATAGCATGCTGCGTGGCCAGCACAACCGCGTGCTTGCCGTCCAGGATGTCGATGACATCACCATCGGGCTTTCCGGTGCCGATACCATCTCGATGGCTATGGACGAGATTGTCGACGGCGACATCTCTTACGACGAGGCCCGTTACGAGAAGGCGCTCGGCCACAAGGTTGCTGAAGCCTAAATGGCGGCTCGCGTCTGCCTGGTCCACTATCACGAGGTTGGACTGAAGGGTAAGAACCGCGCACATTTTGAGCATATCCTCATGGATAACATCAAGGCGGCCTTGGCCGCCTTTTCCGTGAATGCCGTGTCTCGAATTTCCGGTTATATCCTCGTGACCTTTAACGAGCATCAGGCCGATGAGGCGGCGCGTGTCATTCGCACCGTTCCCGGCGTTGCCCGTGTATCTTTGGCGTATCACACTAACCGCGACCCGCAGGAGTACTGTGCCGCCGCCGTCAAGGCGCTGCGCGAGTTTGGTCCTTTCGATTCGTTTAAGGTGCACGCCAAGCGCTCCAATACCGACTATGAGCTCACCTCGATTGATATCAATCGTCAGGTGGGTGAGGTACTGTGCGAGGCCTTCCCCGATAAAAAGGTTCAAATGCACGACCCCGATGCGATGGTGCACGTACTGGTGGTCCAGGGTAGCGTCTACGTGTATGCGCGCTCCGAGCGTGGCGTGGGCGGTCTGCCGGTGGGTTCTGCCGGCAAGGTCGTGACGCTGTTGTCGTCGGGTATCGATTCTCCGGTGGCGACCTGGATGCTCGCGCGTCGCGGCGCGGTGTGCGTGCCGGTACATTTCTCCGGTCGTCCGCAGACGCCCGATACGAGCGAGTATTTGGTGCAGGACATCATCCGTGCGCTTGAGCCGGGTGTCCAGATCGGCCGCCTGTACGTGGTGCCGTTTGGCGACTGCCAGCGTGAGATTTCGGTCACCTGTCCCAGCAACCTGCGCGTGATTATGTATCGCCGCATTATGTATTCGGTTGCCGAGCGCATTGCACACATCGAGGGTGCCAAGGCTATCGTTACGGGCGAATCACTTGGGCAGGTTGCCTCCCAAACGCTTGAGAACATCATGGCCGTCAACGAGGCCGTGAAGATCCCCGTGTTCCGTCCTCTCATCGGTTCGGACAAGCAGGAGATCATCGCGCGCGCCGAGGAGATCGGCACGTTCGATATCTCGACTGAGGCCGCTCCCGACTGCTGCACGCTATTTATGCCGCGCCGTCCCGAGACGCACGCTAAACTCGATGCCGTGCATGAGGCCTGGGAGTTGTTCGATCACGAGGAGATGATCGAGCGCCTGCTCAAACAGACCGAGTACATCGACTTCGAGAGCAACACGTATAAGGCCCCCAAGACCTTAAAACGCAAACATTCGGAGCTTGCTCCGCGTGAGATTTACCAAGATCACGAGTAAATTTGTGCATAGACCGACGATGCGCCTGCATCGTCGGTCTTTTGCTATCTGGGCATTTTGCGGCTAAGTGTTCATTTGCTGACGTGTGCCTGAATAAATGGACAGATTTGTGCAAGGTTTTGGTCGGTTTTTGGTTTGACCGCTAAAACCGGTTTTGGAGCGTAGCTGTTGCGGAGTTCCTTTCCTGACACGATGGTGTTGGGAGGTTTTGCTATGGCGCAGCGCGAACAACACGAACGGGTCAAAAAGATGGACCGCTTGGCGGACAAGCTGTTCGGTCATAAGGCGGTGGTCGTGGCGATACTGGTCGTCATTGCGATGGCGAGCGGCTTGGCGATGGCGAACCTTGGCGGCGGTGCCGGCGGCGTGTCGTTTGAGCGCACTGACGGTTCAGACTCGTTGGTGGAGCCGGGATCCGGCGATGCCTCGAGCGGAAAGACATCCGAAGGCTCTTCGTCTAAGGCGTCTGCCGCGGCAGAAGTCTATGTCGATGTTGATGGCGCTGTTGTGTCGCCCGGTGTATACAGGCTCAAAGACGGCGCGCGGGTGGCTCAGGCGATTGATGCCGCCGGCGGGCTGGCGCCTGAGGCAGACGTTACGGGGCTCAATCGGGCATCTAAGGTCGTCGATGGACAGAAGATTCACGTTCCAACGGTAGGGGAGCAGCAGACGTCCATTGCGGAAGCCGGTGTTGATGGTGGGGCTTTCGCATCATCGGGCGTGAGTGGCGCAACAGGCCTAGTAAATATCAATACGGCAAGCGCGGCAGAACTGCAGACGCTCTCGGGCATCGGTCCCTCCATGGCACAGTCGATTATCGATGAGCGGACAAAGAACGGTGCTTTTGCCTCGGTTGACGATCTGATGCGTGTATCGGGAATCGGCGAGAAGAAGCTTGCCAAAATCAAAGATTGCATCTGCGTATGAGTGCGACCGAGCGCGAGCATGTGATGCCTCCGCGGCCCCTGATGCCGTGGACGATGGCCCTGTGTGCCGGCATGTGCATGAGCTGCGCCTCGGTGCTCAACGTGGCCGCTGATGCGCTGCTGAGGGAGCAGGCGCCGGCGGTCGGGCTGCTATGGGCCATTCCCGTTGCGACGACGGTATTCGTTGTGCTGGCTCAATCTTGTGCGCGGCTTGCCCCTTTGAAGCGGTGGTTGTATGCCGCGTCCGTCGGTCTCGTGGCGGGAGCGGTCGTCTCGGCGTGGTGGGCTGTGGGTGCGCTCAGCGCCTCGAAGGCGCTCGACGGTCGAGCGGCAAGCGGCCTCGAGTTTATCGTGCAGGGCGATCCATCCATAAACGACGACGTGTATTCCTATACCTGCGAGGCACGCGCGGACGGTAAGAACTTGGCAACGGTTCGCCTATCGTGCGACCGCGAGCTCAAGGTCGGGGCGTACGTGCGTGTTATCGGTCGCGTTTCACGTTTTGAGAACGATGCGTATGGACGATCGCGCGTGCTCCGAGGCGAGGTGCGCAAGGTTAAAGTCGTTCGGATTGTGTCGGCCGATGAGGGCTCTCCGGGACCGCTGCTTCGGCTGCGAAATGGGCTGCTTGCGTCCATCGCGCCTGCGACCGACCCGGCGCGTGCACTCATAGCCGGTGTCGTCTGCGGTCGTTCGGCCGAACTGCGCGCCCAGCCGGCGGGCGACTGGTTTTCGGTGACGGGAACGGCGCATCTTATAGCCGTCTCCGGCAGCCATTTGGCTATCGTGGGATTTGTAATCGAGGGTGTATTGCAAAAGACTCGCTGCTCACGTGGTGTTCAGCGGGCGATATTGGCGATGGCACTTGTGGGCTACACTGCCTTTACGGGCGCGTCTCCCTCGGCCGTGCGCGCGTGCTGCATGGTGTTCGCGACGCTTGTCGTAAACGGCGCGGGGCGTCGCCGGCACGGCGCATCGGCACTCTTCGTAACCATGTCCATCTTTGTGCTACTGCGGCCGACGGTGCTGTTCGAGATGGGCTTTCAGCTCTCGTGTGCCAGCGTCTTAGCCATTCTGTGCTTTTGCCCCTATGCGACCTACGCTTTGGGTGAGCTGGGTGTGCCATCGGGCGTTGCCGGCATGCTTTCCGTCACGCTGTGCTCGCAACTGGCGACACTTCCCATTACCATTCCTGCCTTTGGTACGTTCTCGCTCATTGCTCCGCTGGCAAATGCGGTCCTCGGTCCGGTGGTGAGCGTACTGCTCGTCGTGTCCATCGTGCTGGTTCCCTTTTCGCTCGTGGGACCGTTGCGGACTTGGGCGCTCGTTGTGCCCATGATTGCCGCCCGTTGCGCGCTGTTTTTCGAGCAGCTGTTTGCCGCCGTGCCGGGTGCATCCGTGAGTGTGCCGCCCGATAGCAAGTGGATTTACCTAGTGCCGTGTTTGCTGGCGGTTCTGCTTGTCCGGTGGCCGCGTCCCCGTGCACGTCCTATGGCGGTGGGGTTTGCATGCCTGGTGCTCTTGGCTGCGATTCCGTACGCCTACTGGGATCGATTCGCTCCGCCTTCGGTGACGGTGCTCGATGTGGGCCAGGCCGATGCGATTCTTATTCGCCAGGGCGGCGCAGTGGCGCTCGTCGACTGCGGGCTCGACGAGCGCGTGGTGGCGGCGTTGGTTCGCAATAACGTGCACCATATCGATGCCGTCTTTGTGACGCATTGGGATGAGGACCACTGGGGTGGTCTGCCTGCCGTGCTCGAACAGTTTTCGGTCGGAACGATTGCCGTGGCGGCGGATGCGCTGGAGGATGCTCCTGCCGAGGTATTGAACCGACCTGGCGTGGAGTATCGGCAGGTGTGCCGTGGGGATACGGTCGACATCGGCTCTTTTTGCGCCCGCGTGGTGTGGCCATTCGAGTCCGTGGATGGCGAGGGAAATGAGGACTCGCTTGTCCTGTTGCTCTCTTATGTTCAGGAAGGCAAGGGCCTGCGCATACTCCTCACCGGTGATGCCGAGCTTGACCAAGAACGGGAATTCGTGCAGGAGGTGGGGGATATCGATGTCCTTAAACTTGGGCATCACGGCTCTAAGGTTTCAGTTGATGGTGAGTTGCTGGACGTCCTGAAGCCCGAGCTTTCCCTCGCGAGCGCGGGCGAGGGGAATCGATACGGCCATCCGTCCGATGCCTGCATCGATGCCGTTAAGGAAGCGGGCGGCGTGTTCGCGTGCACCATCGAACACGGCGATATCACCATCACGCCGACTGCGAATGGCTTTGCGATGCGATGCCAGCGACCGTGACGACGTCGTTGGCGTGTGGTGGGCCCCTGGGCTAGAATGGCACGGAACGAATACGAAGGCCTGCGGGAGGGGAGCGCAATGTCCGAAACCGGTCTGCTGCCGGCATATCTGATTGTCGGTACCGACGGAGTCAAGCGCGATCACGCCGTCTCGCGTATGAAAGCGCGTCTGGAAAAGTCGGGCATGGTCGAGTTCAACCTCGACGAGCGCGACATGACCAAGGACCCCGAGATCGAGTCCATTATCGGATCGCTTAACACCTTTCCGATGGGCAGCGAGTTTCGCCTGGTAATCCTTGATGGCTGCTCAAAGCTCGCCAAGGCGGTCTCGGAGCCGCTTGTCGAGTATCTGGCGAGTCCCAGCCCCACAACGGTTTGCCTTATAATCGCCGATTCGCTTGCCAAGAACACGCGCCTGTACAAGGCGATCGCCAAGATTGACAAGAAGGCCGTGATCGACTGTTCAGGCACTAAGCGCTGGGAGCTGCCGCGTCGCGTGCAGCAGATGGCGACGCAGCACGGAAAGTCCATCTCGACGGCGGCTGCCGAGGAGCTCGTTTCGCGCTCGGGCGAGAACACCCGCATGCTCGATAACGACTTGGCTAAGCTTGTCCAGATGGTCGAGGCGCCCCAGATTGAGCTTGCCGACGTTGAGCGCTGGATTGTACGTACGGCTGAGGTTCAACCCTGGGACTTTCTCAATGCGGTCTCGGCACGTGACATGCGCCGCTCGCTCGAGCTCTTCAATCTACTGCCCTCCAAGAGCTACGTGTGGACTTATACATTGCTGTGCGGCCGCATTCGCGAACTGATCGTTGCCAAGGCGCTCGATGCGCGCGGGCAGGGGCGTGAGCTCGCTGCGACGCTCAAGCTCCAGTCCTGGCAGGTCAAGAATCACCTGACCTGGGCACGTCGCTTTTCGATGGCAGAGCTCGTCGCAGCGCTCGAGGGGGCAGTCGATGTGGAGCTCGCGCTCAAGGGTTCGGCCGATTCTCAGACCGCGCTTTTGCTCTGGATTACGAACATCTTGAGAAAATCGTGTTGATACCTGCCTATTTGACAAATTCGTTCTATCCCTTTGAGGGGGAGCGTGCTATAGTAGGCGCTTGCATGACCTCACCGTGTCTCAGAGGTGTCATACATTTTTTGCAAGGAACTCGAAAGGAACTCCAGAAGTGGCAAACATCAAGTCTCAGAAGAAGCGTATCCGCACCAATGAGGCAGCTCGCATGCGTAACAAGGCTGTCAAGTCCGAGCTCAAGACGCTGACCAAGCACGTCCAGTCCGCCGTCGCCGAGGGCGACGCCGAGAAAGCCCAGGCTGCCCTCAAGACCGTCACCAAGCGTCTCGACATGGCTGCCGCCAAGCATGTTATCCACAAGAACCAGGCTTCCAACCGCAAGTCCGGTCTTGCCAAGCTCGTGAACAGCATCAACGCCTAAGTTGTAAATTTCACACCACACAGATTACGCGCATAAATGGAGCCTGTTTTATGGAACAGGCTCCATTTTTTGTACCGCTCGGGTAAGATAGTCCGCATGAATACTTCAATTGACATTTCCCACATCCGCAACTTCTCGATCGTTGCGCATATCGACCATGGCAAGTCCACGATCAGTGACCGCATCCTCGAGCTCACCCATACTGTCGATGAGCGCGACATGGAGTCGCAGCTGCTTGACACGATGGACATCGAGCGCGAGCGCGGCATCACGATCAAGTCCAATGCCGTTCGCGTGTCCTATGACGCCGACGATGGCGAGACGTATCAGTTCAATCTGATCGATACGCCGGGCCACGTGGACTTTACCTATGAGGTCTCGCGCTCGCTGGCAGCCTGTGAGGGCGCGGTGCTCGTCGTCGACGCCACGCAGGGCGTCGAGGCGCAGACCGTCTCTAACGCGACGCTCGCCATGAACGCCAATCTGGACATTGTGCCGGCCATCAACAAGATCGACCTGCCCTCGGCTCATCCCGATGAGGTTAAGACCGAGATCGAGGATGACCTGGCGATCCCTGCCGATGATGCCGTGTGTGTCTCGGGCAAGACCGGCGAGGGCATCCACGATCTGCTGGAGTCCATTGTCTTTCTGATCTCTCCGCCCAAGGGCGATGCGAATGCGCCGCTCAAGGCACTCATTCTGGATTCATACTTCGACGAGTATCGTGGCGTCGTCGCCACGGTGCGCATCTTTGACGGCTCCATCAAAAAGGGCGATACCTTGCGCATGATGCAGGCAAAGGGCGACTTTTTGGTCGATGGCGTGGGCGTCAAGCGTCCCGCCGAGACGCCGGTCGACGCGCTGACGGTCGGCGAGGTCGGATACGTGGTCACGGGCCTGAAGGACCCCGAGGCCGTTCGCGTGGGCGACACCCTTACCTGGGCGTCGAACCCCTGCCCCGAGCCGCTTCCCGGCTACCGCGAGGCTAAGCCCATGGTCTATACGGGCCTGTTCCCGATCGATAACAAGGACTACGAGAACCTGCGCGACGCGCTCGATAAGCTGCACGTCAACGACCCGTCGTTGGTGTGGGAGCCCGAGACCTCGGTGGCGCTCGGCTTTGGCTTCCGCGTGGGCTTCTTGGGCCTGCTGCATATGGAGGTCGTCAAGGAGCGCCTGGAGCGTGAGTTCAATCTTGACCTCATTGCCACGAGCCCCTCGGTGGACTATCACGTCTACAAGACCGACGGCGAAATGATCGATGTCCGCAGCCCGCAGGACCTTCCCGAGGCCACGCGCATCGAGCGTATCGAGGAGCCCTACCTTAAGGCAAAGATCATCTGCCCGCCCGAGTATACGGGTGCCGTCATGCAGCTCGCTATCGAGCACCGCGGCATTACTACCGACATGATCCATCTCACGAGCAAATCGGTCGAGATGCGCTTTGATATGCCGCTCGCCGAGCTCATCTTGGACTTCTTTGACCAGCTCAAGAGTCGTACAAAGGGCTATGCCTCGCTCGACTACGAGTTCAACGAGTACCGTCCCTCTGAGCTCGTTAAGCTTGATATTTTGCTTTCGGGCGACGAGGTGGACGCGCTGTCGTTTATCGTCCATAAGGACAAGGCCTATGGCCTGGCCCGTGGCCTGTGCGACAAGCTCAAGGAGATCATCCCGCGTCAGCTGTTCGAGGTGCCCATCCAGGGTGCTATCGGCAACAAGATCATCGCCCGTTCCACCGTCAAGGCGCGTCGCAAGGACGTTCTTGCTAAGTGCTACGGCGGCGATATCTCGCGTAAGCGCAAGCTGCTCGAGAAGCAGAAAGAGGGCAAGAAGCGTATGAAGGCCATCGGATCGGTCGAGGTCCCGCAGGAGGCGTTTATGGCGATCCTCAAGGTGGACGAGTAGGTCCATGGCGCTTTCTGAATACAGCAAGCGGCTGCTGGGTGCCTATGCCGAGCAGCCGTTCCTTATGGCTCCCATGGCGGGCGTGACCGACCCCGCCTATCGCATCATGTGTCGCCGCCGCGGTGCCAACCTTGCCTACAGCGAGATGGTGAGCGTGGCAGGCCTTGCCTATGCCAGCAACAAAACGTGGCGCCTGGTGCTACCGGCCGACGAGGAGCAGCAGATTTGCGTGCAGCTCTTTGGCTCCAAGCCCGAGCAGTTTGCGAGCGCCGTCGCCGCCGTCGAGGAGCGCGTTGGCGATCGCCTGTCGCTCATCGATATCAATATGGCATGCCCCGCCCGCAAGGTTGTCACCAAGGGCGAGGGTTCGGCGCTCATGCGCACGCCCGACCTGGCCGAAAGAATCGTCGAGGCAGCGGTGGGCGCGGCGCATGTTCCCGTGACCGTCAAGATTCGCAAGGGCTTTTATGCCGAGGACCGTAATGCCGCGACATTTGCCCAGATGCTTGAGAGTGCAGGGGCTGCCGCAGTCGCCGTGCATGGTCGTTGCGCCACGCAGCTCTACACGGGCCAGGCCGATTGGTCGGTCGTCGATGAGGTTGCCGACGCTGTCGAGATTCCCGTGATTGGTTCGGGCGATGTGTTCTCGGCCGAGGACGCTGCTGAGCATCTGCACGGCTCGGGTGCCAGCGCGGTGTTTATCGCGCGCGGCATCTACGGCAATCCGTGGGTGTTCGGCGATGCCCGAGCCCTTGCACTCGATGGCATGCCGGTTCCTTCTCGCTCCTCGGTCGAGCGGCTGGAGGCTCTGCGCGAGCACCTGACGTTGACGCATGAGCTTCTGCCGCTCATGTCGCGTGCTCGCACGTACGCAAGCTGGTACTTAAAGGGCATGCCCCATGCCGCCGCCTGGCGCGCTCAGGTGGTGCGTTGCTCTACGTACGAGGAGTTTATGGCGCTGGTCGATGATATCGAGCGCGACGTGGTGGTCTGCGAGGCCGCGCTTTCCGCCGGCGAGTCGGTGCCTGCTCATCCGCTGGAGGCCTAACGGTGGCCGTTACCGCGCTGTACGTGCACGTGCCGTTTTGCGCCCAAAAGTGCCGGTACTGCGACTTTGACTCGCGCAGCTTTGCTGCGTGTGATTTGGATGCCGCGCTTGATTCCTATTTTGAGCAGTTGTATGCGCGCCTCGATTCCTTTGGCGACGCCGGGGCGCTTGCGCAGGTCCGCACGGTCTATACTGGCGGCGGCACGCCATCGCTGGCAGGGGAGCGCCTGGTGGAACTTGCCCGGCGTATCTCCATGTGGTGCAAACCCGTTGAATTTACTTGCGAAGCCAATCCTGAGTCCCTGACCGCTGAGCTCGCCTCAGCGCTTGCCGAGGCGGGTGTCACGCGCATCTCTCTGGGCGTGCAAACCCTCGACAATACCGAGCTGGCTGCTATTGGCCGCATTCACGATGCCAATCGGGCACTTGCGGCTATCGCGACGGTGAAGGATGCTGGCCTCGATGTGTCGTGCGACCTGATGTGCGGCCTTCCCGGGCAGACGGCCGCAAGCTGGCGGAGCACGCTCGATGGCGTGCTGGCGGCGGCGCCTCATCATGTGTCGGTCTACCCGCTCACGCTCGAGGAGGGCACGCCACTCTATCGCATGGCGTGCCGTGACGAGTCGCTCGAGCCCGACGAGGATTTTCAGGCTTCGTGCATGGACGCGGCGCGTGAGCGCCTGGGTGCGGCCGGCTATCATCCGTATGAGGTGGCAAGCTACGCGCTCGATGGCCATGAGTGCGCCCATAACATTGCCTACTGGACCGGACGGGGCTACCTGGGCCTGGGTCGTTCTGCCGCGGGCATGCTCGACGACGAGGATTTCGACCGTCTTGCAGGCTTGTTCCCCGGCGTGTCTTCTCGGGGCGATGCGTACCGCGTGCGTCTGGTGCAACGTGACGATGACGCGACGGCGTTCGAGGCCGAATATCTGTCGCAGCGTGAGGCTGTCGCCGAAGACTTGATGCTCGCTTGTCGCATGACGCGCGGTGTTGCGTCCGACCTGTTGGCTCGTGCAGCTTGCGTCATCCCAACGGGCGAGCTGGCAGCTGCCTGCGATCGCGCGCTCGAATTGGGTCTTGCCACTTGGGTGCCCGAGACGCTCTGGGGTCATGAGGGACCCTTCACTACGGCAGATGTCGTCGCGGGCCATGTTCGAGCTCGTCTGGCGCCGACCCATCTGGGCTGGCTCGATGGAAATGTTCTGTTCGAGCTGTTTTGGGATCTAGCTCAGGCCGCTCGGGTAGAATTACCGGAATATATACGCTGCTGTGAGCAGGAGGTTGCCGCGCATGGCGACGATGAACGAAAAAGATTACTACGAGATTCTGGGTGTCTCAAAGGACGCCACCTCGCGTGATATTCAAAAGGCCTTCCAGCAAAAGGCCCGTAAGCTCCATCCGGACGTCAATAAAGAGCCGGATGCCGAGGAAAAGTTTAAAGAGGTTTCCGAGGCCTACGCCGTGCTTTCGGATGAGCAAAAACGTGCGCGCTACGACGCCATGCGTTCTGGCAATCCCTTTGCCGGTGCTCCTACGGCTTCGCCCTATGGTGGCGGCTACGCCGGCAGCACGGGCTATGGCAATCCCTTTGAGGGGGGCTTTCCCTTTGGTGGCGCCTGGGGCCAGCAGCGTCGCGGCCAGGCTGCCTACAATCCCGAGAACGGCGCCAACGTGGTCGTCGATATCAAACTCGACGCCAAGGAGGCCAAGGGCGGTGCCCGCAAGACCGTCCGCTACACGCGCTTCGATACCTGTGGTCACTGCGGCGGCTCGGGCTCCGTTTCGTCTGAGCATGCCCATACCTGCCCGAGCTGCGGTGGCCGCGGCCACATCGACGTCGACCTGTCCTTCCTGTTTGGTGCGGGCACGTTCCAGTCGGTCTGCCCCGAGTGCGGCGGTTCCGGTAAGGTCGTGGCCGACCCCTGCCCCGATTGCGGTGGCAGCGGGCGAACTCGTGTGACCTCCGAGCTGACGATTGAGTTTCCTGCCGGCACGCACGATGGCGACGAGGTCCGCATTAGCGGCATGGGCCATGCTGGCACTAACGGTGCCGCGGGCGGCGACCTGGTCGGCCGCGCCCATGTTGAGGCCGAGCGCTTGGAAGGCAAAGCTCGTACTGGCTTTTACCTGATGGGCATTGTGGCGCCGTTTTTGGTGCTGTCGGCCATCTCGGGAGTGTTCTCGGCCTTTGCCGTGATGTGCTTTATTCCGTTTACCATGGGCCTGTTCATGGTGCTTTCGGACGGTGTGCTTCATCGCAGCCTGCTGTGGTGGAAGCGCGGTGCGATGCAGTTTGCCAACGGTTTTGCCAACGGCTTCATGTTCGCGCTCGTGTCGGTTTGGTTCGCGAGCTGCTCGCAACGGGCCATGCTTTCGCCGTATCAAATGCAATAACATCAAACCCTTTGTTTGCGGTCGGCCCAGCTTGGGTATAGGACGCACTGTGACAATAATGAAAGTCGGAAGGATTCGGTCGTGTCGGAAAATAGGGATTACTACGAGGTGCTTGGCGTCGACAGGGATGCCGACGCGCGGACGATTAAGCGTGCGTTTTTAAAGAAGGCCCGTACCGTACATCCGGATGTTTCGGACGATCCCGAGGCCGAGGCCAAGTTCAAGGAGCTCAACGAGGCCTATTCCGTTCTTTCCGATGAGCAGAAGCGTGCTAACTACGACCGTTACGGCACCGCGGACGGCCCCGGTGGCTCTGGTTATGTCGACATCAACGATATCTTTGGTGGCATGGGCATGGACGACCTGTTCTCGTCGTTCTTTGGCGGTGGCGCCGGTGGTGGCGCCCGCAGCCGTCGTGAGCGTCGTCGCGGACGTGACATGGCCATCTCGCTTTCGGTGACGCTCGAGGAGGCGGCACTCGGCTGCAAAAAGACGATCAGCTATGATCGCCTTGCTCCTTGCGAGGACTGCAACGGTACCGGTAGGGCCGAGGGTGCACAGGAAAAGCAGTGCAGTCGCTGCCACGGTACGGGCTACGTCACGACGGTTCAGCGATCGTTTTTGGGCCAGGTTCAGTCTTCCTCGCCTTGCCCCGACTGCCATGGCGAGGGCACGGTTATCGACCATCCCTGCGAGACCTGCGACGGTCAGGGCCGCACGCCTTCGCACGAAAAGATCGACATCGATATTCCCGCCGGCGTTTCGACCGGTCGCCAGCTGCGTGTGAGCGGCTTTGGCGAGGCCGGCCTTCGCGGCGAGCCTTCTGGCGACCTGATTGTCAACGTGCGCGTTGCCGACCATGAGCGCTTTAAGCGCAACGGTGACGACCTGTATCTGGTGAGCGATATCTCGATTGCGCAGGCTGCGCTCGGCTGCGAGATCGAGGTCGAGGGCATTATGCCCGACGAGGTCGTTAAGGTGACGGTTCCCGCCGGCGCCCAGTACGGCGACACCGTGAGCGTCAATAATTACGGCATGCCGCGCATTGGCGGTGGCGGTTCGCGTGGCCGCCTGATCGTGCAACTGCGCGTGGTCGTTCCCACCAATCTTTCCAATAAGCAACGCGAGCTGCTCCGTGCTTTTGCCGACGAGATGGGCGATGACGTCGCTTCCGGTAAGAAGTCGGTGACCGACCGTATCAAGAGTGCCCTCGACGACATCCTCGATTAAGGAGCCCGTGTGCTCGCACCCCATATTTCCGTCCTCAACCTCGGTTGTCGTGTCAACCGGGTTGAGTCCGACCGCATCACTGCCGATCTTATGCGCCTGGGTTTTGCAATGGTGGAGCCACAGGATGCCGATCTGATTGTTATCAATACCTGTGCCGTGACGGGTGAGGCCGAGGCCAAGACCCGCAAGGCCGTCCGTCACGCCCTGGCCTATCCGGGTGAGCCTTACGTGGTCGTAACCGGCTGCGTCGTCAACCTGCATCCCGAGGAGCTGCTGGAGCTCTCCGATCGCGTGATCGCCGAACCGTCCAAGATAGACGTCGCCGAGCGCGTCTGCGAGGTGCTGGGTGTCGAATCCGATAGCGTGCCCGCCTGCAGCGATGGCGACGTGGTCGATGCGCTCGGTCGTTCGCGGCTGGGCGTGAAGATCCAGGATGGCT
>CABRZJ010000009.1:0-36253 GCA_902475425.1 uncultured Collinsella sp.
CCGAGTTTGCCGAGCCGGGCGATATCGACTATCTGCATATGATGCCCGAAAGCCACGAGAGCCTGGGTCACGCCGTGGCAGCCAAGCTCCAAGAGATGCTCGGAGAGTAGCGCGACCCCAAGCCACCGCAAAGGGGGCGGGCGCCTTTGCGGTGGCTTGGGCTGCGAATCTTAATACTGCCACAACTAACTGCGTGCCATCTACCTGCGGCTTTGCGGGGTAATATCCTAACTTATCCCAAGCGCGTCGAAGGCGGCGCGGACGACCTGCTCGGCGGTGGGGCGGATGTAGTGCCGTCCGGACACGCCGGGGAGGGCGTGGCCCATGAGCATCTCGATGAGGTCCCACGGCAGGCGAAGCTCGACCTCCGCTATCGTACGCCACGAGTTGCGCAGGTTCGACCACGGGATGTGCTCGATGCCGCGGGCGGCGCAGAGTTTCCGCCAGCGGTCGTTGCAAATGCTGCGGTTCATGGGCAGCCCGTCGCCGCGGTCGCACAGCCACTCGCGTCCCTCGGCGGCACGGGCGGCCGCTATCTCGACGAGGCGGTCGGCGGCCTGCGGCAAGATCACGACGGTCCGCGCGGACTTGGCGGTCTTGAGGGCGTCGACGGGCGCGGTGCCGGACTGCTGCATCTGGCGGCAGATGTCGGCCGAGGCGAGGGCGGTGCCGGAGCGCTCCCAGCGCAGGACCTCGCCGGTGCGCACACCCAGCGACTCGCCCGAGCGGCAGGAGCCGAAGCACGCGAGGATGAACGCGGGCTCCAGGGGGTTGCCGCGCAGTGCGTCGAGGACGCCCAGGGCCTCGTCGAGGGTGTAGACGCGCTTTGAGCGCTCGCGGGTCTTGCGGGTGGGCATGGTGTACCTGACGCTGGCGGCGAACGGGTCGAGCGGCAGGCGGATGAAGGTCGAGACGCAGGCGTAGACCTTGCGCAGGGTGAGCAGGGCGGTATCGGCGGTGGCGGCGGGCAGCGTCAGCAGCCAGTCCTGCAGCTCGACGGCGCGCAGCTGGTCGACGGGCATTGCGCCCCAGCGGGGTCCGACGTAGTTTCTCCACGAGCGCAGCACGAGGTCGCGGGTGTTGGGGGCGAGGGTCCCCGCCTCGACCTGTGCGGCCATCTTGGGGACGAGCCACGTCTCGTAGGCCTTGGCTATGGTGGGCACGGGGGCGTCGTCGGCGTGCTCGACGTGGATGCGGTCGAGTTCCGCGCACGCCTCGCGGTAGGTGCCGTACACGGTCTTGGTCTTGCGCCTGCGGCCCTGCGGCGTGTTCTGCATCCAGCGCAGGACGTACTTCTTGCCGCGCCTCATCTCGGTCACGGAGCCCCAGACGCGGCGGCGCTGCTTCTTTGTCATATAATCAGATCCGTTCAGATCGCGGGCTTATTCTCCGTTTCGCCCGGTTCTGACTCCGGCCCCGTCTCACGTTCCAAAGTGCAGGGGCCGTCTCCTTAGTCTCGGGGCCGCGGCATCAGCCTACGGTCCCGAGATTTTTTGCTTTCATGGACATCACCTCCCTAGATGTTGACGCATGGAATCTCGCCCTTGCCGGCCCCCAATCTCCACAACGTGTTCGGTTTACATTTCGCTGCGATGGGGCGATAATCGGGATAGCTCATCCACCGTGTGTGTGAAGGAGTCCTCTGGAGGCGCCCAAACAGCGCCTCCTGCTTTTTCGGCGTGGTTTCTCGCCATCTCGCGTTCAATCATCTTCCTGCTGTGGTCGTTGTCGACGTAATACGCGGTTATCAGCAGGCAGTAGTGCTCTCTCGGCTCGAATACGACAATGTAGCTCTCTTCCTCAAGGTAAAACTTAATCCGTTCCCTTATCTGGGTGCTATTGCGGCTCTTCCTTGCGCGATGCTCCGCCTTCCAGGCTATAACGCCTCCGCAGTCGGGACTTTTGGGGCACCTCTCAGCATTCTCGATGAACGCCTTCGGCCATCTGATGCGCCTGCACCTTTCGAGATCTGGCACACGGTCCTCTGGCAGACCCGACTTATGATCGTAGTCCCTGCAGGTAAGGTGCCAAAAGGCTTCGGCCCGTCCCTCCAGCATGGGCTGGTACCGTATCTTTACCGGTTTCCCGTGGTAGACGGGCCTGCCCTCGATGAAATCACGCCTGAACACGCTGTAGACAAGAGCGTCGTATTCGCTCCAGGGACGCGAGCTGTCCCTTTCGACTAGGGGCGGTATCCAACAGCAATTCATGATGTGATTCCCCCGGCCTGCCAGACCAGTAGGTTCATCTTCTTTTCACTGAGGAGCGAGGTCTTGACGAGAGAGAGGCCCGACCTCTGAATAATTCTATTGATGAGCCTAATCTTCGTGACGCTATCCGATGGCATGATGGCGTCGTGGTTGTGGCGATACGCGATGGCGCCGGTAAGGATGTCAACGAGTTGCATCAACTGAACCTCGTCGGAGCGTATGGGCTGCACCCTCCTCACGATCTCATGGTTGAAATCGTACGCATCGTTCGCGAGCACGTTCTCGAGCTTCTGGGCGTTTCGCCCGGAATGGGTGTCCTTTATGTCGATATAGACGTAATACCGCGCGTCGCGGGAGAAGATGGTCTTCAGCATCGTGAAGTACATCTTGTAGTACCAGAGGTCATGGTCCTGGTTGAAGCGGGCGTGGTCCAGCTTTGATTTGTCGGGAACTACAAGACCCCTGAAGTGCAGGTCGTCGTCATCGAAGAAATAGTCGATGATGTCGACATAGAGGTCGTAGTTGCATGGCGACACCTTCGTCCACTTGACCTCGGCGCCCATCCCGACGCCATGCCTCGCCTTTATCTCCACGAGGCGCTTGCTTATCTCCCTGACTTTCGATTTGGGGCACCATACCGCCCCGAGCGACATCGCCTTGAAGCGATCGTGCTCGAGATGGCAGCTCTCGTCGCAGTAGACATTAAACTCCTCGCCGCCGAAGGTGGCACCGTTTCCCGATTCGTAATATGCCCGCACGCCATCCAAAGCCAATGGCCTCATGCGTCCCACCTCTTTTCCGTTCCTGCTACCTCTCGTCCCGCTCGCCCATGTACCAGACGACGCGGCCCTTGCAGACCACGGGCTCGTCGCCCGGCCCGGCGAGGATGTCGTCGTACTCGCCGCTGTGGCTGTCCGCCGTGAGCATCACGGTCGAGCGGCCCCGGGTGTAGTTGCGCACCACGGCGCCGTAGTCGGCCGTCTCGGCGAGCACCGGCTGGCCGTTGACCGGCTCCATGTCGGGGTCGACGAGCAGCAGGGCGTCGTGGGGGAAACGGTTGTCCATGCAGCCGCCCTGCGCGTGGACCATGAAGCCGCGCGGGTGCGCGTCGGCCACGGCGGCCGGGACCTCGACCTCGTCGCAGAGCTCGCCTTCGTCCTCGAAGTCGCCCATGTGGGCGTACCCGAGGAGCGGGACCATACGGGAGGTGCCCTTGATCGCGGCCTCGGTGGCGTCCTCTCCCATGAGGTCGGCAACCGTGGTGTCGAACAGAACTGCAAGTTCCTTCATTTTGTCGAGGCGCGGCTTTGATCTGCCGCTTTCCCAGGCACCTACAGCCCTGTTTGTTATTCCGAGCTTGTCGGCAAGTTCTGCCTGAGTAAGGCCTGAATCTAAGCGTATCCGCTTCAATCTGGTAGAGAACTCCATAACCATCTACCTCCTTATTTTTCTATGCTATAGAAAAAAGATTTCCCTTTCTAGAGAAAAGATATTGCGCTTAAAGGGAAAAGAAAGTACTATAGTCTCAACGAAAGGGAAGGAGGTCAGATGCAAGAGCTTAAGTCAATCCGAGAAGCACGCCAGAAGCCTTTTCTAAAGAAGGCTTCTCGATTCAATCAGGAGGCGGTAGCTGCGGAATTGGGGGTTACAGTCCAGACTTACCGGTCGTATGAGAAGGACCCCTCGCTGATGAAGCTCCCGACCGCCACGAAGCTGGCGAGCATCTTGGGCTGCAAGGTCAGTGATTTTTATTTGCCGATGAAGGGAAATTAAAGTTCCCTAAAACGAAACGGAGAGAACCATGAACGAGAACTACATCGACATCGAGCTGGGCGGCTGGAACCTGCCCGAGACCATCACCGTCGAGGCCGCCGACGAGCAGCCCCGCGACTTCAGCGACTTCGAGCTGTAGGGGAGGGCGACATGGGAGACGTGAAGATGCGCCGCGAGAACATCAGGTACGAGGCTCGCGGGAAGTCGTTCGAGATCGAGTGCCCGAGTGGCTTCTCGGGCATCGAGGCCATCGTCTGCTGGTGCGACGCCGGCGGCGGCTGGCACCATGAGGCCTTCGAGTCGTTCCTCGACGCCCGCGGTCGCCTGGACGGTTTGCTGCGCGGCGAGGCGGTCATGGCCTACGTCCAGCGCACGGTCTGCATGAACACCGCCGACGCCATCGACCCCGGCATCCAGCCGGTTGAGGTCGGCCTCGCTGCGGGCGAGTGGGTCATGTATCAGCTGCAGAAGGGGAGTGAGTAGCGATGGGTAAGCGGGTCCGCTACGACTTCGAGCTTGTCGACGGCTCCTACGTCGAGACCGACAAGAGCGCCGCATTCCGTATCTCGGAGACGTTCGGCTTCACCAACGAGAAGAACATCAAGATTTTGGAGAAGGGCACCGAGAAGCTGGGAAAGCTCGACGGGACCGAGTACTACATCGCCTCGCCCGTGACGTTCGCCCTGTACGGGCGAGTCCACTTCACGCTGGGCAACTCGCTCGTCTACATGCCCGGCCTGGAGGAAGTCTACCTGGGCGGCGATGGGCGATGAGCAAGTTTTGTCAGGCGGTTCGCCTCGTGGTCGCCATCGTCGTCACCACGCCGCTCGTTCTGGTTGTCGCGGCGCTCGCGCTGGTCGAGTGCCTCTTGAGGATGGTTTCCGGGGCGTTGATAAGGCTCGGCATCTCAATCCTCAGAACTCTGTCCGCGTAGCGGCGATAGGCCCCGCTCCCGGGGCGGCACCGTTGCCCCGCGGCTCTCCATAACCATCCGCGGGGACGTTCCCTACCGGTGCCGTGCCGGGGGCGAGGCCCCGAAACCGACAAAAAAGAGCCGCCCGGTGTGGAAAGCGGGGACGGCTCCAGACCTGAAAGGAGGTCACTCATGGATTCTAGCAGAGCCAAAACGTTCCAGCAGATGGCCGACGAGCTTGGCATCCGCCACAAGCTGATGTACACGCTGCGCGAGGCGTCGAGGGTGACGGGGGTGCCATACGACACGCTGCGCTGCGAGTGCAAGGCGGGCCGCCTGCGCTCGCAGCTGCCCGAGGGGCGCAAGGTGGGGCGCATGGTGCGCCCGGAATGGGTGGAGCAGTGGATCGAGGAGGGAACGCATGGCATCGAGGCTGCTTAGGTGCGCTGGGTTCGTCGTACTCTGCTGGCTCGTCGACTACGTGGTGATGCCGGCGGTGCTGTGGACGGTGCTCGCCCTGTTCGGGACGGTGCCGGCATGACGGCCCGCATCGAGTTCTCGGTCTGCTTCGCGGCAGGCAAGCAGCGCCACAGGCTCGACCGCAGGCACGCCCGGATGTACACGCCGACCGAGACACTGAGGGCCGAGATGGCAATCGCGGCGGCGTGTGCGGAGGCGATGGCCGAGGCTGGCATCCAGCTCCTGCCCTTTGGCCCGCACGAGCCGGTGATTCTCAACGTCGACGCCTACCGTCCGCTGCCGGAGAGCCGGCCCAAGCGCGTGCGCTCGGAGCCGGACACCTACAGGCCGGACGGGGACAACGAGGGCAAGCTGGTCATGGACGCGCTGAACGGCTTGGTGTGGGTCGACGACGCGCAGGTGGTCGACCTGCACGTGGTAAAGCACCCCAGGGTGCGCGGGCAGGCCGAGCGCATGGACGTATCGATCGCGCCCGGGTGGTCCGGGCGCAAAGACGAAACGGAGGAAATGTAAATGGAGTGCAAGAAGAAGCCGGAGCTGTGCCGGGCGGGCGCGTTCATCGGCTACATGAGCGACCTCGGCATCAACGCGCTGTTCAACGCCGAGTCTGAGACGTCGGCGACCGGCATCGACCATGCCGTGCTGCGCGGTATTGGCTACTGCGCGGGCATCGCGCAGAGCGCGTTCGACGAGCCGCGCGAGTTCACGCCCGAGGAGCTCAACGCCGTGATCTCGTACGCGATGCGCTGCGAGGAGGAATTCAAGAACAAGGGCGCGGCCGGCGTGCTCGCCCTCATGATGGACGACGACGCTCTCCTCGACGAGGACAACTACACCGTCACGCCCTACAAGTTCGATGAGGTGGTCGTCGATGAGTAACGAGATCGCGCTCCAGCAGCCGGCGATGACCTTCGCCGAGCAGATGCAGTACGCCAAGACCGTGTGCCAGGGCTCGCTGGTCCCGAGCGCCTACAGGGGCCAGCCGGCCAACGTCCTCATCGCCATGGACTTCGGCCGCTCGATGGGCCTGTCGCCCGCCGAGAGTCTGTACCGCATCACGGTCATCAGCGGCAGGCCCTCGGCCAGCGCCGAGCTCATCGCGGCCAACGTGCGACGCGCTGGCCACAGGCTCCGCGTCAAGAAGGACGACAAGGCGAGGAAGGCCACGTGCGAGATAGTGCGCAGGGACGACCCCGACTTCACGTTCACCGCGACATGGGACATGGCCAAGGCGCAGCAGGCGAACCTCTCAAACAAGGAGAACTGGAGGAAGTACCCGATGGCAATGCTGACGGCGCGTTCCATCACCGAGTGCGCGCGCGACGCCTGCCCGGAGGCGCTCTACGGCGTCGTCTACACGGGCGAGGAACTGGGCGCCTCGCAAACCGGGCCCGACGGCGCCGCCGAGCCCGTGGCGGTCGAGGCCACGGTCGAGCGCGCCCCCGAGGTCGACCTCCAGCCGGTGCGCGAGCTGTTCAAGCCGTTCATGGCGGCGACCGCGCTCGACAGCGCCGGGGCCATGGCCGTCATCTGCGCCGCCGTGGGCTGCACGTCGGGCTCCATGCACGACATGACGCAGACGCAGGCGCGCCGCGCGGCCTCGTGGATGGAGGAGGAGATCGCGGCCCGCAAGGCGCAGCCCGAGCCCGCCGCACCCGAGCCGGAGCCCGCGCCCGCCGAGTACGCGACCGACGACGACCTTCTGGGAGGCTTCTAATGGCAGACGAGGTTTTGGCAGTCGAGGCCGTGCCGCTCGAGGAGGACTTCGACACGCTGGTGGCGTCGCTCGCCATCGACGACACGCTCGAGGACAAGCTGGCGAAGCTCAAGAAGAACGTCGATGAGAAGCTGGCGGACTACGTGGACGTCAAGCACATCGAGAAGGACGAGGACTTCAAGGCGGCGAAGAAGTACCGCGCGGCGGTCAACGACGTGAAGAAGCCCATCGAGGCGCAGCGCAAGGCCGCGAAGAAGAAGTACAGCGACCTGCTCAAGACGTTCGACAAGACCATCGGCGAGATAACGGCGCCCATCGACAAGCTATCCGATGAGTACAAGGCCGAGATCGACCGATACGACGGCGAGTGCAGGAAACGCCGCCTCACCGCGCTCAAGGGCCACTACTACGACCTCGCGGGCGAGATGGGTCCGCTGGTGCCCTACGAGCGCATCGCCGACGACAGGTGGCTCAACGCGAGCTTCGGCGAGGTCAAGGCCAAGAACATCATCGAGCGCCGCGTGGGCGAGCTGCTGCACCAGTTCAAGTTCGTCAACGGGCTGGACTACGCGGACGAGTCCGAGAAGGCGTGGGCCGTGGCGTGGTGGACGAGGACGCTGCCGGCGGACTCGGGTGAGGTTGCGGCTGCGGTCGCCGCGCATCGCGAGGAGGTCGCCAAGGCCGCCGCGCTCGCGGCGACCTACGAGCAGGCGACGGCGCCCGCACCGGAGCCCGAGCCGGAGCCCGCGCCGCTGCCGCCCGACCCCGAGCCGATGCCCGTCGAGGAACCTGAGCCGCCCTTGGGCGTGACGAGGTGTGTGCGGGTGGTCCCGTCGCGCCCCGAGCCGGATGTAGCCGAGGATGCGGCCCCAACCCCGCAGAGGGGCTACCGCGTTGTCATCGAGTGCGCCACGGCGGACGAGCTACGCCGCGTGAGGGCCGTCATGGTCGACAACGGCATTCACGGATACGTCGAGAGGATGTAGGACATGGAGGAGAAAAACCTACCGCCGCTCCGAACGCCTGAGCAGCGCAAGGAGGCGATGGCGAAGGCCGTCCACACGCGCCGCGAGCGCGCCGCGTTCAAGGCCGCCTGCAAGGCGGGGAACATCCCGCCCGAGGCGGCCATCGAGGCGCCCATCGCGCAGAGGCTCAAGGTCGAGGAGTTCGTCCGCTCATTCCCGGGCATCGGCCCGGTCACGGCGCAGAAGATCGTCGAGGTGTGCCATATCCGCGACAGCCGCCGCGTGAGCAGCCTGGGCTACATGCAGGGGCCGCGCCTCGTCGATGCCATCAAGGGCTGCATGACCACAAAGGAGGACGGGCAGTGAGCATCAACCGAGTGAACATCAGCAGCAACCTCACCCGCGACCCCGAGCTTCGCGCCACCGCCGGCGGCACGCAGGTCCTGTCCTTTGGCGTGGCGGTAAACGACCGCCGCCGCAACGCGCAGACGGGCGAGTGGGAGGACTATCCCAACTTCGTCGACTGCACCATGTTCGGCAACCGCGCCGAGGCCGTTGGCCGTTTCCTCGCCAAGGGGATGAAGGTCGCGATCGAGGGCAAGCTGCACTACAGCTCTTTGGAGCGCGACGGCCAGAAGCGCTCGAAGCTCGAGGTTATCGTTGACGAGATTGAGGTCATGGTGCGCCGTGAGGGGCAGACGCAGGCCCAGCCGCAGCAGAGCCTCGCGGACACGGTGCCCGTGCAGCCACAGGCGCAGGCCGCGCCGCAGTGGAGCGCCCAGCAGGCCTACGCCGCGGTCCCGCAGTCCGAGTTCTACGACGAGGACGTGCCGTTCTGATGAGGCACGTACCCGACATCATCCGCGACCACTGGGAGGCGGCCCTGTTCGCCGCCTCCTTCTCCGTGGGTTTCCTGTTCTTCTCTTCGCTTCTATGGGGGTGGTTCTGATGGCCTTTACCGTGTTCGACAGCTTCGCCGAGGTCTACGACGACTTCGACGCGAGCGACCCCGAGGACCTGCGCGACCGCGCGATGCTCGCCGACGCGATCATGATGTACGGGCTGCACGGCGTGGAGGCCGACCTCCCGAAGTACCTCCGCCGCGTCTTCAAGGCCATGAAGAACGCCATCGACAACTCCAAGGACGCGCGCGGCAGGGGCGGCAAAGGCGGCCGCCCGCGCAAGAAACCAGTTTCCGACAAACCCGAAACGCAGGTTTCGGAAAGTGAAAACCTAGGTTTTTCAAACGGGAAACCAGTTTCCGACAAACCCGAAACGCAGGTTTCGGAAAGTGAAAACCCTAACCTAACCTACCCTAGCCTGTCCTGTCCTGAACTGGATTGTGCTGAGCTGTCCTGTGATGGGGGCGATGCCCCCGCCGCGCCGCCCGAGTTCGAGCCGCCGACCCTCGACGAGGCACGCGGGTACTTCGGCGCCAACTGCCTGAGCGGCGACCCGGACGCCTTCTGGGCCTACTTCGAGTCTCAGGGCTGGGTCAAGGGCAACGGCCAGCCGGTGAGCAACTGGGGCGCCCTGGCACTCGACTGGTCCCGGCGCCAGAAGCGCATAGACGCCGACGACCGGGCGAGGGGCAAGCCCACCGCCTCGGAGGTCGAGGCCGCCACGTTCAAGCCGACGAGGACGCCCGAGCAGACGAGGGCGGAGCTCGAGCGCAGGTGGCGCGAGGAACATCCGGGCATCGACCCGGCGAAGGTGAAGGCCCCGAGGGGGACGACCGCCGACCCGGTGGCGCTCAAGGCGTACCAGGACGCGCGGCGTCTGCTGGACGCGAGGGCCGCATGCGAGAGGAGGGCGTCATGAGCTTGGACGCCGAGAGGAGCGAGAACATGGGCAGACCGAAGGGGTCAGCGAGCATCTACGACGAGGGGCCGCGCAGCGCCCGCTGCGAGACGTGCGGGTTCTGCGCCGTGAGCGAGGCGGTCATGTCGGCGTCGGGCGAGGGCCGCAAACGGTACACGTGCATGCGCTGCCCCGACTTCGTGCACGCCACGCAGGGGCTCGCGAGGTGCAACTACTGGGAGGCGCGACATGAGGGCTGAGTCGTGGGACAGGCGCGGGGGCTACATGCTCGAGTGCAGGCAGTGCGGCAGGCGGTTCCGCTCGGCATACAGTGACCAGAGGTACTGCTGCGGATGGTGCGAGAACGTGGCGCACAGGAACGCGAGCAAGCGGCCGGTCGACGTGTACCTCGGCGCGAGGAGCGAGAGGGGCCGCGAGATCAACGCCATGCGCGCGGCGCTGGCGGAGGGGAGGTGCGTCTGATGCGCGACGGTTACAAGTTCGAGTTCGGGGCGCTCGATGAGCCGGATGCACCCAAGGTGCAGGCGCTCAAGCCGCTCGAGGAGGCGGCCGAGGTTTACGGCGCCTGGCAGGATTGCGACGACATGCGCCTCAGCCCGATCATGACGGCGCGCAGGGAGTACCGCCAGAACCTTATCGACGAGTGCATGGACGTGGTCCAGGCGGTCGTCAGCCTGCTCGACGCCGAGGGGTTCACGCAGGAGGACGTGGACGCGGCAATCGAGCGCTGCAACGAGAGGAACCGAGAGAGGGGACGTCTGTGATGGAGACTTTGGAGCAGATCAAGGCAGACGCGGTCGAGGTGTTCCATTTCGACCGCGAGTGCAGGCCGCAGGACAGGGCGCACGCCTATCTGGGGAAGTACCGCGTCAGGCGCGGCTACAACGACACGGCGATGCAGGTCGCGGTGACCGACATGATCGAGCGCGCCTACGAGGCGGGAAGGGCGGAGGTCGCCGGCGCGAACCTCGTGCAGAACCTGCGCCGCCAGCTGACGAGCATCGAGGCGACCGTCGGGGATGCCATCGACCTGCTCGACGAGAGCACGGGGGCGGTGGAGTGCGATGAGTGACTCGAGGGTCGGCGGCTACCCGATGGGGGTGACGGACGCCACGATAGAACGCTGCTACGGCGGGGCCTGCGAGCCTAGGATGTGCGGGAACTGCAGGCACTTCTGCGGCAGCGACATCCACGTCGACTACGGCTACTGCCACCTCGAGTTCGAGCGCGCCTGCGACGCGGAGGCGCCTGAGCGCAAGGAAGGGCGCTGGCGCCTGGCGAAGTGGGCCGTGGCGTGGCTCATGGAGAACCTGCTGTACTGCGAGGACGAGTGCGGCGAGTGCCGCGACTACGAGGAGGTTGGGCTATGAATATCGAGCTACCAAAAGACGCGGAAGGTCGAGAGATCCCACTCGATACCGTGGCGCTGTTCAACCGTGACGGGAACGTATATAGCATCGTGCGCTGGACATTCACCACGGACTTTGATTTGAGTGACGGATGGTCGAACAAATGGCGTGCGATTACCGACCGTGGATTTGCGCTCGACCCAGCACTCGTGTACCTCACCACGCCCGAGCCCGACACATGGGAGAAATTGGAGGACGACTTGGACAGGTGCATCGAGGCGGACGACCTTTGTTCGTACCACAACCCGTCCGGAGTGTGTTTCAAATGCATCTTGAACGGCGACGGCCCATGTCATGGTGACTCGTATGCGCTAAAGGACATCAAGGATCGCATCCGCAAGCTGAGGGGTGAGGACTGATGTGCGACTACTGCAGAGGCTACGACGGCCTCGATGCCGCCGAGGGCGGTCCGGACGAGATTCTCATCCGCTGGATGCTCAACGGATACCCGGTGATCATAGTCGACCACCCTCATGACAACTATGGAAGCTGGAGCATCCCGATCAGTTTCTGCCCGTTCTGCGGGCGCAAGCTTGAGAAGATGGACGAATGATTGCCAATTTGAGGATGATGACAAATGAATAAGCGAGCGATGCTTTCACAGCCTATGGCTGGTAAGACCGACGAGGAGATCGCGGAGGCGAGGGACAAGGCGCACGCTAAGCTGCGTGAGATGGGCTACGAGTTCGTGAACACCTTATTCACTGATGAGTGGTACAGCGACGAGGCTATGGAGGAGCGCGGCGTGGTGCAGATTCCGCTCTGCTACCTTGCGAAGTCGCTTGAGAACATGAGCCTGTGCCATGCGGCCTATTTCTGCAAAGGCTGGGAAAACGCACGTGGATGCCGCATCGAGCATGATGCCGCCGTCGCGTACGGGCTTGAGGTGCTGTATGAAGATTAGCGATGAAGAGCGGATTGAGGCTGCGAGGTTCCTACGGGATTGCGACTGCATTGGCTGCTCGTGCATTAGGTGCTCTGAAATATCGGAGGCGCTTTTCGGTAACAAAAACGCAATCTGCAACTGTGATGCGCCGCTCGAAAAAATCGCCGACCTAATCGACCACCCGACGTGCCTCGATCTCGTCGATCACAAGCAGGACCCGTTCATCCCGGGCAAGCGGATGGTCGACGGCTACTTCCACTGCTCCGACTGCGGATGGGACGGACGGATCTGGGAGCATATCGGCTTTGGGGACATGCTGGCGTATGAGGCCGTCCATTGCCCGAAGTGCGGGGCGATAATCGAGCGCCGTGCGTGAGGTGGTCCCCGGCGCTTGGTATGGTAACCGAAGCAAACCGAGCGCGAGGGGGTATGCGAATGGCGTGTAGGCCACCTGTAGGAGATGGGCCAAAAGGCCCATCTACAAAGTCAACACATCCGTTGAGGGACGAGTGGGCGCTCCGGAAGGGGCGCTCCTCTTACGTCCTGTGGACGGACGAGATGATAAGGCGGATGCAGGCGCACCCGGAGCGGACGGCGGCGGAGATCGCGGCGGAGCTGAGGGTGACGCCGAGCGCCGTGAGGCACGCGCGGCAGCGGTACGGGCGCTTCTCGACCGGAACGGACGGTCTGTGCATCGTGTGCGACGCGCGGCCCGTGTTCGACACGTCGGCGCAGGCGAAGAAGTGGAGGCTGTGCAAGGGGTGCTATCTGGCGGAGCGGAAGAGGCGGCTCGAGGAAGAGGCGGAGAGCAACCGCATACGACAGTCAGCGCACAGACGGCAGAAGCTGGACGGAGATGTTTGAGAGGCTGGCCGAGGTGATCAGAATCAAGTCGACCAAGGTCGAGTAGCCGAAAGGCCCCGGGAAACCGGGGCCTTTTCTTTAAACGTTACTCCCTTTTTACGCTCGTGGGCAAACGCACGCGCTTGTCCACGTGCGTAAAAAGGTGGGAACGTTCGCGTTTCCATATGGCTATCTACCAGCGGAAACGTGATTTTGTGGCGGGAAAAGGGCGTGAAAAACTGACCAAGGAGGGCATCGAGGATGCCGTCCGCCTGTGCCGTGCCGGAATGACCGACAGGGACATTGCCGCGTATCTCGGGGTCGCACGCGAGACATACAGCCGCTGGATCAACCACCCCAGAACAGACAATCAGCGTCAACTGTGTCACGTTCTAAAAAAGGCCGAGGTCGAGCGCAAGGCGACGCTCGTGGGCCGCATCATGGACGCGAGCGGCGACAGCTGGCAGGCGGCGGCGTGGCTTTTGGAGCGCAAGTACCCGCAGGAGTACGCCAAGGCGCAGCGCATCATGGATACCACCGACACGGCGGTGCTCAAGGCCGCCAAGGAGCTGGTCCTGTCCGTGCCGTCCTCAATCGGCGGGGACGAGTAGCCGATGCCGCTCACGAGGATGCAGCGCGAGTACCTCGCCAACTGCACGCACCGCTACAACGTGAAGTGCGGGGCGACGGGCTCGGGCAAGAGCTACGTCGACATAGCCGTGACCATACCGCAGAGGCTTCTCGCCATGAGGGGCGAGGGGCTGGCGGTGATGATCGGGAACACCCGCTCGACGCTCGAGCGCAACATCCTCGAGCCGATGCGCTCACTTTACAGCGAAGACGTTGTCAGCCAGATCGGGCGGGACAACACGGCTCAGATTTTCGGGCGCAAGGTCTACTGCCTCGGGGCGGATAAGAAGACAAGCGTATCCAAGATTCAGGGCGCCACGTTCGAGTGGGTCTACGGCGATGAGGTCGCCACGTGGAGCGAAGACGTGTTCCAGATGCTCAAGAGCCGCCTGCGCTGCGAGCACAGCCGCTTCGACGGTACCTGCAACCCCGACAGCCCCAACCACTGGTTCAAGCGGTTCCTCGACGGCGACAGCGACATCTACAGGCAGGACTACACGATCTGGGACGGTGCGCTGGCACCGGATGTCATCGAGGCCCTCATCAAGGACTACGGCAGCGGTGTGTACTACGACCGCTACATCTTGGGCAAGTGGACGCTGGCCGAGGGTCTGGTCTACCCCGAGTGGGAGGGTGCCCTCGAGAGCCGGTATACGGGCGGCGCCGTCAAGTACGCGGTGTCTTGCGACTACGGAACGCAGAACGCCTTTGCGGCGCTGCTGTGGGCGTTTGACGGCAAGGTGTGGCACGTGGTGGACGAGTACCGCTACTCGGGCCGCGACACGGGGCACCAGAAGACGGACGCCGACTACGTGGCCGACATGGCCGACTTCGTGCACGGGCTGGGCAAGCCGCCCACGTTCATCATCGACCCGAGCGCCACGAGTTTCATCGCCGCGATGCGGCAGGCCGGGTTCAAGACCAAGAAGGGGCGCAACGACGTCGCGGACGGCATACGAGAGACGGGGGTGTGCCTGGGCAACGGCACGGTGCGTATCTCCGACGCCTGCGCGGGGCTGATAGGCGAGCTCGGCGGCTACTGCTGGGACGCCAAGGCGGACGGCGACAGGCCCGTCAAGGTCGAGGACCACAGCTGCGACGCGCTCCGTTACGGCGTGGCGACCATGCGCATGTACAAGCCTGCGAAAGAGCAGGTAAACCCATTCTTTGGAGGGAGGTAGCGGCTTGTCTAAGGGGCCTTTGGTGACCGATGGCGACCTCAAGGCGGCGGCGTCGGCGACGGCGTTCGCGGCAGATGCCATCGAGCGGCACATGTCGAGCGAGATATACCGCAACGCCGTCACCGCGAACGAGTACTACCGCCAGCACAACGTCACGATCAACCGTTTCGTGCAGAAGATCTACTCGTGCTCCGGTGCCGAGGCCGAGGACTTCACGGCCTCGAAGCTGAGGCTGGCGAGTAACCTGTTCAAGCGCCTAAACGTCCAGCGCTGCACGTACTCGCTCGGTAAGGGCGTGAGCTTCGTGGACGTCTCGGCGGGCGGCAAGGACACGACCAAGGAGGGGCTTGGCGACCGCTTCGACGACGACGTCATGGAGATGGGGCTCAAGGCGCTCATCCACGGTGTGTCATTCCCGTTTTGGAACCTCGACCACATCGACGTGTTCACCGCCGACGAGTTCTGCCCGGTGTGGGACGAGTACTCGGGGGCGCTATACGCCGGCGTGAGGTTCTGGCGGCTCGACTCCGACCACCCGTGGCACGCGACCCTCTACGAGCAGGACGGCTACACGGAGTTGGTGTCGGGCGGCAGCGGCTTCGACTTCGAGGTGGCCGAGGCCAAGCGCGCCTACAAGGTCACGTATCGGGAGATACCGGCGGACGGGATGAAGCTGGCCGTCGATGCGGAGAACTACTCCCGCCTGCCAATCGTGGCGGTCTGGGGCAGCGACGCGCACCAGAGCACGCTCGTCGGCATGCGCGAGAGCATCGACGCCTACGACCTCATCAAGAGCGGCCTGGTGAACGACACGCGCGACTGTGCGCAGATCTACTGGCTCATCAACGGAGCCGGCGGAATGGACGACAGGGACCTCGACCTGTGGCGGGCGAAGCTCAAGCTGACGCACGTGGCCGAGGTCGACGCCGAGCAGGGGCAGTCCGTGACGCCGTACACGCAGGAGGTGCCCGTCGAGGGCCGCAAGGAGACGCTGGCGCAGATCAAGGCCGACATCTACGAGGACTTCGGCGCGCTGGACGTCCACACCATCGCGGCGGGGGCGACCAACGACCATATCGACGCGGCATACCAGCCGATGGACGAGGAGGCCGCCGAGTTTGAGCGCCACATACGCGAGGGTATCATGGACATCCTCGCCCTCCAGGGCATCGAGGACACGCCCGTGTTCACGCGCACTCGCATCAGCAACACCAAGGAGCAGGTCGAGACCGTGTGCCTGGAGGCCGAGTGGCTGGACGACGAGACGATCCTGCGCAAGCTGCCGAACATCACGCCCGACGAGAGGGCGAAGATTTTGGAGCGCAAGCAGCGGGAGCAGGAGGAGCACATGGCAGCGCTGCCGCCCGCCCTGGCGGCGAACGCGAAGGGTGCCCAGGAGGGCGATGAGGACGAGGAAGGTGATGAGTGATGGCGGCATTGCAGGTGCTTGACGGCGAGCTGTGGCAGTGGGACACCGGGCGCGAGGTCGAGGTTGTCGGCTGCGAGCAGGTGCATTTCGCCAAGTCGACCACAGGGACGTGCTACACGGTCGAGGTGGCCGGCAACAAGGCGAAGATTCCCGACGAGCTGCTTCAGGCGGCCGGTCGCGTGTACGCATGGGCCTACATCACGGATGAGGCCTACGGCGGACGCACGCGCATCGAGGCGCTTTGGGACGTAAAGAGGCGAGCCAAGCCCGCCGAGTATATCTACGAGCCGAGCGACCAGCGCACCATCAAGGACGCGGAGACGGCGCGAGACGAGGCCAAGGCCGCGCAGAAGGCGGCGGAGGCCGCACGCGACAAGGCTGTCGCCGCCGAGGTCAAGGGGGCACGCGCCACGACTCTTGCCTCGGGCTCGGAGGCAACGGCGGCGATGGAGGGCAACGTGCTGGTCGTCGGCGTGCCGAAGGGCGACGCGCTGAGATATAGCGACCTCACCGCCGAGCAGATCGCAGAGCTCAAGAAGCCCGCGACGGACGCGGCGGCTGGCGTGAACAAGGTCAACAACGAGTTCAAACAGCTCAAGGCTTCTGTCGAAACGGCGGAGAAGGGCCGCGCCGATGCCGAGGCCGTGCGCAAGGAGAAAGAGACCGAGCGCGGACAGAACGAGACAGGGCGCAAGGAGGCGGAGGCGGAGCGCAAGACTGCCGAGCAGAAGCGCGAGCAGGATTCGACCAAGGCCCTCGCCGACGCGCAGGCGGCGCTCAAGGACGCCAAGACGGCAGCCCTGAACTACCAGTCGATTATCGACTCGGCGGCTGCCGTGACGGCGCTGGGACTCAAGAAGGTAAACGGCAAGATTTGCCAAATGCGAAAGGTAGGTGCCTAAATGGCCGATACGCAGGCAACCGAGCAGGCAACCGAGGGGTTCGAGTACGCGGACCCGCTGGCATCGGACAAGGCGGTATGGGCGCTTGTCGGCGCGGTAAAGAATCTGGGCGACCAGAAGGCGCTCGAGCGCGACGCCTCGACGGGCCGCTACTCCAACGAGAGCGTCGCCGCGATGGTGGACAAGCACAAGACGGGGCTGGTGTACACGTTCCTCATCCCGGCGGGCAGCCCCACTGACATCCAGCCGATGAGCGCCGCCGCGAAGCGCGTGGCCTCCACCGAGTTCGTGCCCGCGACGGCAACGAGCGCGGCTGTCGACCCGTTCGACACCGAGGGCGGCCCGTGGTTCCACGTGTCCGCCAACGCCGGTGCCGACGCCGACGGCGTGCCGTGGGTCGAGGCCATCGACGGCGTCGACTACGGCTTCTCGCGCGTGGACAACGGACACGGCAACAACGTCTACGAGATCGCGCCGGTCGTGTGGCAGGCGGTCGAGGTACTGACGAACGGCAACCTGCTCGTCTCGTGGTCCGACAGCCGATTCAGCGGCTCGCAGCCGAACCCCAAGGCGTTGCTGCCGGACGGCACACTGCGACCGTACATGCTGACGCCGACGTATCCCATGAGCATCGACGCTGAAGGGCGCCCGCGCTCCGTCTCGGGCGCGAAGGTCGCCAACCGCACGACGTCGCACGACTCGCTCGTCGACCTTTGCAAGACCGCGACCACGGGCTACTCGGGCATGAGCGTCTACGACCAGTGGTATATCAACTTCCACCAGTTGACCAAGACGCTCTGCAAGTCCTCCCAGGTGGACTTCCCGGGCTGCACGGACTTCAACATCCAGGTCCACCCGGCGCTCGCCGAGACGGGCGTCACGCGCGTGGTCGTCACCGACGAGCAGGCGGCGAAGATTCCCGTGGGTGCGACGATGATGTACGGCACCGACACGGGCACCACGTGCCCAGACCGAGGCGCCGCGGCGGCGTACGACGTGTTCGACGGCGCGGTCGTCGGCGGCAAGGAGACGCTCGCAGACGGCAACGTGGCGCTTCTCATGGACGTCGCCAAGGCGTTCGACACGACCGTGAACACATGGCTCCAGAGTGCGCCGTGGTGCACGGGCAACACCGATGCCCTCTTGGGCGACGGCCAGGTGGCGAAGGACGGCAAGCATCCGTTCAAGGTCGGCGGCGTCGAGACGGGGCTGGGCCTGTGGGAGTTCATGGGCGATACGCTCTTCGTCTCCGACGGCACGGGCTTCGGCATCGCGGTCAACCCCGACACTCGCAATGAGAAGAAGAACGCCGTGGCGGACGGGGTGACCCCGACGGCGGCGTGCATGCCGACGGCAGATGGCTACATGCTCGACATCCAGTTCGTCAACGGCCTTATCTTGGGAAAGGGGCTCGGCGGCTCGGCGACGACCGGTGTCGGCGACTACTTCTACTTCGACACCTCCGGAGGTAAGGTCAAGGGCACAATCCGTCTGGTTCTGTTCCTCGGCTTCCTGTGGAGCGGCTCGAGTGCCGGTCTTCGTTGCGCGTTCTCGCGGTACTGGTCCGGTTGGGCCTCTTGGAACTTCGTCTCCCGGCTTTCTGCTACGGGCCGTAGCCGGGGGTGAATCAGGGCGTAGCCCTGAGAGGGGGCTGGCTCCCTCCTAACCCCAAACAGGGATTCACGGTGAGGGCGGCGCTGGTTTCTGGTTCAGTTCCTCGGCAACCTGAGGAACGGCTCGAATGCCGGTCTTCGTTACGCGAACTCGAGGAACAGGTCCGGTAGGGCCACTTGGAACTTCGTCTCCCGGCAATCTGTCTATAAATCTCTACTCGCACCGTGTCTACCGCGCCCGCCGCTTTCTGGCGGGACGCGGCTCTGCCTGACTCCTTTGAGTGAAATTTGTCCGCAAGGCTCACGGGCTGGTAGCCGCAAGGCGAACGCTCGTATGACAGACAGAAAGAGCTTTGATCTATGAAAACCTACTGCAAGGGCCTCGAGTTCACGCGCAAGTGCGTCGTCGAGGCCCTGCACCGATGGAAGAAAAGCGACTCCGGCAAGGAGAACGGCTGGCGCGTCGCCGACGAATACGGCACCGAAACGGCGTTCGTCGACCGCATCTGGCTAGAGCTCTCGACCGAGACGCTTACGTTCGAGCCGATTCGAACCTACCTGAAGCACGACCCGAACAGCGGCAAGCTGCGCGAGATAAGCGTCGAGAGTATCAAGCGGCAGGTGTGCAACTACCTGTGCGTTGGGGCACTCGAGCCGCTCCTTGCCGCCAAGGTCGGCTTCTGGCAGGTGTCGAGCGGCGTCAAGGGCAAGGGTGCGGCGCTGGGGATGCGCAAGCTCAGGCGCGCGGTTCACCGCTTCGCCTACCACGTACACGTCGACATCCGCAACTGCTACGGCTCGATGCAAACGGCGATAGTGGAGGGTCTGGTGGCGCGCTACGTCAAGAACAGCCAAGTCCTCTACCTGCTCCATTCGCTGCTGTCGACGATGAACGGCGTCCTTATCCTCGGCAGCTACCTGTCGCTTCGGTTGGCGGCGCTCGTGATCTCGTTCGCGTACCACGCGGTCGAGGAGGCGGCGAAGGAGCGGCGCGGCAAGCGCGTGAGGCTCGCGGGATGCCAGGTGTGGTACGCCGACGACGGCTATTTTCTCGGCAACTCAAAGCGCTCGCTCAGGAAGGCCGCGGCCATCGCCGCACGCGTTTTGGGGCGGCTAGGATTGTCGCTGAAGCCGTGGAAGGTGAGGCGCAACGGCGCCGAGCCCATCGACTTCGCGAGCTATCGCATCTGGTGCGCTCGCGGGCGCCGGGTCGACTTGCGAAAGAGGCTCTGGAAACGACTGCGACGCGCGTTCGCGCGCTACATGCGCAGGCGCACCGAGCGCTTGGCGAGGCGCGTGTGCTCTTACTGGGGCTGGCTGAAAACGGCCGTCATGGAGCACCAGATGAACGTCAAGCGGTGCATATTCAACGCGGCGAGGGCCGTGGGTTAGGAGGAAAAATATGGTTGTGAAGTCGGAGCGAACGGGCGAGAGGCCCGAGACGGTCGAGATCGCGGGGACCGACGTCTGGCTGCGCCGCGGCATCGCCGAGGGCGAGCGCGAGGAGCAGGGCGGCGAGGGCGGTTCCGTCAAGGTGAAGGTATTCACCTACGAGGAGCTGCACTTCACCGACCCGACTGGCGAGCTGACGGTCGAGGGCGCAAAGGCCGACTTTGACACCGTCTGGGGGGAGCATGAGCGCGACGGTATGGGCGATTCCGAGCGCATCAGCGCTGTGGAGCAGGCCACCGCCGACAACGGAAAGCAGATGGAGACGGTCTTCCAGGCCGTGGCCGAACTGGGAGACATGATCGCAACGGCAGGAGGTGGAGCATAATGGCAGCTATCTACGCAACGCTCATCAAGGACGGGGCAATCAACCCCAAGACCGGAGAGCCGTGGAAAGTCGAGGACGTGAACGTTATCTGGCGCGCCAAGGTGCAGGAGCTCCTGGACGCGGACGGCGAGTAAGGAAGGGCCCCGGCTTCGGTCGGGGCCCTTTTCCGTTATGCGCGGGCGACCATGCGTGCCGACGATTGGAGGCGGCGCATGGCGAGGGATAGCGCTCACGAGTTCTCAGACGCCGAGATTCGGGCGTTCGAGCGCGAGGTGGCGGAAGTGTACGGCGAGGCGAGCAAGACGGCCTACGCCGACCTCAAGCGCTATCTGGCGCAGTTCGAGGCCGACGACGAGAAGATGCGCGAGCGGCTTGAGGCCGGCGAGATCACCAAGGCGCAATACAGGTCCTGGCGAAGCGGGAAGATAGCGGCTGGCAGGCGCTACCGAATCGTCCTCAAGCAGTGCGCCGAGGCCATGACGCACGCGAACGTCGTCGCAGCCACCGCCATCGAAGGCAGGCTGCCAGAGGTCTACGCCGAGAACTACAACTACGGCACGTGGCAGGTCGAGAGCGCCGTGGGCGTTGACACGGCCTACGCACTACAGGACGCGTCAACCGTCCAGAGGCTGCTCACCGACCACGACAGCTACCTGCCAAAGCCGTCCGTCAACGTCGCCAAGGACGTGGCGTGGAACCGCCGGCTCATAGCCAACCAGATCACGCAGGGCGTGCTGCTCGGCGAGTCGATACCCAAGATCGCGAAGCGCATCCAGGACGTGGCGGGGTCCAACCGCGCGGCGGCGGTGCGCTTGGCGCGGACCTCGACGACGGCGGCGGAGAACGCCGGGCGCGTCGACAGCTACAAGAGGGCCAAGGGGCTCGGTATCAAGGTGCAGCAGGAATGGGTGGCGACGCTCGACCTGCGCACGCGCTCGAGCCACAGGAAGATTGACCGCGAGAAGGTCGAGGTCGGCGAGAAGTTCAGCAACGGGTGCCGCTACCCGGGCGACCCCGAGGCGCCGTATGCCGAGACGTGCAACTGCCGATGCACACTGGTGGCGTGCTGCGACGGGCTTGACGTGCTCGACGGCGAGCGTTTCAGCCGCCTGCCCGAGGGCATGACCTACGAGGAATGGAAGGCGGGCAAGCCCGCCGTCAACGGCACCAAGCCCGCGAACCGCACCATCTCAGAGTTCATGGAAATGCCTGGAACCAAGCGCAAGCTGGATACGGCGGGCGTGTCCAAGACCGAGGCGCGAAAGCGGCTCTCGCGGCAGCTTGAGGACTACGGCATACCGTCGAGCGGGTTTAGGAAAATGTCGGCGGGCGACCAGCAAAAGGTGCTGGACTCGGCGCTCGGCACGGTCTACGAGGGCGGCGGGAAATCGAGAGCTAAGCCGGTAGAGCACTCAATGGAGTTCGCGGTGGATATGGGGAAGATCGCGAGCAGGGACTACAGGGCAAAGGTGTCTAAAGCCGTCGGCAAAGATGCCGCGGACGGCGTACATGCGAGCATAAGACGCATCCTCAGCCACCGAGGGGGCACAAACGGCGAGGACCTTTACGCCATCGACTTGTCAACGGGCAAGACAATCACGAGCTGCGTTAACTCGACCATCGGCAGCACCGTGGTCCCTCCGGCGAAGTTCGGCAAGAAGGTCGAGGCGGCAATCGGGGACGGTCGGCGCGTAGTGCTGCTCCACAACCACCCGGCCTCTGGCATCCCTAGCGCGGCTGACCTTTTGGCGGTCGGCGGCAAGGGCTGCGAGATGGGGATAATCGCAGCTCACGATGGAAGTATCTACACGTTCGAGAAGGTTTCCGAGCCGGATGCGTCCTATAATGTCGATGAGGTGAAGTACCTTAGAATCCAAAGGCTTTACGGCGGCAACGAGGACAGGCTGTTTCGGGCGATTGAGGAGAGGTTCGGTTTCAAGATTGAGCATCATGAATGACATACTCAACGAAGCCGTTAGCTATCTCGACGGAAGAGACGACGTCGACGCTATAGGTCACGTTCTCGATTCCAAGCCTAAAGCCGTTCAGGAGCTATGGCTTAAAGAGGCCAAATACGACGACGAGAATCGTAGGGAGTACTACGAGCTGTTTGGCCCGGATAAGTTCGAGGATGCTCTTGAAGCCGATATAGTCGAGATATTCGAAAGCGAACTAAATAACTAGCCAACAGGCCCCGCCACGGCGGGGCTTTTTTCATGCCGCGTGACCGTGCCGCGACACTGCCCGCAGAGAGATTGGGGCAGGCATGAAAGAGCTATTCACTTGCGCGAGCTGCGGCGACTGCGCCGTAAAGCTGGGTTTCGGCTTCACGTTCCCGGACACCTACATCTGCACGCAGCGCGGCGACGAGGTCGAGCCCGACGACGGATGCACGCTCGGGTGCGAGGGCGTTCCGGTGCAGGCCATCGAGGCCATCGAGGCGGACGTCGACGGGCGCGTTGGCTACGGGTGCGAGGTGCTCGACTGATGGCTTACGGGCTCGTCGGCGGCGTCGGCGACCACGGCCGGCACGGCACCCTCATCACCGAGGAGATCGTAAACGCCGCGAAGCTGGATACAGCCGAGTGCATCGAGATACGGCAGAACAACATCGAGCAGGTCGAGAAGGCCCTCTTGCGCGCCTACAAGACGGGCCTAGAGGAGATAGGCCTCGTCGCGGAGGGCTACGCCAAGGCGACGTGCCCGGTCGATACGGGCAGGTTGCGCAACTCCGTCACGCACCTACTCAAAGGCTACGACTGCTTCATCGGGACCAACGTCGAGTACGCGCCGTACGTCGAGGAGGGGACCTCCCGCATGAAGGGCAAGCACTTCCTGCGCAAGGCGGCAACGGGCCACGGAGACACGTACCGGGCGATTCTCGAGAAGCACCTGAGGGGTGGCGCGTAGGGCCGCGTTACTCCGCTTGGATACTCACCCTTGCCGCGAGGTATTGCGGCGCGGGCCCCGCCGAGGCAACAGGCTGGGACCCGCCCATTCCGAAGCAAGGGAGATTCTGTTGGCACTCACGCGAAAGATGCTCAAGGCAATGGGCATCGAGGACGAGAAGATCGACCAGATCATCGAGGAGCACGCCGAGAGCGTGGACGCGCTCAAGGCACAGCGCGACGAGTTCAAGGAGGCCGTTGGCAAGGCGGACGGCTACAAGAAGGAGCTGGACGCACTCAAGGCCAAGGGCGAGGGCGCGGGCGAGTACGAGGAAAAGTACAAGGCCAAGTGCAAGGAACTCGACGACTACAAGGCCGAGGTCGCTGGGGAAAAGGCAACAGCCGAGAAGCGCGGCCTGTACCGAGAGCTGCTCAAGTCGGCGGGCGTCGACCCCAAGCGCATCGAGACCGTTCTCAAGGTCTCCGACCTCGAGGGCGTGACCGTCAAGGACGGCGCTATCGAGGACGCGGACAAGCTGACCGAGGGCATCAAGGCCGACTGGGCCGACTTCATCGCGACCACGACCGTCAAGGGTGCCGACGTGGCCCACGCCCCCAAGGGCGAGGGCGGCAAGGACATCAACGAAATGAGCACCGCCGAGTACATGAAGTACAAGGCGGCGCAGAGAGGCTAAGGGGTATCTATGTCGAACACCATCCTTACACCCAACATCATCGCCAACGAGGCGCTGGACGTTCTGCGCACCAACGCCGTCATGGCAAACCTCGTCCACCGCGACTACTCCTCCGAGTTCGTCGCGGGAGTGGGCGACACCATCACCGTCCGTAAGCCCGCCACCTTCGAGGCCAAGGAGTTCACCACCGAGGTCGAGGTGCAGGACGCCACGGAGGGCAAGGTCCCCGTCAAGATGGACAAGCTGCTCGACGTAACGTTCGCCGTCACGTCCAAGGAGCTGACGATGGGCATCGTCGACTTCTCCGCGCAGTTCCTCGTCCCGGCGATGCAGGCCTTCGCCGACAAGATCGACGGCTACCTGCTTAAGCTCGAGAAGGACGTCACGAACCGCGTCGACCACACCAAGGGCGCCATCGCCGTCTCCGACATCATCGCCGCCCGCAAGTTCCTCGTGGACGCCAAGGCGCCCTCCACGGAGCGCCGCTTCGTTTACGGCTCCCAGGCCGAGGCCGACCTGCTCAACACCGAGGCGTTCACCAACGCGTCCGCCGTCGGCGACAACGGCACCGCCCTCAAGGAGGCATCGCTTGGACGCAAGTACGGCCTCGACTTCTACTGCGACCAGAACGTGCAGAAGACCACGGCGGAGACGGCCAGCTACACGCCGTCCATCGCGTTCCACAAGAACGCCTTCGCGCTTGTGACCCGTCAGCTCGAGATGCCGCTTGGCGCTCCCAAGGCGTACTCCACCTCCTACGACGGCTTCGGCCTGCGCGTCGTTCAGGGCTACGACCAGAAGACCAAGACCGACACCGTCTCCATCGACATGCTCTGCGGCGTCAAGACCCTCAGCCCCGAGCTCGCCGCCGTCATCACCGATAAGCGATAGGCGCAGAGATGCTCGAGCAGGTGCTTCTGTCGCTGCGCAACTGGTTCGTCGCAGACAAGCGCACGGGGCGCGTCCGCATCGAGGACGACCGTCTCGTGCCGCCCGCGGGGCTCGGCCTCAAGGAGGGCCAGTACATCCGCATCACGGGCTCGACGTTCAACGACGGGTTGCACTCATGGCCCTACAACGGCCTCACGGACGAGGAGTTCGTCGGCACCGTCTGGGCGCTCGCCATCCCGCGGGCCGTGGTCGACCTCGCTGACGAGATCGCGGCGTGGCAGACCGAGCACGCCAAGGAGCTGGACAGCCCGTACGCATCCGAGAGCTTCGGCGGCTACAGCTACACGCGCGTCGGCGGCGACGGCTCGCCCATCACGTGGCGGCAGCAGTTCAAGGCGCGTCTTGACCCTTGGAGAAAGCTGTGAGCCGCCTGTACGAGCGCATGGCGGTAGCGTGCACGAGGCTCGTCGCAAAGACCGAGCCTGATGGTGAGGGTGGCTTCAAGACCGTCCTCACCGTCGGCGACGGCTTCACGGCGGCGATCGTGCGCGACAGCTCCACGGCCTCGCGCATCGCGGAGCACGACGGCGTGAGGAACGTCTACACCGTGACCACCGACGAGCCGCTGCGGTACGGCGACCTCTTCCAGCGTGCGTTCGACGGGCAGGTATTCCGCTGCACGTCGAATGCGGACGACGGCGCCGCGCCGTGCTGCGCGTCGTTTGGCTTCGGCCAGTGCAGCGCGGAGGAGTGGGAGGTGCCGAATGGCGACTAAGGCGGCAGCGCTGCAGGCGTGGCTCGAGGGCTTCGGGCTGCCCGTGTACCGCGACTCGGCGGTGCCGGGCGAGGCGAAGATGCCCTACATCACCTACGACCTGCCGACCGCGTCGTTCGGCACGCAGTGCAACTCCGAGGTGAACCTCTGGTACCGGACCTCGTCCGAGGCCGCGCCCAACGCCAAGGCCGAGGAGGTCGCCCGGGCGCTGGGGCTGTCGGGCGTGCTGCTGCCGTGCGACGGCGGCGGCATGTGGGTGATGCAGGGCGATCCGTTCTGCAACGCCATGGCCGACGAGGACAACGCCGTGAAGCGCCGAATCATCAACCTGACCATTGAGTACATGACCAGCTACTAGGAGGTCATATGTCTAAGTTCACGCGCATCCCCGAGAACACGTTCAAGGAGATCGTCATCAACGCGGGCCTGCTCGCCACGAATTTCAACCCCAAGACCGCCGAGGTCGCGGAGTCCGAGCTGATGGGCGCGACGAGCGGCGGAACCAGCTTCGCCGCCACGCCCAGCTTCATCGACTACGGCGAGGACATCGACAACTGCCCCGCCAACACGATGGAGCTGAAGCGCATCGACAGCATCGAGGCCAAGCTGAGCGGCACCTTCGTGACGCTGAACACCGCGCTCGGCAAGAAGCTCGCAGCCGCAGCCGACGAGACCGAGGGGAAGATCGTCCCGCGCTCCGCGCTCTCGGAGGCCGACTTCGCCGACATCTGGCTCATCGGCGATTACTCGGGCGAGAACGGCAACGGCTATATCGCCATCCGCCTCATCAACGCGCTCAACACGGGCGGTCTGCAAATCACGACGCAGAACAAGGCCAAGGGCCAGTTTGCGTTCGAGTTCACGGGCCACTACTCAATCAAGAACCCCGAGATCGTGCCCTACGAGCTGTATATCAAACAGGAGATTGGAGCCTAACCATGAAGCTGAACAACCTTAACGCCGACGAGTTCCAGAACACCATGTGCCTGCTGGCGGACGTGGCGGAGGACGTCATGAACGGCGAGCTCGGCGCGAAGGCAAAGGCCGCCTACGCCAAGTTCCGCTCCGACTCCGCCAAGGCCAAGGCCAAGGCGACCGCCAAGGCGAAGGGCGACCCCGAGGCCGCGAAGGCAGCCGCCACCGCCGAGGTCAACGGCCTCGCCGTGGACATGGTGGCTGGTCTTCTGCCCGACGTGCTGCGTCAGGGCGGCGAGATCAGCTACAAGCTGCTCGCCGCACTCGACGGCCAGACGCTCGAGGAGTACAAGGCCGACTTTTCCGTCAAGAAGTGGGTGAACGACATCAAGGATGCCATCGACGGCATCGACGGCATCAAGGACATTCTGGCTCCTTTTTTTGGATAGCCGCCGAGGACCCATCTCACATATGGCTCTGTCTGGGCGAGTACGTCGGGCCACGGCGTGCTCGCCCTTTCTGTAGGTACATGGTCGCGCGGTGGCGCGAGCGGGACGAGCGGGAGGCGTTCCGCGTGTACCTGAGCGAGTCGGTGCGCCTCATGGCGCAGGGGAAGTGGCTCAAGGAGCCCTTCCTGAGCATCGTCAACGGCGGTGCGGGCGATGGGTCCGAGGCGGAGGACACGCGCAGCGGCGACGAGATCGCCGCAGACATCATCGAGCGGATGGGATTGAAGGTGGTCTAGGTGAACCTTCTCGACCTGATGATTAAGGTCGGCCTCAAGGACGAGGCCAGTGGCAAGGCCGAGGGCGTAGCCTCGAAGGTCGTGGGCACGCTCGGCAAGGCCGGCGCGACCGCCGCCAAGGCGATAGGCGTTGGCGTCGCCGCCGTGGGGGCGGGCGTCGCCGCCGTCACGGGCATGAGCATGAGCGCATACGCCGCATACGAGCAGAACGTCGGCGGCATTAAGAAGATATTCGGCAACATGGGCAAGTCCCTCGAGGACTACGCCGCCATGACCGGCCAGACCGTCGAGCAGTGCTCCGGTAAGTGGGAGCAGCTCGAACAGGCCCAGACGACGGTGCTGGCCAACGCCGACCGCGCCTACATAACGGCCGGCCTGAGCGCCAACCGGTACATGGAGCAGGTGACGGGCTTCTCGGCCTCGCTTGTCTCCTCGCTGGGCGGCGACACGGTCAAGGCGGCCGAGTACGCCAACACGGCCATGGTCGACATGAGCGACAACGCGAACACCTTCGGCACGGCGATGGAGGACCTCCAGAACGCGTACCAGGGCTTTGCGAAACAAAATTACACGATGTTGGACAATTTAAAGTTGGGCTACGGCGGCACCAAGGAGGAGATGCAGCGCCTCGTCAAGGACGCGCACGCCGTCAACTCCGCCGTGGACGAGTCGAGTCTCTCGTTCGACAACATCGTGCTCGCCATCCACACGATGCAGGAGCAGATGCAGATCGCCGGCACGACCTCGCGCGAGGCCGCGACGACCATCGAGGGCTCCTGCAACATGGCGAAGGCCGCCTGGGAGAACTGGATAACGGAGCTGGGCAAGGACGACGCCGACATGGGCAAGCTCACCGAGGAGCTGGTACAGTCGGTCGAGACGGCGGCCTCGAACGTCATCCCGCGCGTGGCGACCATCGCCGGCACTGCGCTGTCGCAGCTGCCGAGCCTTGTCACGTCGGTCGGGCCCGTGCTCGGTCAGGCGTTCGTCAGCATCTTCACGCAGGCACTCGACAGCGCGGCGGCAGCCGTGCCCGGGCCCATGGGCGACATCCTCTCCGCCGTGTCTGACTGTGTGGACGAGATCGGCGAGCGCTTCAAGGGCCTTGGCGAGATTTGGGCGGTTGGGGACAACCCGCTGGAGTCGCTGCACCTCGCCATGGTCTACGGGCTGACGCTGCTCGACGGCGACCTGTCCACATTGCAGGAGAACATCACCTCATCGCTGCCCGGCATCGCCGAGGGTTTCGCCGGCGTCGGCGGCGAAGTCGTTCCCAAGCTCGCCGAGGGAATCGAGATGGGGCTGTCTTTCCTCTCGGAGACGGCGGCTTCGCTCATGACCTCTTTCGGCGGTTACCTGTCCGAGAACCTGCCGTCCATCATGGAGAGCGGGCTTCAGATTCTCACCGGCCTCTCAGAGTCCATAGCAGAGAACGCGGGCGTCCTGACCGAGGGCGCGGCGAACCTCATCGTCGGCTTGGCGCAGGGCATAGCGGACAGCCTGCCGACGATCATCGAGCAGGCCCCGGTCATCGTGCAGAACCTCGCCAACGCGATCAACGACAACGCGCCGATACTGCTCGGTGCCGGCATCCAGGCAATTGTGACGCTGGCACTTGGCATCGTGCAGGCGATACCGACGCTCATCGCCAACATCCCGGCCATCTTCTCGGCCTTCGTCTCAGCGTGGTCGGCGCTCGACTGGCTGAGCCTCGGCCGCAACGCCATCACGTTCCTCGGCAACGGAATCGCGAACATGGCCGGCTTCGTGCGCACGTGCGGCACCAACATCGTGTCCGCCATCCGCGGTGCCATCGCCAACCTGCCGGCGACGCTTGCCGGAATCGGGCGCAGCGGAATCAGCAGCCTCGGCTCAGCCATCCGCGGCGCGGTCGGCTTCGTGACCTCTGCGGCCTCGAGTATCGGCAGTTCCATCATGGGCGCCCTGTCCTCCATCCCGGGCCGCGTGGCGTCCATCGGCTCGCAAATCGTGCAGGGCATCGCAAACGGAATCAGCGGCGCGGCGGGCGTGGTCGTGAGCAAGATTACCGGCGTGGTTGGTGGCGCCATCGACGCTGCCAAGAACCTGCTGGGTATCCACTCGCCCTCGCGTGTGTTCCGCAAGATTTTCGGCTACGTGATGCAGGGCGCGGCCCTCGGCATCGACGACACGGCGGACGAGCCGGTGAAGTCCATGAGGTCGGCGGTGCGCAACGTCGAGAAGGCCGCCGTGTTCGGTGTGAGCGTTACCGGCGGCGGAGCATACGGGGCGACCGCCAGCGGAGCCGCGGGCATCGCGGGCGGCGGCAACGTTTACAACCTCTACCTCGACGGCGACCTGCTGGGCGTCGACGGGCGCGTGGCCTCCGCCTTCAGGAGCTTCGTCGCGGCGGTGGAGCAGAGCATGGCGATGGGGGTCGCGTAGTATGGCGCAGGGAAACTGGGTTCAAGGCGGCAGTGGCTATAGAAAGTACTGCTGGTGCGCGTACGTGGACGTTGCTGAGGTCGGGCGCACGGACACCACCGTGACCTACCGCGTCACGCACGGCTACGGCACGCGCTACGCCATCGACTGCTACGCAAACGGCAGCTCGTCGGCGGGCAGCTCGTGGAACGGCTCAGTCTACTCGACGAACAACTCCGGCTGGGTATGGGTGCAGTGCACGTCGCGCGACGTCGAGCTCGCCCGCGGCAACGGCGACGCCTACAACCACACCTTCACGGGCCAGATTAACGTCACGGGCGGCTTCGGCAACGGAACGTCGAACGCCTCCAACACCGTCACGGTCCCGTGCCGTGCCTACCACACGCCGCACACGCCGAAGAACATCAGGGCGGAGCGCCTGAGCGACACCAGCGCGAAGGTCAGCTGGGACGTCGACTACACGGGCATGAACGGCGACTACCCCTGGTCGACCGTGACCGTCGGCGTGGTGAAGAACGGCCCGGGGAAGTTCACCGACGTCGGCACCGTCAGTTGGGATACCACGAGCCACACCTACAACGGCCTCGAGCCGGGCTGCATGTACATCTTCTCGGCCAAGGCGACGGGCCCCGGCGGCACGTCGGACTACGGCGTGAGCGCGCCGGCGATCTACACCACGCCGACGGCGCTAGGCATGCTCGAGGCAGTCAAGGCGGAGGCGGCGAAGGTCGTGCTCAAGGGGCACGACGCGCCGGCCTTCGTCGACAGCTGGGAGTTCCAGCTCACGACCGACGGTGGAAAGACGTGGGTCGATGCGGATGTAAGCGCCTCTTGGGAGGACGAGGAGGCACCGGCGGGTACGGTGCGCTACCGCGCCCGCGCGGTCAAGAGCGGCCTCAAGGGACCGTGGACCGAGTCAAACGAGGTCACGACTATATGCCCGCCGCTCGCACCGTCCATCAGGGGCGTCAGGACGGCTTATGCCACCCGCTCGACCGCGACGCTCGAATGGGTGCCCAACCATCCGGACGGCTCGGCGCAGGCCTCCGCTGAGGTGCAGATCACGACTCCTGCGGGCACCACTGCCACGACGGTCGAGGGCCCGGCTACGAGCCTGAAATTGCCGACGGATGCCAAGGGCATGTACACCGTGCGCGTGCGCACCAAGGGCCTCGACGAGGACTGGGGAGCGTGGTCGAGCGCGGCGGCCTATACCGTTGCGGACGCGCCCCAGGCATTCTTCACCGACCCGGCTGCGGACGGGGCGACCCTGCGCGCGGTGCCGCATACCTTCACGTGGAAGGTGGCCGACGAGACGGGCGTCAGCCGACAGTATCTGTTTTTGTGCGACATCAGGGGCAACCTCCTGTGGAGCGGGACTGTGGACAAGGACGCACGCTCCTTTGTCCTCGGCTACGCGCAACACGCCTTCGTCAACTTCACGCCCTACAGGGTCATGCTAACGGTCACGGCCGGCTCGTCGCTATCGGTCACCGTCTCGAGAACTTTCCGGACCGACTGGGCACCGCCCGCCAAGCCGTCGCTAAACATCTTCGTCGACGAGAGGTTGGGATGCCAGCTGTCCGTATTCCCGGGCAAGGCCGACAGTGAAGACACGCCCGAGACGTCCCACTTCACCGTGTCGCGCGTCCTGCCCGACGGCTCGACCCTGCAGCTCGGCTCGCACCTTGCGGCGGGCGAGGGCGCGGGCGACCCGCTGCCTCCGCTCAACAGCGAGTTCGAGTACGTCGCGGTCGCCTACGCCGCGACGGGCGTGAGCACAGCGACGAGGGTCAAGACGACCGTGGCGAGCCGCGCGGTGGCTCTCAACTGGGGAGCCGGCGCTGAGAGGTCGTGGCTCGGGCGCTATCTCAAGAAGGGCTCGAGCCGCAAGGTGACGCACGGATACAAGATGCTGCACTTCGCCGACGGCGGGGAGGGGCTGCCCGTCTCGTACGGCATCAACGAACGGGACGTCAAGGACAGCATGGACTTCCTGCTGCTCGACGAGGAGGACTACAAGTCATTCCTCGAGGTCATGAACATGGCGGGGCGCTTCTGGGTGCGCGATCTCCACGGCGAGCGGTTCCGCGCCCGCCTCAGCTGTAGCGTGAAGCGTTCCGACGGCGCGTGGGTGGCCTCGTGCGACCCGACGTGGGAGACGTGGGAGGAGCCCGCCAATGGCTGATAGCTGGATAAGGCCGTTCGACGCCTCCTACGACTTCGTGCGCGTCTCGCGCGAGACGGGGCTCGAAGTCGACTTCGTGCGCGACATCGAGAACGGCGGTTCCATCGAGCGCAATGCGAACACGGCGCTCTATGAGACTGCATCCCTGGACTTCGCCGGCAAGTTCGACGTCGGCAACGACTTTCTGCGTGTGTACCTCAACGCCACCTTCACGGACGGCAGCGAGAGGCGCGAGTGCCTCGGAACATTCATGCCGCAGGTGGACTCGGTGGACATCGACGGTGCCTACCGCGAGGGCCAGATCAACGCCTACGGCCTCCTGAAGCTCCTCAAGGACGACGACTTCGACGGCCCCTACGTGATCGCGCAGGACAGCAATGCGGTGGAGGAGGCCGTCAAGATAGCCGAGTCGGTCGGCCTCACCGTCTACGCCGACAGCAGCAGCCTCCTGTTGGGCAGCAACTGGGTGTTCGGCGTGGGCAAGAACAACGACGCCAAAACCAAGCTGGATGCCGTGAACCTGCTCCTCGAGGCGGCGGGGTTCCGCTCGGCCTCGACCGACCGCATGGGCAATGTGCTCTTCAGGCGCTACATCGAACCCTCGGACATGCCCATCTCGGCCGAGTTCACCGAGGGCAGGGACGCGCGCTTCATGTCGGACATGACCGAATCGACTAACCGCGCCGAGGTCTGCAACGTCGTGCACGTGGACTTCAGCACGCAGGACGCATCGGTGCGCGGCACGGCGGTGGACGACTCGCCCGATTCAGACCTCTCGACCGTCTCGGTCGGTCGTCGCATCGTCAAGAGCTACAGCTACGACAGCCTGCCGGGCGTGGATACCGAGGACGCCAACCTTGTCGAGGGCGCCGCCAACGCCCTCATCGGCACCGGCAAGAAGTCGGATAAGAGCTTCAGGCAGAGCGATTCGCACGGCAGCATCCAGACCGTCTACGTCCCCGACGCGCCGCAGGTGGGCGTGCTTTTCGGCATCAAGGTCGTCTCGAGTGGCGGGCGCGTCGGCTTCTGCCAGGACGAGGGACCGAGCGTCAAGAAGGATACGGACTACACGCAGAGTGTGTGGGTCAAGGGCACTAAAGGCGCGACGGGCATCATACAGTCTTTCTGGGACCAGGAGAGGGCACTTGGCCCGGTGACCAAGGGGTTCACCATGACTGGCGAGTGGCAGAAGGTCAGCTACACCTACCACGCCACGGAGAACCACAACAAGATCAGCTGGGGCTACTGCTACATCGACGGCGGCGAGGCCATCTTCGTCGCCGACAAGGTCGAGGAGGGAGGCAACGCCACGCCTTGGCCCCAGGACGCCATGCAGGCGGCGGCGGACCGCAAGGCGGCGGAGCTGCTCGCCACCGAGCGCGCCGTGACGCGCACGGACGAGTTCAAGAGCGTGTACAAGCCCGTCGAGCCGTGCATGGCGGTGGCGATGAACTACAGGACCGGCGGGGTTGTCGGCAAACTGGCAATCCAGAAGCAGACGCTGACGCTTGACGCCGGCTGCGTCATAAAGCACACGGCGAGGAGGTACGAGCGATGAGCGATTCGACGGCCGAGATCAAGGGCGCGGCAGCGCGGCTGGCGGCGGCGATGCCATCGGGCGGCAAGCGTCTGACGATGGAGTTCGGCACGGTCGTGGGCGTCCACAACACGGCGCTCGACGTGATGCTGCACGGGGCGGTGGTGACGGTCCCGATGGTGCACTCCTGCACGGGGTGCATCATCACCGACCGCGCCGTGATCCTGTCGCAGGGCCCGCTGGCCGTGTGCGTTGGCACGATGGCGGCGGTGTAGGCCGGCGTTACGGTGGCCCGAACCTGCAGTGTGGCGGGGAATGGGCCCCACCACGCTGCAGAACGGGAAGGAGGTCAGATGGAGGTACTCAAGCTCTTTGCGCCGTACGGGCCGGGGTGGCTCGGTGGCGCGGCGCTGGTGCTGATCGCCTTCTATTTCGGTAGGCAATTTCTGGACGAGTACAAGCGACAAAACCGGCGGAAGGGCGAGCTCGACCTGAAGCGCGAGGAGCGTAAGCAGGCCGAGGTGGACGAGCGGGCGCAGCGCGACCGTGAGCGATCACAGATGGAGGGCCGCATCGCAGCCCAGATGGAGCGCAGCAACACCCTGATTGAGGGGATGAAGACCCTCATGGAGTCGGTCGTCGCGTCAAACGACGTCTTGCACGCCGATCTTGTCCACAGCCAGGCGCGAAGTCAGGGAATGGCCGAGAAGGTCGACCACATCTACGACCGCGTCGACCTCATGTACAACAAGGAGACAAGCAGATAGGAGCAATCAAATGACTGAGATTCAGGCCGGCCTCACCGTCGCCACGGTGCTCGTGGTGCCGTACATCGTGCAGGCCATCAAGACTAAGGCCATGACGGGCGGCGTCGCCCGCTGGACGGCCATCGCCGTCTCGGCGGGGTGCGGTGCCCTCACGGCCATGGCGGGAGGCGTGCCCACCGACCCCTCGGCGTGGGTGACGTCCATCTTCGCGTGTGTCGGCGGCGTGCAGGTGGCCTATGCCGCCTTCAAATCCGTCGGTATCACGGACAAATGGCTCGACGCGCTGCTCGCGCTCGGCGACATCAAGGAGGACTAACATGGCAGATTTCGCGAACGTCCAACCGGACGAGTACAAGCTCCTCGGCTGCAACTTCTCGGCGGGACGACCCTTCGGCATCAAGGGCGTCACGATCCACCATATGGCGGGTGACCTCAATGCGGCCCAGTGCAACAGCATCTGGGCCGCCAACGGCTGCTCTGCCCACTACTCGGTCGACCGCAACGGCTACATCGTGCAGCACGTCAACGACACCGACCGCGCCTACGCTTGCGGCGACGGCATCGGCACGGGCGGCGGCAACGACACGACCATCAGCATCGAACACGCCAACAGCGCGCGCGGCCCGTGGACGGTTCACGAGGCCGCTATCGAGAGCGGTGCGCACCTCGTGGCGGCGCTGTGCCTGTACTACGGGCTGGGCCGCCCGGCATGGATGGTGAACGTGTTCCCGCACAAGCACTGGTCGTCCACGGCCTGCCCCGGCGAGCTGGCTGGCTCGCAGCGCGACCACTACATGCAGCGCGCCGTTGAGTGGTACGACGCGATGGTCGGCGGCGCGCAGCCGTCCGCGCCGACTGTGCAGCCCGCGGCGACCCCCGCTGCGCCTTCGGCGTCGCAGGGCGCGCCGGGCGGTTTCCCTCGCTCCACTGGCGCCCGTGTTCCCGTACACTACTCGCTGCACCTTAAGGGTGGCGGCTGGCTGGACGAGGTGACAGACTTCGGTGCCGGCGACGACGGCTTCGCGGGCTACCCGTGCCGACAGCATGACCTCCTTTGCGCCCGAGTTGATCGCGGTACGCTCAAGTATCAGGTCCACACCGTCGAGGACGGCTGGCTCGACTGGGTCGCCAAGGGCGACCGCAACGACACCGTAAACGGCTGCGCCGGTATCGCCGGCCATACCATCGACGGCGTGCGCATGTACTACGTGACACCGGGTGGCGAGGAGTATAAGCAGGCGTGGTATCGCTCGCAGACCACCGCGCGCGCCGGGTGGCTCGATACTGTGTGCGACGACGGCACGACCTACGACGGCGACGACTTCGCGGGCATGCTCGGCGAGCCGCTGGACCGCCTGCAGGTGTGCGTCACCGACGGCAACCCGTACTAGCATGATCGCGTTGGCATTCGTGCTCGGTTCGCTCTTCGGCGGCACCGTGGCGACCGTCGCGCTCTGCATCGTGAGCATCAACCGGCGCTAGCGATCGCGGGCGATAGCAACAAAAAGGGGCCGTGCCGGTTCGTCGCCACGGCCCCTTTTCGTATCCCTCGAATATCCCAAGTGGGCGCAAAACCCTAAGTACGGTCAGCGTGTTGCGGTACGGTCAGCATGTTTTGCCTGTTGGTCAGCATCAATAGCGAGCTGCGGCAAACTGTCTCAGTACTGCCACATGTGGTTGACAGGGCCGGAGCCTTTGCCCATGTTCAGGCCGGCGGCCAGAGCGCCTGTCAGGTATGCCTTGCCGGCGTTGACGGCGTCGGCAAGATCCATGCCCTGTGCCAATGCGCAGGCGATGGCGGACGAAAGCGTGCAGCCGGTGCCATGCGTGTTGCCGGTCTCGATGCGCTTGTGGCGGAACCACGTGGTGAGCGGATCGC
>CABRZJ010000010.1:0-35748 GCA_902475425.1 uncultured Collinsella sp.
GTCCTCAGATGGCAACGGTGCGCCCCGGCATCTTTAAGGCGCCCGAGTTTGACTATAGCCGCTCCGGCACGATTGTCCAGGTAGTGCTAGCGGATGACGTTAAGGCCCGTGTCGAGATCTCGATTCCCGCCGAAGAGTGGGGACAGCAGGCCTCAATTGCCGATGCCGAGCGTCTGGTCGTGGTGGGCCGCGGCATCGGCTCCAAGAAAAACCTACCGCTGATGCGAAAGCTTGCCGAGGCTCTGGGTGCCGAGCTTGGCTGCACGCGCCCCGTGGTGGAGGCCGGCTGGCTGGAGTATCGCCACCAAATTGGCCAGACGGGTGTATCGGTCTCGCCCAAGCTCCTCGTGAGCATCGGTGTCTCGGGCGCTATCCAGCATCTCGCCGGCATCGGTGGGGCGGAGTGCATTGTCGCCATCAATGAGGACCCGGATGCCCCCATCTTTGGTGCCGCCCAGTACAAGGTCGTCGGCGATGCCGTTGAGATCGTTGAGGAGCTGCTGGCTCAGCTTGAGCGCTAAGCGCGCGTCAGCCAGTCGCGCATCTCGTCCTTTAGGCGGCTCCAGGTTGCCTGCGTGGCGGGGTCGGTAAAGGGCCGCGTAATGCCAAAGGGCGCGTCGAGCAGGCGGTGGATATCGCCCTGTTCGCGCGCCAGCGCGCGGCTCGCTGGATAGACGAGCTCAAACATAAAGCAGATGAGTCCCACCAGGTAGTCTGCGGGCTCATCGCGCTCATCGCGTGCGACGCAGCGGTGCTCGTCAAAGGCGGTAAGCGCCGGTGCCGAGAAGTGGCTGGCGAGAAATGCGTCCTCATCCACCTTGAGGATGGTCTCGACGGTGCTGTCGGCGATGGTGCGCATAATGTCGATCTTGTCACCATCGCGCACGATATCGCAGAAGCTCCGCGTACGCTCGTCGAGCTGCGCGGGTAGACGAAAATCGCTGTGATAGGCAATGCTCGCTCGGATGAGCTCATCTTCTGCCGGGTCATCGATAAAGTCGCGGATGCTCGTTACGGCGGGTGCATCGGCGGGATTCTCGCCAAAGAGGACCTCGATGCCCAGCGCTGCATGGCTCATGCTCTCGGCGTCCTTAAAGGTGTCCCAGCGCCGCAACTGCTCAAAGCGGCCCATATCGTGTAGCAGGCCGCAAGGCCATGCCAGGTCAATATCTTCTGACGACCAGCCCTGCTCGCGTGCTACGGCATCGCATGCCTCGGCCACGTGGTACGTATGCTCGATTTTGAGCGCGATGCGTGGGTTAGTGGCGTCGTAGGCATCGGTGTAGCTTTTGAAGGCCGCGCGCGCCCGGTCTCGATCGATAGCTGTCATAATGACTTCCTAAAAAGTTGTGTCTTTCGATCCGGTGGCAATTGTAGGTGAACTCGGTTGCTGTCGGATGATGATTCTGCCGTGTCGCTACATGCGGCTCGGAGACCTTGTCAGGATGAGAAGCGTATGGTGCTCAAAATCGTTAGAACCGTCTGGCCAGTGATGCTTACCTATGTTGCAATAGGCGCGCCGTGCGGAATGATCATGGGGCAGACGGGAATGGAACCCTGGATGGTCTTTGCTCTGAGCAGCACGTTCGTGACGGGCAGCGGGCAGTTTATGATCTGCAATCTGTGGCTGGCAGGTGTGCCTGCGGCGTCGATCGTCGCGAGCGTCGCCGCAATCTCCTCGCGCTTTGCGCTTTACTCGGCATCGATCGCTCCGCATCTGACGGGTGCCTCGAAGCGTCAGACGCTGGCTGTTGCCGCGACGCTTACCGAGGAGGCATACGGCATCTCGCTTGCCAAGCTGGTTGAGGGGGAGGATTGGGGCCCGCGCGAATCCTTCGTGCTCAACGTGATCCTCATCGCGACATGGGGCGCTTCGTGCACGATGGGTGCCATCGTCGGTGCCGTTGTCGATGTTTCCACCGCTATTGCGAGTTTTGTCTGCACGTCGCTCTTTATCTGTCTACTCTTTTCGCAGCGGCTGTCGCGCGGCAACGTTGTCGCGGCGGTTTCGGGCGCGGTGTCCGTCGCCGTATGCAAGTTCTTGGGCCTCACGAATATTGCCGTGCCGGCAAGCGTCGTGGTCGGCATTGCCATTGCGCTGGCGTGCGATGCTGTATTAGACGGAAGAGGTGCCCGCGATGCCCGTTAACGAGTTCTTGGTTCTGTGGCTGTCGTCGTGGGCTGCTATCGCGTTCTTTCGCATCGCGCCGGCGTTTGCCTTGCGCGGGAGAACGCTGTCGCCCCGCATTACCGAGGCCCTGGGTTATATCCCGCCCGCTGCCTTTGCCGCGCTGGTCGCCAACGACTTGGTGAGCCCCGGGGCGTTCGACGCGGGACTCTGGCCTGCCTTGGTTCCCTGGATTGCGGCTGCCGGCGTCGTGGTGGTGGCAATCAGGACAAAGTCGATGTTGTGGTGCTGTGTTTCGGGCATCGTGCTCTATATCGTTTTGAGCCTCGTATAAGAGCGGGACACGTTTAGCATCCCGGCCAACGAATCCAATTTTTCACCGAGCCGGTCTATTTCTTCTGGTACCATGGTCAAACTTTACTATAGCAAAGCGTGACGTGGGCTTTTGTATCCCGTCAGCGGAAATGGGGGTTTCATGGCACAGGAAGCAACCACCAACGAGCAAAAGAAATTCAAGGTCCCGCGCATCCCGGGCGACATCATGATTTATCCGATGATCGTCGGTCTTTTGCTCAACACCTTCTGCCCGCAGGTTTTTGAGATCGGCGGATTCTTTACGGCTGCCTGCCGCGGTGGCTCTAATACCATCGTCGCCGCGATCCTGCTGTTTGTGGGCGCCGGCATCAGCTTTAAGTCCACGCCGGGCGCTATCAAGACCGGCATCGTCGTGCTGATCCCCAAGCTGGTCGTCGCAGCGGCTCTCGGCCTGGGCGTGGCATATTTCTTTAACGACAACTTCCTGGGTCTGAGCTCCGTGTCTATCATCGGCGGCATCACGTTTTGCAACATGGCGCTCTATACGGGCATCATGGGCGAGTTCGGCGATGAGTCCGAGCAGGGCGCCGTCGGTATCCTGTTCTTTACGGCTGGCCCCGCCGTCACGATGATCATCCTCGGTGTTTCCGGCCTCGCCAACATTCCCATTGGCACCATTATCGGCTCCATCTTGCCACTCGTTATTGGCATGGTTCTGGGCAACCTGTTCCCGTTTATCAAGAACCTGCTGGTTCCCGGTGCCAATCCCGCGATTGCCGTCATCGGATTTCAGCTCGGTGCGTCCATGAGCCTTTCGAGCTTCATCACCGGCGGCATCTCGGGCATCCTTCTGGGCCTCATCACCCTCTTTATCGTTGGCCCCATCACCTTTGCCTTCGAGCGCTTGTGCGGCGGCAACGGCAAGGCCGCCGTTGCTTGCTCCACCATCGCCGGCACGGCTATGACCACGCCGGTTGCTCTTGCTGAGGTCGCGCCGCGCTATGCCGAGCTTGCGCCCACCGCGTATGCGCAGATCGCCACCGCCGTTATCATCACGGCGATCATGGCTCCGATTCTGACTGGCTGGGTCGACAAGAAGTTCTGCCAAGGCAAGGAGGATCTGTCGCCTGTCGGTGTCGAGGCCATAGAGGAGGCCGTCGCGACTGACATCGATGGCGAGTAGCAATCGATACCCATCAATGATGCCGGCGTGTGCAATTCGCGCCGTATGGGCGCCCGAACAGAAACTGTTTTGCAGTGATGTTCGGGCGCTCTGCTATTATCCCCTTTACCCCTGCGGAGTAAAGGGGTGTTTATTGCCCTGATTCGAATTGGGCGATTCTGACCACTTGGGTATTGAAGGGATGGCGCTAGTGGTTAAGGCACTCAAGATTGAGATATTCGTGCTATGCATGATTGTTCTTATCGGGCTTGCCGTGCGAAGTCGTCGCTCCTTGTTCTCGAGCACCCAGCAGCTATTGTTTAGCATGCTTGGTTACACCTCTGCCGCGTACATATTATTCGATATGATCTGGACGCTTTCGGACGGTGTGGACGGCACGTTGGGCATTGCTGCCAACTGGATTTCCAACGCGGTTTCGTTTTCGCTCTTTGCTATCGCTTGTCTCATTTGGTTTATCTATTCCGAGACGGTGCAGGGTTCTCGCCTTTTGACCTCGCGCTATAGGGTGGTGCTTGTAGCGTTGCCTACGGCTCTGGTGGTCGTGCTGGCGTTTACCAGTTACTGGACGCACGCCCCGTTCTATATCGATTCGCAGGGCGTGTATCGTCGCGGCTTTGCCTATATGATCCAGCCCATCGTCAGCTACTGTTACGTTATACATACGTCCCTGCATGCATTTGTGCAATCTCGCAGGGTCGAGAGCCTGCAGACGAAGGCCATCTATCGAACCTTGGCATTTTTCGCCATTCCGGCCCTGGTGGGCGGTACCTTTCAGGTCGTATACTCGGTGCCCGGCCTTTGTGTCGGCATAATGATTAGCATGTTGCTGCTCTACATCATCTACCAGGAGCAGCTCATCTCGACCGACCCGTTGACTGGACTTAACAATCGCAACCGTTTTGAGACCTATATGCTGTCGCTCTTCTCAAATGTGGATCAGGCCGAAGATGTATATCTGCTTATGATGGACGCCGACGGCTTTAAGCAGATTAACGATCGCTATGGGCATGTGGAGGGCGACCACGCTCTTCAGGTCATATCCGCTGCGCTCAAAGAAGTCTGCTCGGCGTCTGGCGGCTTTATCGCACGTTATGGTGGCGATGAGTTCGTGGTGCTCCAAAAGGCAGTGGCGGAACAGGATATCATGCATCTGTGCGCGACACTCAACGATGAGCTCGCGCGCGCCGAGGTTTCGTATCTGTTGCGGATGTCCATCGGCTACGCACGGGTTGGTGATGGCGTCGATACCTGGCAAGACTTGCTTCGTGCTGCCGACGCGGAGCTCTACCGCGTAAAGCGCGAGAAGAAGAAAGCCGGCGTTCAGATACGCTAGGAAAAGGGGCACACGACCGTTGCGATGGTCGTGCGCCCCTTTTGCGTTTGTGGGGGCCACCGGTCATAATGCCCAGGCGCGGTGCGGCAAGACGGGCGTCTGCCGCAGCGACTCGGTGCGAAATCAACGAGAACCAGTGCATTCCATTAAGCTAAAGTGTGTGAAGGCTCTCCCTAAAAAGGTGAGCTCTCTAGGCTTTTTTGGGTTTGTTGACGATGATGATGCCGCTGCAGACCAAGAGCAGGGCAACGATGACAGTAACGGGGCTCGTGCCGGCGCCCTCGCCAAGCAGCAGTGCGCTCAGCAGTACGCCAAAGACCGGGTTCATAAACCCAAAGACCGAGACGCGGCTGACGGGGTTGACGGCAAGCAGGCGCGACCACAGCGAGTAGGCGACCGCGGAGATAAGCGCCATGTAGATGATGAGCACGATGGCGGGGACAATCGCCGTGGGGGAGAGCGCGCCACCCATCAAAAAGCCGATGGCGGTGAGGACCAGGCCGCCGACCAAGAACTGCCACCCGGCAAGCAAGACGCCGTCGTGCTTGCGCGAGAAGATGCCGATCAGGCAGGTCGAAAGAGCACCCGCGACAGTGGAGGCTAGGATAAAGCCCTCGCCATCGAGCCTGAAGCCAAAGGTGCCATCTGCGCCCGAGAGGTTGACGAGCGCGACGCCGGCAAAGCCCAGCGCACAGCCAAGCACCTTGGCCGTATTGAGCTTCTCGGTGTGAAATGCCAGGGCGGCAAAGAGGATTGCGAGGAAGTTGGCGCTGGCCTCGATGATGGAACTCGACATGGCGCTGGCGCGCGAGAGTCCCAGGTAGAAAAAGAAGTACTGCCCGATGGTCTGGAAGAGCGACAAGATGCAGATGGGCTTGATATCGCGCACTTGCGGAACGAGCGGACGGCGCTGGGCCACGCTCATGCCAACAATGACCAGCATGCCGGCAAGGGTGAAGCGCAGACCCGCGAAGAGCAGCTGCGAGGCGCTGTCGTGTGCGGGAATGCCAAAGAGGCCGTAGCCGATCTTGATGCAGGGAAAAGCCGATCCCCAGAGCGCGCAGCAGACGAGGCAGCCCAGGATGAGTCCGGGCAGGGTGGCGAGATACGGCTTGCGGCTTTCCATGATGTCCTTCCTGCATGCGCGAAGCAAAAAAGAACCCGCCACCGGATGTGTCGGTGGCGGGTGTTGTTACCCGAAGGGATTGTACCCGATGGGAAAGGTTTAAGCGAAGTAGGCCACGCCGCTCTCAAAGATCGGCATGAACTTATCGCCGGGGACATGCTCGGGCACGTTGCGGTACAGGTTGTCGCCGCGACGCTCGGCATGGCCCATCTTGCCCAGGACGCGGCCGTCGGGGCTCGTGATGCCCTCGATGGCGAGTGCAGAGCCGTTGGGGTTGACGGAGAGATCCATGCTGGGCTTGCCGTTCTCGCCCACGTACTGCGTGGCGACCTGGCCGTTGGCGATCAGCTGGGCGAGCACTTCGTCATTGGCGACAAAGCGGCCCTCGCCGTGGCTGATGGCGACGGTGTAGGGGTCGTCCAGGCTGCACTGCGACAGCCACGGGGACAAGTTGGACGAGATGCGGGTGCGCACCAGACGGCTCTGGTGGCGACCGATGGTGTTGAACGTCAACGTGGGCGCATCGGGCGTGGCGTCGACGATGTCGCCGTAGGGCACCAGGCCGAGCTTGATCAGGGCCTGGAAGCCGTTGCAGATGCCCAGCATCAGGCCATCGCGGGCCTTGAGCAGGTCGCGGACTGCCTCGGTGACCTCGGGAGCGCGGAAGAACGCCGTGATGAACTTGGCAGAGCCGTCGGGCTCGTCGCCGCCCGAGAAGCCGCCGGGGATCATAACGATCTGGCTTGCACGGATGCGGCGGGCAAGCTCGCGGGTGCTCTCGGCGACGGCCTCGGGCGTGAGGTTGTTGATCACGAAGGTGTCGGCCTCGGCACCGGCGGCACGGAAGGCGCGGGCGCTGTCGTACTCGCAGTTGTTGCCGGGGAACACGGGGATGATCACGCGCGGGCGGGCGATCTTGGCGCCGCCGTACACGTGGATATCCTTGGCGCGGAAGTCGATGGTCTCGACCTCGGGGGTCTTGCCGGCGCTGCGGTAGGCGAAGACGCCCTCGATGCCGCTCTCCCAGGCCTCCTGGAGCTCGGCGAGCTCGATGACCTCGGAGCCGGTGTCGATGACATAGCCCTCGACGGTGGTGCCCAGGGGCTCGACGACAACGCCGTCGGCGACCTCGGGCAGCTCGGCATCCTCGGCGAGCTCGACGATAAAGCTACCGTAGAGCGGGGTGAAGAGGCTCTCCACGTCCACATCCTCGGCAAGCTCGATACCGATCTGGTTGCCGACGCACATTTTAAAGAGGCTCTCGGCGCCGCAGCCGTAGCCGGGCGTGGAGATGGCCAGGGCGTTGCCGTTGGCGGTGAGCGCCTCGACGGCGTCAAACGCGGCGAGCAGCTGCTGGGCGTCGGGGCGGTAATCCTCGCCGTAGGTGGCGGGGGCGATGCGGACGACGCGGTGCGTGAGGCCCTTGAACTCGGGCGAGACGGCGCGGGCGGCCTTGCCCACGGCGACGGCGAAGCTGATCAGGGTCGGCGGAACGTTGAGCTCGCCGGTCTCGTCCTCAAACGAACCGCTCATGGAGTCCTTGCCGCCGATGGCACCGGCACCCAGGTCGACCTGGGCCATAAGGGCACCCAGGACGGCAGCCATGGGCTTGCCCCAGCGCTCTGCTTCGGTGCGCAGGCGCTCGAAGTACTCCTGGAAGGAGAGGTAGGCGCGCTTGTGCTCAAAGCCGGCGGCAACGAGCTTGGCGATGGACTCGACCACGGACAGGTAGGCGCCCGCAAACTGGTCGGCCTCCATCAAATAGGGGTTGAAGCCCCATGCCATGGCACTCGCTGTGGTGGTCTCGCCGTCCACGGGGAACTTGGCGACCATGGCCGAGCTCGGGGTGAGCTGCGTCTTGCCGCCAAAAGGCATAAGCACGGTCGCGGCGCCGATGGTGGAGTCGAAGCGCTCGGAAAGGCCCTTGTTGGAAGCGACGTTGAGGTCGGTGACGAGCGAGGTCATGCGCTCGGCGAGCGTGGTACCGGCCCAGCTGGGCTGCCACACACTGCGGGCGCAGACGTGGGCGACCTGGTGCTTGGGCGCACCGTTGGAGTTGAGGAACTCGCGGGACAGATCGACGATGGCGACGCCGTTCCAGGCCATGCGCATGCGCGGCTCGGCGGTAACCTCGGCGATAACGGTCGCCTCCAGGTTCTCCTCGGCGGCGTAGCCCATGAACTCCTCGACGTCACCGTCGGCGACGGCGCAGGCCATGCGCTCCTGGGATTCAGAGATGGCGAGCTCGGTGCCGTCAAGACCGTCGTACTTCTTGGTCACGGTATCAAGGTCGACATACAGGCCGTCGGCAAGCTCGCCTACAGCGACCGAGACACCGCCGGCGCCAAAGTCGTTGCAGCGCTTGATCAGACGGCAGGCATCGCCGCGGCGGAACAGGCGCTGCAGCTTGCGCTCGACCGGGGCGTTGCCCTTCTGGACCTCGGCGCCCGATGTCTCGATGGACTCGGTGTTCTGGGTCTTGGAGGAGCCGGTGGCACCGCCGATGCCGTCACGGCCGGTGCGGCCGCCCAACAGGATGATCTTGTCGGTGGGGGCGGGGCACTCGCGACGCACGTGGTTTGCCGGGGTAGCGCCCACGACGGCACCGACCTCCATGCGCTTGGCGACGTAGCCGGGGTGATAGAGTTCGTTGACCTGACCGGTGGCAAGGCCGATCTGGTTGCCGTAGCTGGAGTAGCCGGCGGCAGCAGTGGTCACGAGCTTACGCTGCGGCAGCTTGCCCTCGAGCGTCTCGGACACGGGGACGGTGGGGTCGCCGGCGCCGGTGACACGCATGGCCTGGTACACGTAGCTGCGGCCCGACAGCGGGTCGCGGATGGCACCGCCCACGCAGGTGGCGGCACCGCCGAAGGGCTCGATCTCGGTCGGGTGGTTGTGGGTCTCGTTCTTAAAGAGGAACAGCCAGTCCTGGTCCTCGCCGTCGACATCGACCTTCACCTTGACGGTGCAGGCGTTGATCTCCTCGGACTCGTCGACATCGGTCATGACGCCGGTCTTCTTGAGGTACTTGGCGCCGATGGTGCCCATGTCCATGAGGCAGACGGGCTTGGCGTCGCGACCGAGTTCGTGGCGCATCTCCATGTAGCGGTCGAAGGCCTGCTGCACCACGGCGTCGTCGATCGTCACGTCGTCCAGGACGGTGCCGAAGGTGGTGTGGCGGCAGTGATCGGACCAGTAGGTGTCGATCACGCGGATCTCGGTGATGGTGGGGTCGCGATCCTCATCGCGGAAGTACTGCTGGCAGAAGGCGATGTCCGCCTCGTCCATGGCAAGGCCGCGCTCGGAAATAAAGGCGGCAAGGCCGGCCTCATCGAGCTCGCGGAAGCCGTCGAGCACCTCGACGGGCTGGGGCTCGGGGGTCTCCATGTACAGCGTCTCGGGCAGGTCGAGCGAGGCGATGCGCGCCTCGACGGGGTTCACCACGTAGTGCTTGATGGCATCAATGGCGGCCTCGTCCAGAGCGCCCGAGATCATATAGACCTTGGCGGAGCGCACGGCGGGGCGCTCGCCCTGGCTGATGAGCTGCACGCACTCGCTGGCGGAGTCGGCGCGCTGGTCAAACTGGCCAGGCAGGAATTCGACGGCAAAGACGGCGCCATCGCTTGCGGGGAGCTCGTCGTAGGTCACATCGACCTGGGGCTCGCTAAAGACGGTCGGCACGCAGGACCGGAAAAGCTCCTTGTCGATGCCCTCGACGTCGTAGCGGTTGATAATCCTCAGGGCCTCGATGCCCTTGATGCCGAGAATTTCGGTCAGCTCGCCCTTGAGCTGCTGAGCCTCGACGTCGAACCCGGGTTTCTTCTCCACGTAGATACGAGAGACCATTGGTTCCTGCCTTCCTGATCGGTTGGGCGTACGGTACGGTATGCGGCAGCGGTCGGTTTGCGGGGTCTGCCCTGCGGTCGCCTTGAGCCACATGTTTGTAAACCTCACTATGATACGACAGCTCGCGGCGCGTTGAGGACGGCGAGGGTGCTACAGTGAAGCGCAAACAAGAGAAAGGCATCACATGGCATTCGTTTCGCTCGCCATCATCGCACTCGTGGCCTTTGCGAGTCCTTTTATCGCCTCGGCGATTCCCGGAAAACCCGTTCCCGAGACGGTCTTTTTGCTCGTGCTCGGCGCGGTACTGGGACCCCATATGCTCGGCGTCATCCATGTAGATGCTGAGGTCTCGCTTGTGTCCGAGCTGGGCCTGGCCTTTTTGTTCCTGCTTGCCGGCTTTGAGATCGACCCCAAGAGCATCACGGGCGTCGAGGGGCGCTACGGCTTGGCGACGTGGGTCGTCACGTTTGGTATCGCCTGGCTTGCCGTGCGCTTTACCCCGTGGTTCTCAGTCAGTCATTTCGACGGTATCGCCGTGACGCTTGCCCTCACTTCGACGGCGCTCGGTACGCTTGTGCCCATCATGCGTGAGCGCTCGCTCACCGGCACGCGCGTGGGCGACTCGATTCTCGCGTATGGCACTTGGGGCGAGCTCGGTCCCGTGCTCGCCATGTCGGTGCTGTTGTCTGCCCGCACTGGCATCCAAACGCTCGTTATCCTTGGCTTGTTTGCGGTGGTTTGCGTGTTGCTGGCCGTGGTCCCGAGCCGCTCCAAGCGCGTCGGCAGCCGCTTCTTTGCATTTGTTGAGGAGCGCGCCGATACCACGTCGCAGACCTTCGTGCGCCTGACGGTGCTCATCCTGGTCACGCTCGTGGCATTCTCGGCTGTCTTTGATCTCGACATCGTGTTGGGTTCTTTTGCCGCCGGCTTTGTCCTGCGCTATATCATCCCCGAGGGCAACCATACGCTCGAGACCAAGCTCGACGGTCTGGCCTACGGTTTTTTGATTCCGGTGTTCTTTACCGTATCGGGCGCAAAGATCGATCTGACGGCCGTGGCGTCGCGCCCGGGTCTGCTCGTGGGCTTTATCGTGGCGTTGTTGATTATTCGTGCCGTGCCCATTCTTATTTCCATGAGCATTTGTCCTGCGACGCGCGATGTGTCGGCGTATGGTCGCATTACCGTGGCCCTGTACTGCACCACGGCGCTGCCGATCATCGTTGCCGTTACGAGCGTTGCCGTCAACGCGGGCGCGCTGTCGCAAGATATTGCGTCGGTCATGGTTGCCGCCGGTGCCATCACGGTGTTCTTGATGCCATTGCTCGCGCAGCTCTTCTACCGCGTGGTGGATGCCGCACCGGTCGCCGCCGTGGCAGAGGTTGCCGAGCATCCATCCGATGCGCTCGACATCTTGCGCGCCCACCACGACCTAGCGAGCTTGCTCGCGCGCGAGCACGAGCTGCTGACCTCGCATGGCCATGGTCGCGTATTCGAGGGCCTGCCTACGCTCGATACGATTGCCGAGCGTCTTTCCGCCGAGGCAGCGAGCGGCCACATCGATGCCCGCATCGTGGACGCGGCGCACCTGCTTGCCGATAAGACCTATGGAGACGAGGTCGACCCGTCCGAGCTGACTCCGCGTGAGCGCCGCCGCCTGGAGCGCGCCAAGCTCGCTGTGCGCGAATACCGCCGCCGCATGCTGGAGCTCTATGCGCGCGAAGAAGCCGAAGACGACGACGGCAAGTAGCAAGGAATGTCGGGATACGGGTTCCGTCCAAATAATAGAAGGCGCGCTGCCTGCGGTTGATGCAGGCAGCGCGCCTTTTGCGTTGAGCTCCGTTGAGGTCCGAAATCGTGGCTTGCGACCTTTAGGAGCGGGCGGCTCCGTCGACGGGGAGCACGGCGCCCGTGACATAGGAGGACATGTCGCTCGCCAGGAAAACAAAGGCGTTGGCGACATCCTCGGGCTCGCCCATGCGACCCAGCGGAATGGTGGCGATGATGGGCTTGATGACCTCTTCGGGCAGGTTGGCGACCATGTCGGTCTTAGTCACGCCGGGGGCGACGGCGTTGACGCGGATGCCCATGGGAGCGAGCTCGCGCGAGAGCGACTGGACCATACCGTTGACGGCAAACTTGGACGTGGGGTAACCGACGCCGGAGGGCTGGCCGTACTTGGCGACCATCGAGCTTGTGGTAGTGATGGTGCCGCCGTGGCCGGCCTCGGTCATGATCTTGGCGGCAGCCTGGTGGCCATTAAAGACGGCGACGACGTTAAGGTCCATGACCTTTGCGAACTCCTCGGCCGTGTAGTTAAGGAGCGGCGAGCGCTGGGAGATGCCGGCATTGTTGACGACCGTGTCCAAGCCGCCCATGTCAGCGGCAGCCTGGGTAAAGGCCTCGGTCACGGCTTCGAGCGAGGTGAGATCGCAGGAGCGACCCCAGACCTTGGCGTCGGGATAGGCGGCTGTCAGCTTCTCAACGGCCGTGTCGGCAGTCTCCTGGCGCGAGCCAAAGACGGTGACGGCAGCGCCTTCCTCGATAAAACGGCAGGCGATGGCATAGCCGATACCGCGTGTGCCTCCGGTGATGATTGCTTTCTTGCCCTCGAGCAACATGGTGCTTCCTCTCATCGCGGGCGGACATTCGCAGCACAGCGTAGCGGTAGTCGGAATCGGCCGCGTTTGCATATCGGTGAACGGTAGCCCGCGTTACCGATGAGCGGCTCGCGCAAATGTGCTTTGCCGTTGTGCTTAGGGCAGGTGACAAAAGGGCTCCCGTCCCACATCGGACGGGAGCCCTCAAGGCGCGTATTGCTAGGCGAGCGTTGGGCTAGTTCGCCATGACGCCTTCGCTCCAAGCCTCAACGTCCTCGATGCGCAGGACGTTGGCGACCTCGGCCACGCAGCCGACGCTGGCAAGCTCGGCGGCGGCAGCCTGGACGTCCTTCTCGAGCGCGCGGTGCGTCAGGAAGATGACCGAGCAGGCATCGCTGACGCCCGATTTGCCGTCCTCGACCTGGTTGATGAGCGAGATCGAGATGTTGTGCTTGGCAAAGATGTCGACCGTCTCGGACAGGGCGCCCACGCGGTCGGCGACTTTCAGACGCACATAGTACTTGGTCTGGAGCTCGTCCATGGGCTTAAAGGTGAGGTTGTGGCCATAGGGCTCAATCTCGGGCAGCGGAGCCACGCCGCGGCTGATCTGCTCGGAGAGCGACAGGATATCGCCCACGACGGCGCTCGCGGTGGGGAAGGAGCCTGCGCCCGCGCCGTAGAACATGGTCTCGCCCACGGCGTCGCCTACCACGTAGACGGCGTTCATGGCGCCGTTGACCTTGGCGAGCATATGGTCTGCGGGGATCAGCGTGGGATGCACGCGAACGTCGACGCCAGCGTCGGTGTTGCGGGCGATGCCGAGCAGCTTGATGGTGTAGCCGAGCTCGCGGGCCTGGGCGATGTCCTCGGCGCCGATGGTGCGGATACCCTGCTGGTACACATCATCGGTGGTAACGCGGGTGCCAAAGCCGATGGAGGCGAGGATGGCCGTCTTGCTGGCGGCATCGAAGCCGTCGACGTCGGCGGACGGGTCGGCCTCGGCATAGCCCTTGGCCTGTGCGTCGGCAAGTACGTCGGCGTAATCGGCGCCCTCGGCGTCCATGCGCGACAGGATATAGTTGGTGGTACCGTTGAGAATGCCGGCGATGGTCAGGATCTTGTTGCCCACCAGGTCGTGCTCGAGCGTGCTCACGATGGGGATGCCGCCGCCGCAGCTGGCCTCGCACTTAATCTGCACGCCGCACGCGCGCGCCTTCTCGGCGAGCGTCTCGACATGGCGGCCCAGCAGGGCCTTGTTGGCAGAGACGACGTGCTTGCCGTGCTCAAAGGCGGTGGTGAAGATCTCGGTCGCGGGGTGCTCGCCGCCAATCAGCTCGACGACGATGTCGACGGCGGGGTCGGTGACGACGTCATGCCAGTCACTCGTAAAGGCCTCGTGCTCAATACCGGCTGCCTCGGCCTGCTCCCAGGCAAGCGCGCAGGCGCGGGTCAGCTTAAGGTCGATGCCGTAGGCTGCCAGGTACTCATCGTGGTGGCTCTTGATCAGACGGGCCACGCCGCCGCCGACGGTTCCCAGACCGATCAGACCGACGTTCACGGTGCGCAGGGATTCGCTCATAGATAGCTCCTTCGTGCATCTTATGGATGGATTAACCGCTTAAAGGTTGAGTGCATTCTAGCGTGAACCGAAGGCGCGTGCTCGCCAGGCAACAGGAGTCGCACAAAACGGCACCCCCGAAACGCTGCGGAAACATTGGAAACATGCTCGCTACAAACGGAACTCCGTAACAAACTGTCAACGTTTGCGCCATAAGGTTTGCCCCGTACCGCAAGACGACCGCACTGCGGCCAGCGAAAAAGGGGGACACCATGTTCAACATCAACAGCACGCTCAGCCGAAGGAACTTTCTCGCCGGCGCCGCGGCGCTCGGCAGCACCGCGGCACTCGCTGGTTGTTCGTCGGGTGGCTCGGACGGCGGCTCCGCCGATGACGGCAAGACCTTCAAGATCGGTGTCATCGGCCCTCTGACCGGCGCCGCGGCAACCTATGGCGTTTCGGCCGAGAAGGGTGCCAAGCTTGCCGCCAAGGATTTCTCGACCAAGGACCTCAAACTCTCGCTTAAGTCCGAGGATGACGTCGCCGACGGCGAGAAGGCTATCAACGCCTTCAATACCCTGTGCGACTGGGGCATGCAGGCGCTCGTCGGCCCCGTCACGACTGGTGCCGCCGTCGCTGTCTCGGGCGAGATCGCCGACGATATGCTCATGGTCACGCCCTCTGCTTCGTCCCTCGACGTCACCAAGGACAAGACCACGGTTTTCCAGGTTTGCTTTACCGACCCCACCATGGGCGCGAGTGCTGCCAAGTTTTTGGCCGAGAAGTATGCAGACGCCAAGATCGCCCTGTTTTACAACTCCGGCGATACGTACAGCTCGGGTGTTGCCGACGCCTTTGCCGAGCAGGCCAAGGCATCCAAGCTCGACATCGTCGATACCGAGACCTTTAAGGACGACTCTTCCACGAGCTTTACCAACCAGCTCACCAAGGCCAAGGAGGCCGGCGCCACGCTTATCTTTGCCCCGATCTATTACACGCCGGCGTCCGTTTTGCTCAAGAACGCCAAGGACATGGGCTACGACATGACCCTCATGGGCACCGACGGCATGGACGGCCTGCTCTCCGTTGAGGGCTTCGACACCTCTCTTGCCGAGGGCGTACTGCTCATGACCCCGTTTTCCGCCGATGACGAGAAGAATGCCGACTTCGTCAAGGCCTATAAGGATGCCTACGACGAGACGCCTAACCAGTTTGCCGCCGACGCCTACGATTGTGTCCACGCCATCGCCGAGGCCATCGACAAGGCGGGCATCGATATTACGGCCGATGGTGCCGACATTGCCGACGATCTTGCCAAGGCCATGCGCAAGATCAAGATTGAGGGCCTGACGGGCGAGCTCACGTGGAACGACGAGGGCCAGGTCGAAAAGCCCGCTACGGCCTATGTGATTCAGGATGGCAAGTACATCGCCGCCTAAGTGCGCATAAAGCGCTACCGGTGAGGCCGTTTTATTCAGGGCAAGGGCGCTTGTAACAGAACAGAAACATTACTTTCACATAATAAAGTGGCTAAACTGCATAAACTGATAGAAATACGCATAAATATGGATAAATGGACAAAGCAAAAGAAAAGTTGAAATAATCGCCACTTTTCTCAACTAAAGCGTCTACTATTTTGCGAACGCCGAACACAGCGAAGGATGGCCTGTCGGGTAACCGAAACCCGACGAGATTTGAGAGGAGAGCCGCATGTCGAGCCTCACCGGTAAGTCATTGAACCCTGTTATGAATCGCAGGAGCGTTATCGCGAGCGCAGCAGGTCTGGGGGCGATGTCCATTCTAGCTGGCTGCTCCTCCAACGGCGGCGACAGCGGTTCCGCTTCGAGCGACGCTTCGTTTAAGATCGGCACCATCGGCCCGCTGACCGGCGCCAACGCGTCCTACGGCAAGTCCGTTACCCAGGGTGTCGAGCTTGGCTGCAAGGATTTTTCGACCAAGGAGCTGCCGCTTGCCAGCAAGGCCGAGGATGACCAGGCCGATGGCGAGAAGGCCGTCAACGCCTTCAACACCCTGCTCGACTGGGGCATGCAGGCCCTCGTCGGCCCGACTACCACGGGTGCGTCGGTTGCCGTTGCCGCAGAGTGTGGTAACGACCCCAAGACGTTCATGATCACCCCGTCCGCGTCCTCCGAGGACGTCACCGACGGCAAGGATTGCGTCTTCCAGGTTTGCTTCACCGACCCCAACCAGGGTGTCAACGCTGCCAAGTTCCTGGCGCAGAAGTATGCGGACGAGAAGTTCGTGCTGTTCTATAACTCCGGCGACGCCTATTCTTCGGGCATCGCAGATTCCTTTAAGGCCCAAGCCGCTGAGTCCAAGCTCGAGATTGTTGACGAGGAGACCTTTAAGGACGACTCCGCCACGAGCTTTACCAACCAGCTGACCAAGGCCAAGCAGGCTGGCGCCACCATGATTTTTGCGCCGATCTACTATACGCCGGCGTCCGTCCTGCTCAAGAACGCCAAGGACATGGGCTACGATGTCAAGATGATGGGCTGCGACGGCATGGACGGTATCCTGGGCGTTGAGGGCTTCGATACCTCTCTTGCTGAGGGTCTGCTGCTCATGACCCCGTTCTCCGCCGACGACGAGAAGAACGCCGACTTCGTTAACGCTTACAAGGATAAGTACGGCGATACCCCCGACCAGTTTGCCGCCGACGCCTACGACGGCGTGCACGCGGTGGCCGAGGCCGTCAAGGAGGCCGGTCTTGGTGTCGACGCCGACCCGACCGAGGTCGCCGAGAAGCTGTCCAAGGCTATGCTCAAGATTACCGTTGACGGTCTGACCGGCAAGCTCACCTGGAACGATAAGGGCCAGGTTCAGAAGGAGCCCACGGCGTACGTCATCACCGACGGCAAGTACGTACAGGCCTAATTGGCCGCCTTACATAGAGCGGTTTTGATCCCAAGCAGGGGAGGTTTTGGCCTTCCCTGCTTGCTTGGTATCTAGGGACGATGTAACGTCCCTGTTTCATACATCAACTGGAAACCTATTCGAAAGGGGGATGTGGAACATGACGGTCTTTATCCAATACCTGGTCAACGGCCTGTCCATGGGCAGCGTCTACGCCATCATCGCGTTGGGCTACACCATGGTCTACGGTATCGCCAAGATGCTGAACTTCGCTCACGGCGACGTCATCATGGTCGGTGCCTATGTCTCGTTCTGCGCCACGTCGTATCTCGGCCTCCCGGGCTGGGTATCTGTAATTCTTTCTTGTGTGGTCTGCACGGTTCTCGGCGTTCTCATCGAGGGTCTGGCCTATAAGCCGCTGCGCCAAGCAGGCCCGCTGGCCGTTCTGATCACGGCTATCGGCGTGTCTTACTTCCTGCAGAACGCCGCGCAGCTTCTGTGGGGCGCCACGCCCAAGAACTTCACTTCGCTCGTCACCTTCCAGGTGCCGGAGTTCTTGGCCAAGTTCAACGTAAGCGCCGTCTCGCTCGTCACCATCGTCGCCTGCCTGGTTATCATGGCCGGCCTGATGTTCTTTACAGGTAAGACCAAGATGGGCAAGGCCATGCGCGCCGTGTCCGAGGACAAGGCCGCCGCTCAGCTCATGGGCATCAACGTCAACCGCACCATCTCGATGACGTTTGCCATCGGCTCGGCGCTTGCCGCCATCGCCGGCGTGCTCCTGTGCTCCTACTCGCCGGTGCTGCAGCCCACGACGGGTGCCATGCCTGGCATCAAGGCCTTCGACGCCGCCGTCTTCGGCGGCATCGGCTCCATCCCCGGTGCCTTTGTCGGTGGCATTCTCATCGGCATCATCGAGGCGATGGCGCAGGCTTACATTTCCACGAGCCTTGCCAACTCCATCGTCTTTGGTGTTTTGATCATCGTCCTGCTCGTCAAGCCTGCCGGCCTCTTGGGCAAGTACGTCCCCGAGAAGGTGTAGGTGAGCGTTATGAAGTTTCTTAAAGACAAGCAGACGCGTCACGACTTTGTCACGTACGCCATGTGCATCGTGGCCTTCGCCATCGTGTTCTTTATGCAGTCTAACCACATGATTCCGCGCATGATCGCCGGTCAGCTGGTTCCCATCACGGCCTATATCGTCATGGCCATTTCCCTCAACCTCGTCGTCGGCATCGCGGGCGACTTGTCGCTGGGCCACGCGGGCTTTATGAGCGTCGGTGCCTACACGGGCATCGTCACCGCCGTCGCGCTGGAGAGCGCCGTTCCGTCCGATCCGATGCGTCTGATCATCAGCATTGTGGTCGGCGCTATCGCCGCTGCCATCTTGGGCTTCTTGATTGGTATCCCGGTCCTGCGCCTGAGCGGCGACTATCTGGCCATCGTGACCCTGGCTTTTGGCGAGATCATCAAAGAGATCGTTACCTGCCTCATTGTGGGCGTCGACTCCCGCGGCCTGCACGTGATTTTTAACATCACGGGCAACTCTACGATCGACGACCTGCACCTGCTCGAGGACGGCACCGCCATCATCAAGGGCGCCCAGGGCGCCTCGGGCGTGTCGACGTACTCGACCTTCCTCGCCGGTGCCATCCTGGTCATGGTCGCACTCGTGATCGTGCTCAACCTGGTCCGCAGCCGTACCGGCCGTGCCATTATGGCCGTGCGCGATAACAAGATTGCAGCCGAGTCCGTAGGCATCTCCGTCACGGAGTACCGCATGATCGCCTTCGTGGTTTCCGCTGCCCTCGCCGGTGCTGCCGGAGCTCTCTTCGGCGGTAACTTCTCGCAGCTCTCCGCCACCAAGTTCGACTTCAACACGTCGATCCTCATTCTGGTGTTCGTGGTCCTGGGCGGCCTGGGCAACATGCGCGGTTCCGTCATCGCGGCGGCGTTGCTCACGGTGCTTCCCGAGCTGCTTCGTCAGTTCTCGGACTACCGCATGCTCATCTACGCCATCGTGCTGATCCTGGTCATGATTTTTACCAACAACCCGCAGCTCAAGGCGTTCTTCGGTCGCGTCAAGGACCGCTTTGCTTCCAAGAAGGAGGTGGCAGCCGATGCCCAGTAAATTTGAGTTCAAGAAGGGCAAGATGGTCCCGTATCCTTCTGGCGCCATCGTTCCCGATCGTGACCTGGGCGAGCGCCCTGCACTCGAGTGCATCCACCTGGGCATTGAGTTCGGTGGCCTTAAGGCAGTCGACGACTTTAGCCTGACTATCGGCAAGACCGAGATCGCCGGTCTGATCGGTCCCAACGGCGCCGGCAAGACCACGGTCTTCAACCTGCTCACCAAGGTGTACCAGCCCACGCATGGCACCATCCTGCTCGACGGCGAGGACACCTCGGGCAAGTCGGTCTACCAGGTCAACCGCATGGGTATTGCCCGTACCTTCCAGAACATTCGCCTATTCAACACCATGACGGTGGAGGATAACGTCAAGGTCGGCCTGCATAACCAGGAGCGTTACTCCGGCTTTGAGGGCGTGCTGCGCCTGCCGACGTATTGGAAGCACGAGAAGGCTGCTCACGAGCGCGCCATGGAGCTGCTGTCCATCTTTGATATGGAGCATCTGGCAAACGAGCAGGCCGGATCGCTGCCTTACGGCGCTCAGCGTCGTCTGGAGATCGTCCGCGCGCTTGCCACCAACCCCAAGCTACTGCTGCTCGACGAGCCTGCTGCCGGCATGAACCCGTCCGAGACCGCGGAGCTCATGGAGAACATCGTCAAGATTCGCGACACCTTTGGCATTGCTATCATGCTTATCGAGCATGATATGTCGCTCGTTATGAACATCTGCGAGGGCATCTGCGTGCTCAACTTTGGTAAGGTCATCGCCAAGGGCACGGCAGAGGAAATCCAGAACAACGACGCTGTTATTGAGGCATATCTGGGCAAGCAGGATAAGGGGGAGAACTAAATGGCAGAGCCGATGCTTTCCGTCTACAACATCAACGTCTGGTACGGCGCCATCCACGCCATTAAGGACATCTCCTTTAACGTTAACGAGGGCGAGATCGTGGCCTTGATTGGCGCCAACGGTGCCGGCAAGTCCACAACGCTCAAGACCGTCTCGGGCCTGCTGCGTTCCAAGACCGGTTCCATCAAGTTTATGGGCGAGGACATTACTCATACGCCCGCTGATAAGCTGGTTGGTAAGGGCCTGGCTCAGGTTCCCGAGGGTCGTCGCGCCTTTTTGCAGATGACGGTCGAGGAGAACCTGGAGATGGGTGCCTATACGCAGCCCAAGTCCACGGTGGCTCCGGGCCTGGAGCGCGTCTACGAGCAGTTCCCGCGCCTGAAGGAACGTCGTCGCCAGGTCGCCGGCACCCTTTCGGGCGGCGAGCAGCAGATGCTCGTTATGGGGCGCGCCCTTATGAGTAACCCCAAACTGCTTATGCTCGACGAACCTTCCATGGGTCTGGCGCCGATTCTGATTGAACAGATCTTCCAGATTGTCGAGGACCTTCACAAGGCCGGCACCACGGTGCTTCTGGTCGAGCAAAACGCGCAGATGGCGCTTTCCATCGCCACACGCGGTTACGTGCTCGAGACCGGCAAGATCACCATGACCGGCACCGGCCAAGAGCTCCTGCATGACGACAACGTCCGCAAAGCCTACCTCGGAGGCTAACCCACCTAACAAAAGGGGCGCTGACCATCTCAGTCAGCGCCCCTTTTTAAGTTGCGGCGAAATAGGGACTAAATGGGAGTCTCGGAGGCCAAAAGAGTCCCCATTCCACCGCAACTTCATGGGGATGTGTGACAATGCCCGTCGGAAAACATCTGCTGTCTTTGGGGGCCTATCTATGCTGTACGAATTTTGTGCCGAGAACTTTGAGCGAGTGCCGGCGGCCATCGAGGCCGGTGCGGGGCGCATTGAGCTGTGCGACAACCTCGTCGTCGGTGGCACCACGCCTTCCGCCGGCGTTATTAACGCTACAGTCAGCTATGCTCACGAGCATGACGTGCGAGTGATGTGCATGATTCGTCCGCGTGGTGGCGACTTTCATTACAACCAGGACGAGCTACGCATGATGGAGATGGACCTGGGCCTTGCTGTGAGCGCCGGCGTTGACGGCCTGGTCTTTGGCTGCTGCAAGCCCTGTGCCAGCGGCTGGGCGCTCGACGAGCTCACCCTCGGCGCCCTCGTTATGGCTACGGGCTGCGCGACCGAGGAGTGCAAGCGCGAGTCCCTTGACATCACCTTCCACATGGCATTTGACCAGCTCTCGCCCGAAGCTCAGCTGGACGCCATTGACACGCTCGCCGACTGCGGCGTCACGCGCATTCTGACGCACGGTGGTGCTGCCGGTACGCCGATTGAGGACAACTTCGAAAAGCTGGCTCGTTTAATCGAGTATGCGGGCGATCGTTTGACCATCCTTCCCGGCGGCGGCATCACTACGGCAAATCGCGATGCGGTCGCGGCGGCGCTAGGCGTCTCCGAGCTCCATGGCACCAAGATCGTGCCGCTGGAGGTATAACCCGTGGCGCTGGTATTTGACGTTCAACAGGCGAGCGGCAAGCCCGACGATAATCGTCGCCCTGGCACCGCGTGCCCTTTTTGCGACACGGAGGGGCTCGCTAACATCATCCAGCGCGATGGTGACTGCATCTGGCTCGAGAATAAGTTCAAGACCTTGCGGGCCACCCGTCAGACCGTATTGATGGAGTCGGCCAATCACGACGCCGACCTGGTGACCTATGAACCGGATGAGCTGCACCATGTGATGAGGTTTGCCCTGGGCTGTTGGCAGCAGATGATCGATTCTCAACAGTACCGCAGTGTGCTCATGTACAAGAACAAAGGCCCGCTTTCGGGCGGCAGCCTCGTCCATCCGCATATGCAGATTGTGGGTCTGGAGCGGGAGGACGGTTATGCGGCGCTGACCTCAGCAAATTTTGAAGGCATCGATGTTTGGCGGCGGGGGAGGGTCGCGGTCAACATCTCAACCGAGCCGATTATGGGATTCTTTGAGGTCAACGTCTCGGCTCCACAGGGAATCGCCGCCAGCGACGACGTCCGCGACCAAGCCGAAGCGGACCTGTTTGCCGATGCGATTCAGGCGGCCCTGCGCTATATCCTGCACGAACACCACGGCGGTCGCGCGGAGTCGTACAACTTGTTCTTCTACCACATGGACGGCCGGACCATTGCCAAGGCGCTGCCACGTTGGGTGGTGTCGCCCTACTTTGTGGGCTATCGTCTGGCCCAGGTCAATGCCGAGACCACGCTCGATACCGATGCTGAGCGCCTACGCGCGCATCTGGAAACGCTCGTATAGCAAGGCTAACGCCCGCGCAATGCGGATAGTCTAGCGTGCCATCGCGTCGCGCCCGGCCTTGACCCGCTTGCGCTGTTTGGCGCGCTCTTCGCCGGTTAGGCGCTCAAAGAGATGCCCGATAATCGAGGCCAGCACCTGCTGAAACAGCGTGCCGCACATGACGGGGAACACGACCTCGCCGGGAAAATACTGTGTGGCGATGACGGCGCCCGAAGAGATGTTGCGCATGCCGCAGGTAAAGCACATGGTGGTCGTCTCGCTATATGGCAGATGCAGCGCACGGGCGACCAGAAAACCGACGACAAAGCCGCTGATGGCGAAGACCAAAATAAAGAGGGCGACTTCCAGGCGCTCCGTGTTCATGTGTAGCACGTAGTCGCTCATGGCGGTGGAGTTGGACGCGATGACACCCATCATCATGAACTTGCAGGCGGGCGAGAGCGCGGGGGAGAGTTTCTCGTGTCCCCATCCGCGTGTGAGTTCGTTGATCACGATACCGAGCACGGCGGGGATGGCGATCATAAAGGCCATATTCTGCATCATGCTCGGCACATCGATCGAGACGGTGGCGCCCAGCAGGAGCTTGAGCGTAAGAGGAATCGTCACAGGCGAGATAACCGAGGACGTCAGGATGATGGTGAGCGCGAGCGGGCCGTTGCCGCCGAACATGCTAATCCACATAAAGGCAGTGACTGCCACGGGTACGCTGTACTCGAGCACGATGCCGCAGACAAGGTTGGGGTTGGAACCAAAGAACAGCGAGCCCATGGCATACGCCGCGATGGGGATGAGCACAGCCGAGACAATTAACGCCAAAATCAAATGCAGGGGACGGCGGAACACCTCAGCCACCTGGTGAAAGGTGTTGCTGAGCGCACCTTGGAATGTCATAAAGGCGAAGAGGACGGGAACGATGGGCTTAAGTACGCCGATCTGCTGGGGAAAGAGCACACCGAGCGTTACGCAAATCGGAACGATGACCTGCATATGCCCCGCGAGAAACTTGCCCAGTCCAACCCATTGCTTCATATGCTCTTGTGACTCCCTTTGCTCGTGAATCCGTTTTGAATGGATATGCTAGACGCTCGCATGCGTCCGTGCGCCAGAAACGCTCGATTATTTCGAGGCTATTACCGGCATCGTTTACCGAAACCGCGGCGTGCTGCGGCGATTTGCGTCCGCGCTGCACGGTATAATAAATCCGTTCAACAGATCTGCCTGCCGAAGCGGGCATACACAGAGGACTCATCGCTATGAACCGTGAGAGGTATCGCGGCGACCTGCCCCTATCGGGGGTGGGCGCCTATGTCATCGCTTAAGACGACGCATCGCTGGGCGGTCGCTCAGCAAAACCCCGAGCTCGAAAAGGAGCTTTCGGCTGGCCTGGGCATACCCGGGCTGGTGGCGCGCATTATGGTTGCGCACGGCATTACATCCATCGAGGAAGGCCAGCTGTTTTTGACGCCTTCGCTCGATCGCGACTGGGCCGACCCACTCATTATCCCGGGCATGTCGGTCGTTGCCGACCGCGTCGAGCGTGCCGTTCGCAACCACGAACGCATCGCGGTCTTTGGCGATTTTGACGTTGACGGTATTACGTCGACCTGCCTGTTGACCGAGGCGCTGCGCACGTTTGGCGCCGATGTCACGCCGTTTATTCCGCATCGCTTTGACGAGGGCTACGGTCTTTCGCGCGCGGCGCTCGACCGCGTTAACGAGCTCGCTCACCCCCAGCTGATCGTGACCGTCGATAACGGCATTGCCGCCAAGGAAGAGGTTTCCTATCTGGAGAGCCTGGGGATCGATTTGGTGGTCACGGACCATCACGAGCCCTCCGACCAGGTGCCGCAGGGCGTGCCCCTGACCGACCCTAAGCTCGAGGACGAGGGTCCTTCGCGTGAGCTTGCCGGTGCCGGCGTGGCACTCAAGCTGGTGCAGGTCCTGGGCGAGCGTTTGGGCAAACCGTCGTATTGGCGTTCGCTGATCGAGGTTGCGGCGCTGGGCACCGTGTCCGACATGATGCCGCTGACGCCCGAGAACCGCGCACTGGTCGCCGAGGGCATCCAGCAGATGCGCGTGACGGCCCGTCCCGGCTATATCGCGCTTGCCGCACTTGCCAAGGCCGACCTTTCTACCATTACGGCCGATGGCCTGTCGTTTTCGCTCATTCCCCGCTTAAACGCTGCCGGCCGCATGGCCGATCCCAAGCTGGCACTCGACCTGCTGCTTGCCCGCGATCCTATCGAGGCAAGCGCTCTGGCGGCCGAGCTCGAGGAGATCAACCGTCAGCGCCGCGAGATCGAGGCCGAGCTCACACGCGATGCCATGGCAAAGGTCGAGGAGACCTATGATGGCGGTCGTGCAATCGTCGTGGGTGGCGAGGGCTGGCACGAGGGCGTCAAGGGCATCGTAGCGAGCCGCCTGACCAACCGTTATCACGTGCCGGCGCTGCTGTTCTCGATCGAAGACGGTATCGCTCGCGGTTCGGGTCGCTCGGTGGGCAAGGTCAACCTGTTCGACGCCGTCGAGCGTTGCTCCGATCTGCTGATTCGTCGCGGCGGGCATGCGGGTGCGGTGGGCGTGACCATCGAGGCGTCCAAGCTCGACGAGTTCCGTCGTCGCCTTTCCGCCGTGCTGTCCGAGCTTCCCGCCGAGGACTTTGAGGACACCGATGAGGTTGCTGCCACCGTCGACCTCTCCGAGCTGAATATTGAGACCATCGAGCAGATCTCCCGTCTTGAGCCGTTTGGCCAGGGCAACAAGGTGCCGCTGTTGGCGGCCGAGGGCGTGACAATGTGCGATCGCGCCGTGGTGGGCAAAACCGGCGAGCACATGCGCTTCGTGGCGACCGATGGCGCCGCGAGTGTGCCGGCCATTATGTTCCGCGTGCCGCAGATCGATAAGCTCATCAATTGCGATAGCGCCGTCGACTTGGTGTTCGAGGCCGTGGCCGAGCATTGGCAAGGTCGCGTAAAGCCAAAGCTCATGATCAAGGATGTCTTGGTCCGCGATACCACGGCGCCCAGCGTTGACGACCCGGCATGCGAGCTTCGCCGCGGCGTGGAGCCTGCGGACGCCGGTCTTCGTCTGGAGTCCCGCAAGCGCCAAACGCTCGCCCAGCTCTCCTATACCGAGCTGACGCGCTCGCTTATCCATAGCTTTATCGGTTCGAACCGGCCGCACCGCGCGCAGGTCGAGGCACTCGATGCCCTGGCCGATCACCAAAGTGTTCTGGCCGTCATGGGAACGGGGCGCGGCAAGTCTCTTATCTTCCATGTGCATGCCGCGCGCGAGGCGGTTCTTCGCGGGCGTGCGAGCATCTTTGTCTATCCGCTGCGCGCGCTCGTTGCCGACCAGGCCTATCACCTCTCGTCGACGATGGCCGCGCTCGGCATTGGCGTAGGCGTGCTGACCGGCGAGACCGTGGAGGCGGCGCGCGATGACGTGTTTGCCGGCTTGGCTTCGGGCCGCACCGGCATCGTGCTCACGACGCCCGAGTTCCTGTCCATTCACCGCGACCGCTTTGCGCGTTCGGGGCGCATCGGTTTTGTCGTTATCGATGAGGCGCATCATGCCGGTCTTGCCAAGGGCGGCGACCGCAGCGCCTATCTCGACATGCCCGATATCCTCAAGGCCCTGGGCGACCCGGTCGTTCTGGCCGCGACTGCCACCGCAACGGCTCCGGTTGTGGCCGAGCTCGCCCGCGTGCTACCGATTACCCGCACGGTGGTCGACGAGACGGTGCGCGAGAACTTGCAGCTCGAGGATGACCGAGATCTTGCGAGCCGCGAGAACCGCCTGGTGTCAATCGTGGCAACGGGGGAGAAGACCGTCATCTACGTCAACTCGCGCGACCAGTCCGTGGCGCTTGCTAAGACGCTGCGCAAGCGGGTACCCGATTGCGCGACCCGCATCGCGTTCTATAACGCGGGGCTTGCGCGCTCCGATCGTCGCCGTGTCGAGGAAGCGTTTCGTGATGGCAGCCTCAGTTGCATCGTTTCGACCTCTGCCTTTGGTGAGGGCGTGAACCTGCCCGATATCCGCCATGTCGTGCTCTACCACATGCCGTTTGGCGCGATTGAGTTTAACCAGATGAGTGGCCGTGCCGGCCGCGATGGACAGCCCGCCGTGATTCACCTGCTCTATTCGTCGCGTGACGCTCGCATTAACGAGCGCCTGCTCGACTGCTACGCGCCCGAGCGCGACGAGCTCGTCACGCTCTATCGAGCGCTGCAGACTATGTGGCGCTCCAACCGCGGCAAGACCGGAGACGACTCGTTTAGTGCGAGCGATATCGACATCGCGCAGATGTGTCTTGCCATCGACGCGCGCACGCCGGTCGACGAGCGCTCGGTGGCAAGCGGTCTGGGAATCTTCGAAGAGCTTGGTTTCTGTCGCGTTTCGGGGTTTGACGACACCCGTCGCATCGCGATGGCAGAAAACCCCGGCCGTGTGCAATTGAGCAGGTCAATCCGCTATTTGGAGGGTCTGCGCTCGCGCATGGAGTTCTCGGCTTTCCGGAGCTGGGCGCTCGATTCGTGCGCTTCTGATATGCTAGCCAAAGTTAACCGCCCGATCGTACCGCGGGCCTAGGGGAAGGGGACCTCGATGGATGCCGCAGCCCGTACCGCCCATGATTCCACCCTCCAGCCGTTCTCGGAGATGGAGCACTATAAGCATGCCGATGAGCTGCCGCCCGAGATTATGGCGGACAGCTACGACAAGCTGGAGCGCCTGTGCCTCAAATATATGAATGAGGGCGACTTCTCCAAGGTGGAGCAGGCCTATTGCTTTGCTGCCGAGAAGCACTGCAACCAAAAGCGGCGCTCGGGTGAGATGTACATCAACCATCCCGTCGAGGTGGCCATCATTTTGGCCGACCTCAAGATGGACTGCGATGTGGTGTGCGCCGCGCTGCTGCACGATACCGTCGAGGATACCGAGACCTCACTTGCCGATGTTTCCGGCCTGTTTGGCGATACGGTGGCCGAGCTCGTCGATGGCGTGACCAAGCTCACCAACATCGAAGTCGATAGCATGGACGAGAAGCAGGCGCTTACGCTGCGCAAGATGTTCCTCGCCATGTCCAAGGACATCCGCGTCATTATCGTTAAGCTTGCCGACCGCCTGCATAACATGCGTACGCTGGCGGCCCTTCGCGAGGACCGTCGCCTGTTTAAGGCCCGCGAGACCATGGACGTGTATGCGCCCCTGGCCGACCGCCTGGGCATGAGCTCTATTAAGTGGGAGCTCGAGGACCTGTCCTTCTTCTACCTTGAGCCCGATGCCTACCAGCGCATCGCGCGCATGGTGGCTGAGTCGCGCGAGGTTCGCGAGCGCTATCTGGCCGAGACCATCAAGACGCTCACCGACGAGCTCAACCGCATTGGCCTGGAGGGCTTCCAGATTAATGGCCGCTCCAAGCACTATTGGTCCATCTACCAAAAGATGAAGCGTAAGGGCAAGGAGTTCTCCGAGATCTACGACCTGGTGGCGCTGCGCGTCATCACGCATTCGGTGCGCGATTGCTACTCCACGCTCGGCGCGGTGCATACGCTGTGGCACCCCATGCCCGGTCGCTTTAAAGACTATATCGCCATGCCCAAGGTCAATAACTACCAGTCGCTCCATACGACGGTTATCGGTCCCACGGCCCGCCCGCTCGAGATTCAGATTCGAACCTATGAGATGCATGAGCAGGCCGAGTACGGCATTGCCGCCCACTGGCTCTATAAGAAGTCGGGCGGATCGTCTGCGTCTAAGACCAATGATGCCCAGCGGCTGGACGACCAGATTAACTGGCTCAAACATTCGCTCGATTGGGCTGCGTCTGATGAGATCACCGACGCCAAGGAATACCTGCATTCGCTGAAGGTCGACCTCTTCGATCAAGAGATCTTCGTCTTTACGCCCAAGGGCGAGGTCATGGCGCTTCGTGCCGGCTCCACGCCGCTCGACTTTGCCTACGCCGTTCACACCGAGGTGGGAAACCACTGCGTCGGCGCTAAGATCAACGGTGCGGTGGCCCCGCTCACGCACGAGATCAAGACGGGCGATCGCGTTGAAATCCTGACCAACAAGAGTTCCAAGCCGTCGCGTGATTGGCTCAAGATCGTTAAGACGCCTTCCGCCAAGTCAAAGATCCGCCGTTACTTCGCTGCCGCGACCAAAGACGATGACGCTGCTGCCGGCCGCGATATACTGGCCAAGGACCTGCGCAAGCGCGGGTATGGCATCTCTACGCCGCGATCCACGCGTGCGCTCAACGCCGTGGCGGAGCAGCTGAACTTCAAGCAGCTCGAGGACCTGTTTGCCGCCGTGGGCGCCGGCAAGGTTGCCCCGCGCGCTGTGGGTAACAAGGTCGAGCAAATCTTGGACCCCAAGCCCGAGGAACAGCTCACCAAGGCCGAGGCTATCGCCGAGGTCGTCAAGCAGCCGGCCCGAGGCTCCAACCGAAAGCCGCAAAAGCGCGGCAAGAGCGCCAGTAACGGCATTATCGTCAAGGGCGAGAGCAACAGCGGCCTGCTGGTCCGTCTGGCACATTGCTGCAATCCGGTGACGGGCGACGATATCGTCGGCTTCATCACGCGCGGTCGTGGCGTTTCGGTGCATCGCGCCAACTGCCCCAACGTCAAGGGTCTTATGGAGCATCCCGAGCGCATGATCGAAGTGGAGTGGGACGGCGCTGCCGACACCCTCTTCCAGGTCGAGATCGTGGTCGAGTGCCTGGACCGCATGGGCCTGCTCAAGGATGTCACTATTGCCATTGGCGATGCGGGCGGCAATATCCTTTCTGCCGCCACGTCGACCAACCGCGAGGGTATTGCAACCCTGCGCTTTATGGTCGAGATCTCGGACGCGAGTGGTCTGGATCCGCTGCTGGCCTCTATCAGCAGCGTTGACTCGGTCTACGACGCACGCCGCCTGATGCCCGGCGAGGGTGGAGCCCAGCTTAAGCGCCGCGTTTAGTCGCGACGAACGCGCCACATTATCAATATTCGCTACACTCGAGGCATCGTTTGATGCCTCGAGTTCTATAGAGAGGAGAGGGACATGAGTGCTATGTCCTTGGATGTAACTCCCAAGGGGTCGGTCGAGATCGAGACGCTCGTAAACGGTCCCATTCAGACCAATAGCTATGCTCTTATTTCGGGCAATGAGTGCGTGATTATCGACCCTGCGTGGGAGGGCGAGCGCCTGGTGGAGCATATTCGAGCCGAACATCCCGGCGTACGCGTGCTTGGCGCCGTATGCACTCATGGCCATGCCGATCATGTTGGTGGTGTTGCCGGCGTGCGAACCACCGTTGGCGAGGGCTGCCGATATGAGCTGTGTGCTAAGGATGCGGCGGTGCCGCATACGAACATCAAGGAACAGCGAGCTATGTGGGGCATTGAGACGCCCGACCCCGGGGAGCCGACGTGCCTGCTCGCCGAGGGCGATGCTATCGAGGTGGGCGATATCTGCCTGCAGGTGATCGAGACACCAGGGCATACGCCGGGCGGGATCGTCTTGTTCGCCGCCACCGAGCAGGGAAGCATCGCCTTTGTTGGCGACACCCTGTTCCCGGGCAGCCACGGCCGCACCGATCTTGCCGGTGGCGACGAGGCGGCGATTCTGCGCTCGCTCTCCAAGCTCGCCCGGCTTCTCCCGCCCGATACCGTTTGCCTAACCGGCCATGGCGATTCGACCACCATGGCACGCGAGCTCATGCAGAACCCTTTCATGCAGGTGTAGCTTTATAGTCAGCTTCTAAAGCACGAGAAGCGTCCAAACGTCAAGCTATTTTTCCCCAACGGGTCAATTTCGTAGGGCAAACGGTCAAAAAAGTCTGTTTGGACGATATTCGTGAACAAACGAACGTTTATGCTCGGGTGCGCCGTGGTAAAATCACAGGCGTTATCGGAGCAACCTTACAGGAGGTTTCTTTTATGCTCGTCAACGCAGCAGACATGCTCAAGAAGGCCGAGGCCGGCAAGTACGCTCTCGGTGCCTTCAACACCAACAACCTCGAGTGGACCCTGGCTATTCTCCAGGCCGCCGAGGAGGCCAAGTCTCCGCTGATCCTTCAGTGCACCGCTGGTGCCGCTAAGTGGATGGGCGGTTTCAAGGTCTGCGCCGACATGGTCAAGGCTGCCGTCGAGGCCACGGGTGTTACCGTTCCCGTCGCCCTTCACCTCGATCACGGTTCTTACGAGGACTGCTTCAAGTGCATCGAGGCCGGCTTCACGTCCATCATGTATGACGGCTCTCACGAGGAGACCTTCCAGCTTAACCTCGACCGCACCAAGGAGCTCGTTGAGCTTGCCCACTCCAAGGGCATGTCCATCGAGGCCGAGGTCGGCGGCATCGGCGGCACCGAGGACGGCGTGACCTCCAACGGCGAGCTCGCTGATCCTGCTGAGTGCAAGCAGATTGCTGACCTGGGCGTCGACTTCCTCGCCTGCGGCATCGGCAACATCCACGGCGTGTATCCCGCCGACTGGGCTGGCCTTTCCTTCGAGCGTCTGGGCGAGATTAAGGCTCAGACCGGCGACCTGCCCCTCGTCCTGCACGGTGGCACCGGCATCCCCGAGGATCAGATCAAGAAGGCCATCTCCCTGGGCATCTCCAAGATCAACGTCAACACCGACCTGCAGCTCGTCTTCGCCAAGGGCGTCCGCGAGTACATCGAGGCTGGCAAGGATCAGCAGGGCAAGGGCTTTGACCCCCGCAAGCTCCTCAAGCCTGGTCGCGACAACATCGTTGCCCGCACCAAGGAGCTCATGGAGGAGTTTGGCTCCGTCAACAAGGCGTAAGTAGCGGTTTAACTTCCCGCCGGAGGCCCCGTTTCCCCTACGCTGTTTCCCTCGCGCTCACCTGGCTTTGCCAGAAGTCGCGCGACGGAATCAGCTCCGGGGAAACGGGGCCTCCTTTGTTAACTCGCTACTGGGTTACTGGGCTGAATAAATTGCCCTGGCTTCGCCAGAAGTCGCGCCAAGGAAACAGTTCCGGGGGACGGGGCTTCCTTTGTTTAACGCCGCAGGGTTACAAGTCTGAATTCATTTTTATAGGTACCGTTTATCGGCGTTGAGAGCTCCTTTGTTGGGGGCTTTCTTTTTTATCTCGGTACAATGGGGGTTGTCTATCGTTCGACGCGGGAGTGGTTATGGCTGTTGTTGATGTTTTACCTTCGGATGGGAAGGTTATTGACGAGGGTCCTGTTGGTTGCTCTGTTGATGTTTGCTGTGATGACTTTCGTCATCTCGATATTGGACTGCCGTCCGAGATTCTTCGTCTTAAGGATGCCGGGTATTTGACGCAGGCTGTTGCTGCCTGCGATCGCCTTCTGGAGCAGAGTCCTGAGCCTTCGCTGGCTGCTTGTGTTCGTGCCGAGCGGTATCGCATGCTCGAGACGCCGCTTCATTTTTCGGTGTCGCGCGATCAGGCTATTGCGATGATTCGCGAGGAGTGCCCAGAGTTTACCGAAGAGCAGTTTGATGACCTGATTAATCGTAAGCGTATTGACTGGCGCTTTATCGATGGCGAGCTGTTCGTTCTCGATAACTTCCTCGATTCGCTTCGCGTGTACCCCAAGGAGGTTCCGGGCCTGTGTCCCGATTCTGCGGACGGCATCGCGCTGCGTAACCAGATGCTCAGGGAGATGGAGTCGCAAAACGGGTTGACTCGTGCCATCACGCTTAAGGCATCCGTGTCTGTCCCCGGGGCTCTGAAGGGAGAAGCTGTTCGCGCGTGGCTACCCGTTGCTGCCGCCTGTCGTCAACAGTCTCAAATCGAGGTTCTCGATATGACGTCGGGGGGTACCGTTGCCTCTGAAAACGTTTCGGCTCGTACTGCCTCTTGGACATCTTCGACCGAACATTCATTCTCGGTGACCTATCGCTATCACATCGATGCCGCCTATTGCGATATCTATGGTGGCGCGCTCCCATCGCATACGTGCATGGACACGCCGCTGCCCGAGGACACTTCCGAGGACCGTCCGCACATTGCGTTTACGCCGTACCTGCGACAGTTGACGGAGCGTGTTGTTGACGGGCTCGAGGATCCGCTCGATCGCGCTCGTGCTATCTATGATTACCTGACACAGCATATCGACTATCGCTATCAGCCACCGTACCTGCTTTTGGGATCTATTGCCGACGACTGTGCGCATTCTTTACGCGGCGATTGCGGCGTTATGGCGCTCACGTTTATCACCATGTGCCGCATCGCGGGCGTGCCTGCCCGTTGGCAGAGCGGCCTGTATGTTGCTCCCGATTCGGTGGGGCCGCACGATTGGGCTGAGTTCTATACGCCACAGACCGGTTGGCTTAACGCCGACGTATCGTTCGGTTCCTCGGCGCGCAGGATGGGGGAGGAGTGGCGTCGCCAGCACTACTTTGGCAACCTCGACCCGTGGCGTATGGTGGCCAACAATCGATTCCAGGCTGAATTTGTGCCTGCTTTCGATGGCATGCGCGAGGACCCCTATGACAACCAGATGGGCGAGGCCTCGGTTGATGGGCGTGGATGTCGTAAGCGGGAGATGTTGCGCAAGGTTGAGCTTATCGAAATGCTCGAAGTTCCATTTTCGGACTAATCAACAGAAAGCTGTGATAAACTAACTCACGCATTACGTGCCCGAGTGGCGGAATTGGCAGACGCAGTGGACTCAAAATCCACCGTTGGCAACAACGTGCGAGTTCGAGTCTCGCCTCGGGCACCATACATGCAAGTGAGCGTTCAAGGGGGTCAAGGCCCCCTTTTTCGTGCCGAACTCGCGTGAGCGCGCGGAGCGTTAAGCAAACAGGCCTGTGGCCTGTTTGTAGCGGAGCGTGGCGAGGGCGCCATGCGCCCGAAGCCCGGGGCTTCGCGAAGCGAAGTCCCTTCGAGTCTCGCCTCGGGCACCATACATGCAAGTGAGCGTTCAAGGGGGTCAAGGCCCCCTTTTTCGTGTACGTAATGTGATAACGCGCGGTACGTGTTATTATTCGCAAGGCGTTGTTCCCGCAATGCCCTAAAGAGGAACCCGAGGGTTCCCACCTTTTGGCGCCAATGAGCAGCTGACTGGTCATACAACCTAGATTCCCTTCCTCATACCGAGGATGTCTATGTGTACGACCTGGTTGCTGAAAAGCGCCGGGTTATTTTTTTATGAATGGAGGTAGGGAAAATAGCTAAGTCTGATGACACCCGCATCAACGACGAGATCACCGCATCTTCGTGCCGTTTGATTGGCGTCGATGGCTCTCAGCTCGGCCTGTTCGCCATCCGCGATGCCCAGCGCGTCGCTGACGATCAGGGTCTCGACCTGGTCGAGATCGCTCCCAACGCGGAGCCGCCGGTCTGCAAGGTCATGGACTACGGTAAGTTCAAGTACCAGCAGGCCATGAAGGCTAAGGCCGCTCGTAAGAACCAGTCCAAGGTCGAGGTCAAGGAAATGAAGTTCCGACCCAAGATTGACGTTGGCGATTACGAGACCAAGAAGGGCCACGTTCTGCGTTTCCTCAAGAAGGGCGCACGCGTTAAGATCACCATCATGTTCCGCGGCCGTGAGATGGCTCACCCGGAGCAGGGTCTTAACGTTCTCGAGCGTCTCGCCGAGGATCTCAAGCCTTACGCTACGGTCGAGTCCAAGCCTAAGATGGAAGGCCGTAACATGCTTATGCTGCTCGCCCCGATTAAGGGCGCCTTCGATGAGGATAAAGCGGCAAGCGATACCAAGTAACTAGTGTTCTGTAACCGATTAAGGAGTATTTCATGCCTAAGATGAAGTCCCACAGCGGCACCAAGAAGCGTTTCCGCAAGACTGGTACCGGCAAGCTTATGCGCGCCAAGGCTTTCAAGAGCCACATCCTGAGCAAGAAGTCCACCAAGCGTAAGCGTGGCTTCCGTCAGGAGACCGAGATCGCCGCTGCCGACCGCAAGGTCATCAAGTCGCGTCTCGCCTAAGTTCGCGTTCCCGTTTTTCGTTTTACCGTCTAGGAGTTGATAGAACATGGCACGTATTAAGCGCGCTGTTGCCGCCAAGAAGAAGCGCCGTACCGTTATGCACCGTGCGAAGGGTTACTACGGTGCCGCTTCGCGTACTTACAAGCATGCTAAAGAGCAGGTCCAGCACTCCCTGCAGTATCAGTATCGTGATCGCCGCAACAAGAAGCGCGAGATTCGCTCTCTCTGGATCACCCGTATCAACGCTGCCGCTCGCCTGAACGACATCTCTTACTCTCAGTTCATGCACGGCCTGAAGGTTGCCGGCATCGAGCTCGACCGTAAGGTCCTGGCTCAGATGGCTTACGAGGACATCGAGTCCTTCAACGAGCTGGCTGCCATTGCCAAGAAGGCTCTCGAGGCTTAATTGCTTCTTGCATCTTAAAGGGGCGCTTCCAATCCGGAAGCGCCCCTTTTTGATTGATTAGGGATGTGATCGATTTGGGACGTAGCCAAACCGATCAATTCGATAGTGTCCGAGTTGCAAGAAAGAGCAGGTAGCGTATGTGTCAAAGATTTTTGACACTCTAATCTGCGCGCAGCCATCCGTATGGGTTTGATTTTGGGATTACGCTTTGCTTGCCGGCTTCTGTTGTGTAGCCGCCCAATAAGAGTTGAGATGCATTCGAAGGGAACGCCATGCAGCTGCCAAAACACCTTAAACAGTATCGACTCGATGCTGGTTTGTCCCAGGAGGATCTTGCAAGGCGCATTTTTGTAACACGTCAGACCATCAGTAATTGGGAGCGCGGTAAAACGTACCCCGACATCCAGAGTCTCCTACTGCTGTCTGAACAACTGGATGTAACGATTGACGAGCTTGTTAAAGGCGACATTTCAATAATTAGAGAAAGGGTTGAACGCGATAGGGGCACGCTCTATCGCTTGGGTGCGGGGATGTTGGCTGGGCTTCTTGCGTTTACCGTCTCTATGGCCTGGCTCATGTGGCAACAAAACCACGGGTGGGGGATGGTCCAGTGCGTTCCGACGATGGTGTTGGCAGGCGTCTTTGGTGCTGGCGCAATGTGCTGCGCGCTTGCAGCGGAACATATCAAGAAGAAGAATGATTTGGTGACGTATCAAGAGATATCCGACTTCTTGGACGGAAAGAAGGCGGACAGCGAAGAGACGAGGACGGGCTGGGCTTATGGGCATCCACAGCTTGCGAATGCCATCAAGTTTGCCGCAGCGGCTCTTATTGGACTAATCGTTTTTGAACTCGTTAACGCTGCTATGTCCCATTTCTAATGGGTATACAGCCATTAATGCGGCCGAAGCTTAACCGTTGGAAAACCGAAGGGCCGCTCTAATAGGGGGCCGCGGCCCTGTTCTTTCTAGGCTCTCACAGAGAGGGTCCCATCCTCATTTGTGTAGGAACCGTGGAGTCCCAGATTCCCGCCCCCGGGGCCCCTCCGGTCTGGCAATATATCTCCTTGCCGCGCGGCCCGGTCGAACCGGATCAG
>CABRZJ010000011.1:0-35657 GCA_902475425.1 uncultured Collinsella sp.
CTTCGGCGCCGTCACGAACCTGTGCGACGCCACCTCGGCGCTCACCGTCGAGGGCGACCTGCCCAGCTCCCTCGCGATCTCCCTGCACGAGGCCCTGCGCTCCAGCATCCTCTGGACCGTGTCCCGCTCGTGCCTCGTGAGCCTTCCGTAGGCCCTCGGGGCCGCTTTCGCGGAACCCTTCTTCCTCTTTCCGGACATGCCGTCCTCCGATCTTCCGGGGCCGGCCGGTCCGGCCCTCAGGGTATCGGGTTCCCACATTCATCCGTACATGTACGGATGAATGTGGGAGGTGTTCGGATGAAGTCGATAATCAAGGGTAGTCAAAAAAGCCTCGTCCCAAATTAGCTACCTTGCCCCATCGGGCGGGAGCGGGTAAGATATATCAAGCGCCTAGCGCGTTCGATGGGTTCGGATGACGACATGTTCCGAATCTGGTCAGGTCCGGAAGGAAGCAGCCATAAGGAGCCTCTGTCGGGCATCCGAATCCATCGAGCGCACGGGCGCTTTTTGGTGCCGCGACATGGCCCGGCCGGCGGCGAGGTATTTGGTGTCTCGCTGGTCCTCGGCTTCGCCTGCGGGATCGCTCGACTACCAAACACCTCGCCGCCGGCCGGGCCCCGTCGTCCAAAAATCACCCGTAAAGGCGCGTTTATCTAATTTAATCTATCCCTTAAGGAATGCTGCTCGTTGGCGTTGTCTGGGCATTGATGGCTGCGTGGTTCAAGAGACGGCGGCATTACCATCTGTTTTTACAAGTAAAGAGGCTCGTTTCCCTAGGTTGGGGAAACGGGCCTCTTTTTGTCTCTGGGCTTGTGGATTGGTGAAGGCAGAATGCTCTGGCAGCTATTTTGAGTTCTTGATGCGGCGTGTGGCTGTGGCGGTTATTCCGAGGCCTGCGGCGGCGACTGCTGCGAGTGCGATTGCGCTCGGTGCTGTGTCGCCCGTGTTTGCGAGCTTGCCGGCGGTCATATTTGCTTGCTTGCCGCTGCTCGAGTTCGCCTGCTTGGTGGAGCTTGGCGGGGTATTTTTGCCGGTCGCGTGCGAGCTGGCGGGCTGTGCCGTCTCGGCCGGTTGCGCTGAGTTGGAGGGAGGCGTCGTCTCGGTCGGTTGCGTTATCTCGGGCGAGGTGGCCTTGTCTGCCGCGGCCTTTGCCTCTTCGTATGCCTTGCAGGCGTCGTCATAGGCCGCTTGCGCCTTTTCCAAATCGCCGAGGAGCGCATTTCGCTTGGCTATGTCCTCGTCGATGTGGGCTTTAGCTTCCTTTGCCTCACTTTCGAAATCCTGAACCTGTTTTTCCTGGCTTTCGAGCCGGCGTTGGTAGCGGTGAAGATCATCTTCACAAGATTTTTCTCGCCTTTCTGCCGTCATGATCTCCATGCGCAACTGCTTAATATGCTCCTTAATAGCTGTGCTGGGCTCCTCGCCGCCGAGTGCTTCAAGTGCCTTATCTAATTCTGCCTGAAGGCCGCTTGTCCGGTTGTGGGCCTCATCGTATTTGGCTTGGGCTGCATCGACGTTCGCTTGCATGGCGGGAAGGGGTTCCCTCTGTTTGGCGGCTTCCGCCACCACCATGTCGTAGAGTTCTTGAAATGCGGCAATGTCATCATCGATTTCCGCAATTTTCTCGGGACTTGCGGCGTCTTTTGCGGCCTCGAGGTTTTTGAGCGCTTCCTGCATGGCTGCATACGCTTTTTCTTTTGCGGCGGCCGCGTCTTCCGTCTGCAAGGCAACTGCACCGGTGGGGGCGCTGGTTTCTGCCGCGATCGCCGTTACGGGGGCGATTCCCGCGACAAGTGCCGCGGAAAGGGCGATGCCCACAGTTGCTCGTCTTGCTCTTCTTGCGAGAATGTCATTCATCTCGGCACCTCATTTCAAGGGTCGGCGACTAACTTGGTAGCACTAATGTAAGTATACCATGCTAGTTGACCCGACACTGGCTGGGTGTGCGCGTATACCCCTCCCCTGAAAACTGAATCCCGTTAGAAATGACGAGTTGTTTACGCTTCTTTTGGGGTGGCGGTACTATCATGGTTCGAATTGAATGTGGATAATGATAGGGGAGCGCCTATACATGATTGAGCTGCTCAGGCGTTTTGGTGGTAAGTTTCGCCGGTATATGGTGATTGGCCCTGCGTGTAAGCTGATCGAAGTGATCTTTGACCTTCTTACGCCGCTGGTGATTGCCCAGATGATCGACAGGGGCATTGGGGCGCACGACGTGAACGCCGTTATCCACTACGGCATGGTGCTCGCCGCCATGGCCGTGATTGGCATCTCGTTTACGCTCGTCTGCCAAAAGATGGCGGCGCTCACCTCGCAGGGCATGGGCACTGACATTCGCGGCGCACTCTACCAGCACATCAACAAGCTGAGCTATGCTGAGCTCGATCGCTTTGGCACGCCGTCGCTCATCACGCGCATTACCAACGACGTCAACCAGGTGCAGCTCGCCGTGGCGCTGGGCGTGCGTATGCTCATCCGCTGGCCTTTCCTGGCGGTGGGCTCCATGGTCGCGGCCCTTGCCATCGACCTTAAGCTCGGCGTGATCTTTTTGATTTGCACGCCCGCCATCGGCCTGGTGTTTTGGTTTGTCATGGTGCGCTGCATTCCGTATTACAGGCAGCTGCAGGCAAAGCTCGACCGCATCGCGCTTATCTGCCGCGAGGGGCTTTCGGGTGCCCGCGTTGTTCGCGCCTTTGTGCGTGAGGACCACGAGCGCGAGCGTTTTGCCCAAGCCGCCGATGACCAGGCCAATACCGCCATCGCGGTGGGCAAGCTCTCGTCAATCCTTAATCCCGTCACGTTTCTTGTGATGAACCTGGGCGTGTGCGCCATCCTGTGGGTGGGCGGCATCCAGGTCAACGTGGGCGAGCTTACGCAGGGCCAGGTCATGGCGTTTGTGAACTACATGACGCAGACCCTGACCTCCATCGTGTACGTCGCCAACCTGGTCGTGGTCTTTACCAAGGCGAGCGCCAGTGCGTCGCGTCTCAACGAGGTGCTCAATTGCGAGCCGAGCATCACCGACGGGGGCAACCAGCCGGTCGCGCTGCCCGAGCCGAGCGAGCTGACAGGTGACGCCACTCCCATTTCCGCGCTGAGCTTTGACCATGCGAGCTTTTCGTTTGGCGCGGGCGCGGCAAATGCCGTGAGCGATGTGACCTTGGAGCTCCCGCTGGGCAAAACGCTCGGCATTATCGGCGGTACGGGCAGCGGTAAGTCCACGCTCGTCTCGCTTATCCCGCGCCTGTACGATGCGGGCACCGGCAGTGTGAGCGTGATGGGTGCCGACGTGCGCGCTTGGCCGCTCGACCAGCTGCGCCATGTGGTCGCGACCGTTCCGCAGCGAGCGTCGCTGGTGAGCGGCACCATCCGCAGCAACCTGACCTGGCGTGACGAGGCGGCGACCGACGAGGAGCTCTGGGCGGCACTCGACATGGCGCAGGCGAGCGAGTTCGTGCGCAACAAGCCGCAGGGGCTCGATGCCCCGGTCGAGGCGGGCGGTAAGAACTTCAGCGGTGGCCAACGCCAGCGCCTGACCATCGCGCGCGCCCTGGTGGGCTCGCCTCAGATATTGATCATGGACGATTCCGCCTCGGCGCTCGACTTTAAGACCGACGCGGCGCTTCGCCATGCCATCCGCGAGCGCAGTGTGCGCGGTGCCGCCGAGGGCGGGCTGCCGCTCACGACCGTCATCGTGAGCCAACGTGTCTCGACCGTTCGCGATGCCGACATGATCTGCGTACTCGACCACGGCTCGGTTGCGGGCCTGGGCACGCATGACGAGCTGTACGCGACCTGCCAGCTCTATCGCGAGATTTGCCAGTCGCAGCTGCGCCGCGAGGAGCTCGAGGGCCAGCAGGGGAGCACGACGCCCGCGTCCGCTCCGACCGCCCCCGCATCCGTCTGCGCAAAGGAGGGATGCTAAATGAATCCGTACACTTCCTCCGGTTCGGTCGCCACGATGACGGCCAACGTGTCCGGTAACGATAACCTCAACGACCTGGGCGACGGTCCGCGCCAGCCCGGCGATCCCGAGCGCTATCCCGTGGGTGCGGTGACCCGCCGCTTGCTGGGCTACGTTCGTCCGCACCGTTTTTCGTTTACGGCGTCGTTTGTGAGTGCCGCCGTTTCGGTAATCTTGCAGCTCTATACGCCCATCCTTATTGGCGAAGGCATCGACCTTATCGTCGCCGCCGGGCAGGTGGACTTCGATGCGCTGCTGCCGCTCGTTACCAAACTCGCGCTCGTCGTGGTGGGAGCAGCGGCCTTCCAGTGGCTGCAGGGCTATTGCGTCAACCGCTTGTCCTACGAGACGGTGCGCGACATGCGCGTGGAGGCGAGCGACAAGCTCAGTCGCATGCCGCTCAGCTTTATCGACAGCCACGCCCACGGCGACCTTATGAGCCGCGTGGTCAACGACGTCGACCAGGTGGGCGACGGTCTGCTCCAGGGCTTTACCCAGCTATTCACCGGCGTTATCACCATCGTTGGCACGCTCGCGTTTATGCTCTCCATTAACCTGACCATGACGCTCGTGGTGGTACTCGTCACGCCGCTTTCCATTTTTGCAGCCGGCGCCATCGCCAAGCTCTCCAACAAAAGCTTTACGGCGCAGCAGCGCATTCAGGGTCAGCTCGGTGGTCATATCGAAGAGTACGTAGGCGAGCAGAAGCTTGTCGACGCCTTTGCCTATGGCCCCAATGCGCAGCTGCGCTTTGATGCCCTTAACGCCGAGCTCTATACGGCAGGCGAGTGCGCGCAGTTTATGGGCTCGCTTTCCAATCCCGGTACGCGCTTTATCAATAACATCATCTATGCCGTGGTCGCTGTGATCGGCTGCGTGGGCGTGATCACGGGCGTGCCCGCGGCGCTTACGGTGGGCGGCGTGCAGATCTTCCTGTCCTATGCCAACCAGTACACCAAGCCGTTCAACGAGGTCACCAACGTCATTACGCAGGTCCAGACCGCGTACGCCTCGGCGCGCCGCATGTTTGCGCTGCTCGATGCGCGCGAGCAGGAGCCCGACGCGTCGGACGCTGTAGAGCTTACCGCCCCGCAGGGTGAGGTGACTTTTGAACACGTGGACTTTAGCTACGTGCCCGACCGCAAACTGCTGCAGGATATCTGCATCGAGGCTAAGCCCGGCATGCGCTTTGCCCTGGTCGGCCCCACGGGCTGCGGCAAGACGACGCTCATCAACCTGCTGCTGCGCTTTTACGACATCGATGCCGGACGCATCATGGTCGATGGCAGGTCTTCGCGTGACTACACGCGCGCAAGCCTGCGCCGCGCCTTTGGCATGGTGCTGCAGGATACGTGGCTGTTCGAGGGCACGGTGGCGGAAAACATCGCTTACGGTTGCCCCGATGTCACGCGCGAGCAGGTTATCGAGGCCGCCAAGCGCGCGCATGCACACAAGTTTATCGTGCAGCTGCCAGGCGGCTACGATACGGTCATCGGCGAGGACGGCGGCACGTTTAGCCAGGGTCAAAAACAGCTGCTGTGCATCGCGCGCGTCATGCTCACCGACCCGGCGATTCTGCTGCTGGACGAGGCGACCTCGAGCATCGATACCCGCACCGAGCTGCAGGTGCAGGCGGCATTCGACGAGCTTATGGCCGGCCGCACAAGCTTTGTGGTGGCGCATCGCCTGAGCACGATCCGCAACGCCGACTGCATTCTGGTGATGCGCGACGGCCAGATTATCGAGCGGGGCACGCACGACGAGCTGCTGGCGGCAGGCGGCTTCTACGCCGAACTCTACCGCAGCCAGTTCGCCCAGTGAGCAAGCCCTTGGGGCATGTAATGCAGCGCTAGGGCGCGAGTGTGTCAACGGGGGCAACGATAATGCCCTCGGGCGTTGTATGGGCTGGCATGCCGAACCCGATGACGATGAGCTTGGCCGCGGGTGGTCTCTCGCCACGCTCGACAAGTTTGCGCTCGAGTCGAAGCAGGTTTGCAGATGCCTCGGGGATCTGCGGACTTCCGAGCTTTACTTCCACGGCAATCCAAGTTCCATCGCGCCTGCATATAACGGCATCGACCTCGAGATCGTCGGCGTCATGGTAGTGGGACACCGATGAGTCATTTGCGGCTGCATAGACCTTAAGGTCGTGCAGGACGAGGGATTCGAAGAGCAGTCCCAGCGTCTTCGGGTCGGATGCCAATGACTCCGGATTTGCTCCGAGCAGTGCGACGGCAAGCGAAGGGTCGGCGAGGTGTCTTTTCGCACTTTGCCGCAGCTTTACCGGAGACCTGAGCGCCGGATGCCAAGCCGGGATATCATCGATGATGTGTATTCTGCGCAAGGCATCCGTATAGCGCCGCAGCGTACTTCTCGATACATCACCGCCTAGGTCTTTCTCAAGAGACTTTTCGCCGGCAAGAGTGGATTCGTTGCGTGCAAGCGAAGACAGAAGAGCCCTGACTTTCTCCGGGTCACGCTTCACGCCGTCAACCCTCGAAACATCCGATTCGCAAACGCCGTCGATGTAGGCAGCGGATATGCGCATTGCATCGGCAGTCGTCTTGCCAACCGCCTGAGGCCAACCACCACGACATAGCAAATCGGCGATATCGGCGATGCCGTTGATGGATCCAAGTGCCGCTTTGATGGGGCATCCGTTAAGCAGCGATTCGAGCGAGACCGCCCCTGAGGAAACCCCGAGTTCGGCCAGAGTCATTGTTTCCATGCGCAAGCGTGATATGCGCCCGATGCCGCTGTGCATCGGTTGGTCGGCGTCGTTTGGTGTTGCTGACCCCGTAAGCAAAAACTGCCCTGGCTCACCGGTCCGACGATCGCATTCGAAACGTATTGCGTCCCACAGTTTTGGCTCTTCCTGCCACTCATCGATGAGTCTCGGCGTTGCGCCGACTATTGCTTGAGCTGGGTCGATCCTGGCAAGCTGCAGTGCGGCAAAGTCTCCGGCAGGGTCGGAGAGAGACAGCGATGATTCAGCGAATCGCTGGGCCGTAGTCGTCTTTCCGCACCACTTCGGTCCCTGAATGAGCACGGCACCAAAAATGCCAAGATCGCGTTCGATTGAGCGATCGATACATCTACTCATATACCTAGTCATCGTACTTCCCGCCATCCAAAGAAACATTTTGTTTTATAGCATCTTACCAGCGCGTAAAACATTTTGACGAAAAACCATGACACAATTTGACGGTATTTCGTGAAACAAATTAACGATATTATATGAAACAATTTGACGGCGTTTTGTGAAACAGTTTTTCGGCCATTCGTGAAACGTTCTGCGGCGGTTTCAATCCGAAGCACATACTGTTCGAAATCTGTCCAAAGATGTCGTCTGCGTCGCCAATCGACAGACGGTGGTTTACATCTGTCACGTTAGTACTAAGATATTCATCTAATAAATTGCATTAGTGGCTTTAGTTTTGGGGGAAACGAGGCAACGTGACTATGACGTGCTCTTTGGTGGTTAACAGCAAGAGCGGTAATACCAGGATGGTTTCGGGCGCGATCAAGCGCGCTCTGCAGGCTGCGGGCGTTGAGTTTGTCCATGCCGCGGCGTTGAGCGACGATGCGGACGCAGATCAGGTTGCGCTCGAGGCGCAGGGCGCCTGCGCGGCCGACACGGTGCTCGTTGGCTTTTGGTGCGACAAGGGCACCTGCTCGTCTTCGGTTGCCGCGCTGCTTTCCGCCCTGCATGGCAAGCGCGTCTTTTTGTTTGGCACCTGCGGTTTTGGCGCGAGCGAGGAGTACTTCAGACAGATTATCGACCGCGTATCGTCTAACTTGGCCGAGGATGCCGAGCTTGCGGGCTGGGCGATGTGCCAGGGCAAGATGGGCCCCGCGGTCAAGCAGCGCTATGAGGCGATGCTTGAGCAAGAACCCGAAAACGCGCGCTATAAGATGCTGCTCGACAACTGGTTTGCCGCAAAGGACCATCCCACCAAGGAAGATTTGGATAACATGGCCACAGCCGCAAAGAAGGCCGTGCTGGGCGAGTAGCTTCGCCGTCCGCGGTCCTTCGTGCAAAACAATACAAACGTGAAAGCCTCGAAATCCCCGAGGCTTTTTTCTTGACACACGTGGGCGCAACCGTGGCAAGCATTTGGGGTGACATTTTCCATAACCCCGATGACGAGACCGTCCTGGACGACACACTCGCATGCGTTTGCTGGATGCATTCAGAGTGGGACGCGGTTTCCGCGATACGCATGACAGGCCACGCATCTGCAATGGGGCGAGCGCAGTCTCTCATCAGCCCACTCAACCCGCAACGGGTGAGGGGCGGCGGCAGGCGGAGGTACGGGAAAGGTCTGTCGCGAGTTCCGCACGCAAAGGGGGCCACTTAATGTGGCCCCCGTCTTGCGCAGGACTGTTTGAGCAGCAGACCTTTCCCGTACCTCCGCCTGCCGCCGATTCGGGCCCCCGACCCCGTTACTTGATCTTGGTCGTACCCGGCGCCAGGTTGGGGTCGGTCTCGTTAGCCTCGGTCTGGAAGTGCTCGGTGTACACGTTCTTGCCGTTGCGGAACATCTCGTAGTACTGCATCTTGGCGTAATCTTCGCGCGCCTTGGTGGCGGCTGCGGCGGCGGCATCGTCACCGGTGACGTTGGAGGAGAGCGCCCAGCGCAGGCTGGCGTCCTCGTAGCCGACCGAGTTGATGGCGGGCAGCGACTCGCGCAGCGTCATGTGCGCTTTCTGGTAGTCGGTCAGCGGTGCGCCGATCAGCTGCATAAGCTGCGTGGACAGGTAGTTGGTGGACAGGTCGTCGACCTCGCTCGTCTGGTCGCAGCCGGCAACGTCGTAGTTGGCCCAGATGATGTAGTCGGTCTGCCACAGACGCTCCTGATGCGTAGCGTCGTCCTCGCCGGTAAACCACTTGTCATTGAACTTGGACGGGAAGAACGGCTGGTGGTCGCCCCAGAACACCACGACCACCTTGCGGTCGAGCTTGCTCAAGGCGTTGAGGAAGTAGCGCAGCGCCTGGTCGGACTGCTCGATGCACGAGACATACTCGTCGACATCGGATAGCGTGCCGTCCTCGACGGTCTTGGCGTCCAGGTCGGTCGTGTCGATGTTCAGGTGCATCTGCTTGTCGACCGGCAGCAGGCCCGTATCGTAGCCCGAGTGGTTCTGCATGGTCACGTCGAAGATAAACTGCGGATCGGCGTTCTGGTCGAGCAGCTCAAGAATCTTGTCGTAGGTAGCCTGGTCGGTCACCATGCCGCGCAGGGTGTCGGCTCCCTGGAAATCGTTGATAGACAGGAACTGGTCAAAGCCAAAGTCCTTGTAGACGTTCTCGCGGTTCCAGTTGGTCGCGTGGTTGGGGTGCATGGCCGTGGTGGAATAGCCGAGCGATTTGAACTGCTCTGCCAGATTACCGGTCGTTTCCATGTTGTAGATGGTGTAGGGGTACACGCCCGAGCCCAGGTTGGCCATAGAGTTGCCGGTCATAAACTCAAACTCGGTATTGGCGGTACCGCCGCCGTAGGCGCTCACGTAGAGCTTGCCGCGGCTGAGGCAGTTAGACAGGCTCTTAAAGTACTGCGGGCCCTCGTAGCCGGCGCGCATATTCTGGTAGATGGATAGATCCGAGAAGGTCTCGTTCATGATGGCGATGACCGTGGGCTTCTCGCTGTCGAACTGCTCCTTTGCGGCGGCGCGCTCGTCGCTCTTGGCCGCGTCGGACTTGTCGTAGGCCTTGGCGTACTTTTTGAGCGTGGCCTTGGCATCGTCGACGGAGTAGTCGGCGGGTTTGGGCGGCTTGATGGACTGCGCCGCACTAATAAAGGCGGGCAGGTAGCCCTCGCGCCAGTAGCTCTCGAGCGGGCGCCAGGTGTAGACGGTGATGCCGAGGGTGTTGTAGTAGTCGATGAGCGTGACATGCGCGGTTACGCCGCCCAGGCACAGCACTGCCACGAGCAGGTTGGTGAGCAGCATACGCTTGGCGTTGGCGGCACCCTTCTGACGGTGCGGTGCCACCAGGCCGGCGTACTCGCACAGCAGCATGGCGATGGCGGTAAAGCCCATGGACAGCACGCAGAACAGCGAGATCGAGAAGGTGTAGCCGTTGCCGGCGACCGCGGCGGCGGTGGAGATGGCCGAAAGGTCGCCCGGCTGGATGGGCATGGATTTAAACGTGATGACGAAGAACTCGGCAATGCCCAGGACAAAGAGGGCAAAGGCCAGGACCGCGGGAGCTGCGCCGTGGCGCTGGAATAGGAAGAACAAGCCGGTCATGAGCACGGTGATGATGGCCCACTCGAGCAGGATGCACAGGGGGTAGACCCAGGTAAAGTCGTGGTTGGACGAGACTTCCATTCCCAGCAGCGCAAAGACGCCGGCGAGCAGCAGGCACAAGACAGCGGCGACGAGCGGTTTGCCCACAAAGGCGCCGCGCAGGCGGGCGAGCTTGCCGGTGGGGGCGGGGGCGTCGGGCGCGGCGAACGCAAAGACGCGCGGGGCGATGCGGTCGCGTGCGATGCTGGCCCAAGCGCAGCCGGTGAGGATGGCGTTGGTTAGGATGAGCATCACAAAGGCGAGCGGCTCGTTTTGGGCGACGAGGCCAATGGCGCCCCAAATGGTCAAAAAGAGCTGGAACAGGCCGAAGGCGACGCTCCACCCAAGAGCGCTTTTGGCAACGGTGCCCGACTGAGCGCGAATGGCCTTGGCCTCGCGCAAGACAAGGTAGACGGTCGCCGCAAGACCGACGAGCGAGATGGCGGCAGCGAACATGCTGAGACTCCTCACAAACTAAAACCTACGAAAGCGGGGGTTTACCCGATTGTTACCAAGATATGCGCTGCAATTGGTGGCTGCGCACAACAACCAGCCATATTAACGCGCACGTGTGGCGGTGTGGCGCAATGGAGTGGCGACCTGCGCGATAATGGATGGGAATTACACGGAAACGTAAAGGCTTCTTAAAGAATTAGCGAGGATGAGGCGATGAACGAGCAGGTTTGCACCAAGGCTGTGGATACGTGCGGCTATCCGGTCGAGACGACGGGCAATGCGGTGCTGGACACGTTGGAGCACCGTTCCTCCACGCGTGCCTTCGCGCGTGATGACGATGACCGTCCCGTGGCGGTGACCGACGAGCAGCGGGCGGCGATTCTGCATGCGGCGAGTCGTGCGCCGTCGGCGGGCGCCATGATGATGTATTCCATCGTGAGCATCCGCGAGCAGGCAACGCTCGACCGCCTGGCCGACCTGTGCGACCACCAGCCCATGATCGCCAAGGCGCCCTGGGCACTGATATTTGTGGTCGATTATGCCAAGTGGATCGATCTGTTTGAGCACGTGGGCTGCTTTGAGCCCGAGTTTGTCGAGCGCACGGGTAAGGCGCCCCGCCGCGCGCCGGGTTTGGGCGACTTTGCCATCGCGGCCCAGGACGCCGTGATCGCCGCGCAAAACGCCGTGGTTGCCGCCGAGGCTCTGGGCCTGGGGAGCTGCTATATCGGTGATATCGTCGAGAATGCCGAGGAAGTTGCCGAGCTGCTCGATCTGCCGCCCTATACCATGCCGCTGTCGATGCTCATCATCGGCACGCCCCGTAAGGAGCGCCCGGCAATCGCGCACCCCGTGGTGAACCTGGTGCACGAGGAGCGCTACTGCCGTGCGGATGCCGCGACCATGGACGCGCAGGTGGCCGAGATGGACGCGATGTTCCGTCCGCACGCCCGCGAGGTGGGGGAGCGCGTCGTGGATATCTACACCCGCAAGCACACGAGCCCCTTTATGGCCGAGATGAGCCGCTCCATGGAGTGGTGGTTCAAAAATTGGCTTGGAAAATGACGAATGTGACAAAGGGACAGTCCCTCTGTCACATTCCATATCGCCGAGGTGGCTTAAAGGCCGTATAAATGTTTATCTAGCTGGGAAAACAGTGCATTAAAACATGGGCCGATTACCTATAATTCCTTCGAACATTAAAGTTGGGAGGAAACCGGCTTATGGAACAAAAGGCCAAGGAGGCAGCTTCGCACGCTGCGATTCCTGTGAGCATCTCGGCGATGCTCGTCACGCTGGGCGTGGTGTACGGCGATATCGGCACCAGCCCTATGTATGTAACCAAGGCGCTCGTTGCCGGCAACGGCGGCATCGGAAGCGTCACGGAGGAGTTCGTGCTCGGCGCGCTCTCCCTTGTCGTGTGGACGGTCACGTTGCTGACCACCATCAAGTATGTGCTCATCTCGCTGCGCGCCGATAACCATGGCGAGGGCGGTATCTTTGCCCTGTACAGTCTGGTCAAGCGCTGTGGCAAGTGGCTTATCATCCCCGCCATGCTAGGTGGCGCCGCGCTGCTCGCCGACGGCATCCTCACGCCGGCCGTTACCGTTACCACGGCCATCGAGGGCCTGCGCACCATCCCGGCGGTCCATGCCGTGCTGGGCGATGACCAAGGCCGCGTCGTCGCCATTACGCTCGCCATCATCATCGTGCTCTTCTTGGTACAGCGCATCGGTACGGCCAAGATCGGTCACGCCTTTGGCCCCATCATGACGCTGTGGTTCCTGTTCCTGGGCGGCACGGGTCTGTTCTTTGTCTTCCAGCACCCCGCCGTGCTGCTGTGCCTCAACCCGGTGCGCGGCATCGCCTTTTTGCTGAGCCCCAACAACCACGCGGGCATCATGATTCTGGGCAGCTGCTTCCTCGCCACCACCGGTGCCGAGGCGCTCTACTCCGACATGGGCCACGTCGGCCGCGGCAACATCTACGCTACCTGGCCGTTCGTTAAGTGCTGCCTGCTGCTTTCCTATATGGGCCAGGGCGCTTGGCTTATGAACAACGCTGCCAACCCCGAGCTCATGGGCATTGCCGACCTCAACCCGTTCTACCAGATGCTCGCCCCGGGCCTGCGCCCGTTTGCCGTTGGCCTTTCCACCGTCGCGGCCATCATTGCCTCGCAGGCGCTCATCACCGGCGCGTTTTCGCTGGTGTCCGAGGCCAGCCGTCTGGACCTCATGCCGCACATGCAGGTCTTCTACCCTGCCGAGACCAAAGGCCAGCTCTACATCCCCATGGTCAACAACGTCATGCTTGTGGGCTGCGTCATCGTGGTGCTGCTGTTCCAGAACTCGGCGCATATGGAAGCCGCCTACGGCCTTGCCATTACGCTGACTATGATGTGCACCACGCTACTGCTCTTCTTCTACCTGCACGAGGAGCGCAAGCTCAAGGTTGCTCCGTGGATCTTCGCGGCCTTCTTCCTTTTGCTCGAAGGCTTCTTCTTCGTGAGCTCGCTCACCAAGTTCTTCCACGGCGGCTATTTCACCATCCTCATGGCTGCACTCATCATGGGCATTATGGTGTGCTGGTACAACGGCACGGCGGTCGAGCAGCGCCAGTTTACGCTGCTGCCGCTGCGCAGCTACCTGCCGCAGCTCAAGCGCCTGCGCGACGACGACCGTTACGAGCGCATGAGTGACAACGTCGTGTACCTGACCAAGGACACCCATACCGACTACATCGACCGCGATATCGTCTATTCGATCTTGGACAAGCATCCCAAGCGTGCCCGCGCCTGGTGGTTCGTGAATGTCGAGACCATGGACGAACCGCACACCTTTGCCTATTCGGTCGAGACGTTCGGCACCGACTACGTGTTCCGCGTGCACCTGTACCTGGGCTACAAGATCAACCAGCGCGTCAATGCCTACCTGCGTCAGGTTGTTCAGGACCTGGCTGCCACCGGCGAGCTGCCGCCGCAGACGCATGACTACTCGGTCTACAAGGATCCGGGTAACATCGGCACGTTCAAGTTCGTCCTGATCCGTAAGCTTCTGGCGCCCGAAAGCGATGTGGAGCCCAGCGAGCGTACGGCCATCACGCTCAAGTACATCATTCGCCGCGCCGCCGGCACGCCCGCGCGTTGGTACGGCCTGGAGAACTCCAACGTGAGCTTTGAGTACGTGCCGCTGTTCACCAAGTTCAAGGCCGTGAACAAGATGCAGCGCCTGGCCCCCAACGAGCGGCCGTAGGCGCCGACGGGTTGCACGGAGTTGGTTTTCGATGGACAAGATTGAGACCGGGGAGGCAAACATGGATGCAAAGATGCTTGATGGCCGCGAGGTGGTTGCCGAGCTGGTACGTGAGGCACGCGCCGACGCCGCCGAAGATCGGTTTTTGACGAACCGTGCCAACATGGATATGGCCGATCGCGTAATTTCGATCGTGGCACTGGTATTTGGAGCGGTGTGCGTGTGTGCCCTGCTCGCGCACGTGCTGTTTGTCTAGCGACCGCCGGTTGCAAAGGCTATACACTTGGAACCACCACAAGGGAAACCACCACAAAGGTGCCTGTCCCCTTTGTGGTGGTTTTTGTTTTGAGAGAGGGGCGGGACGCTGATGGACGTCCGTACGGACGGCGATATTGCCGATAGCTTTTGGTGGCGGCGCACAACGCTGACGCGCCGCACTCCTCTGTATGACGCCTGCGTATCGGTGGGGCTGCTGGTCGCGGCGACGATTGTGGGCGCGCTGCTCGACCATCCGGGTCTCGCGCCGAGCATCATGATCGTCTATGTGTTCGCCGTTCAGCTGTGCGCATTCTTTACCTGGAGTCGCCTGTATTGCTTGCTGAGCTCGGCTGCCGCCGTGGCGCTCTACAACTTCTTGTTTGTCGACCCGCGCTACTCGCTGTCGCTTATCGACCGCGGCTATCCCGGCATGTTCTTCATCATGTTCGTGGTCTCGCTTGTGTCGAGCTCGATTGCGTTGGCCCTGCGCCGCGCCTTGGCACAGGCTGCCGCCAGCGACCGCCGCACGCATATGGTGCTCGAGACCAACCGCATGCTGCAGCGGTGCGCCGATCAGCATCAGATCGTTCACGCCATGGCCACGCAGCTGGCACGTCTTTCGGGCTGCCCGGTCGTGTGGTACAGCGCCGACGCCGAGGGCGATGACCTGCTGCCGCGTGCGACATACACGGCCGTGGGCGATGCCGCACCGGTGCATGAACTGGCGCCGCAGATGCCGCCGCGGCTCTCGGCGTCCGCCTATGTGGGAACGCCGCTCGATGCCACCTATGGCGGCTCGGCGTTTTATGGCATCTACCTGACGGTTCGCACAGGCGACGGCTTCGCGCGCTCGGGCGACCCCGCCTCGGTGGTGGGCGTGCTGGCTATCGTTGCCGAGCCCGACGTGCTGACGCATGAGGAGCGGACACTTGCCGATGCCATCGTGAGTGAAGGCGAGCTGGCGCTCGATCGCGCCCGCGCCATGGAGGCCCGCGAGGAGGCGGCGGTGCTTGCCAAAAACGAACAGCTGCGCGCCAACCTGCTGCGCTCCATCTCGCACGACCTGCGCACGCCGCTCACCAGTATTTCGGGTAATGCCGATGTGCTGCTCGACCAGGGCTCGACCGGCACCGCGGTGCTCGATGCCCAGACGCGCCGCGGCCTGCTTCTATCCATTCGCTCGGATGCGCTGTGGCTCAACGCCACCGTCGAGAATCTGCTCGCCATCACCAAGCTCGAGGGTGGCGGTATGCGCCTGTCGACCACGCTCGAGCTCATGGACGATATCGTCGAGGAGGCGCTGCGCCACGTAAATCCGGCCGTGCGCGAGCACGACCTTAAGGTGGTGGCGTGCGATGAGCCGGCGCTCGTCAACGTCGATGCGCGCCTGATGGTGCAGCTGGTGGTCAATCTGGTGAACAACGCCATCACCTATACGCCCGCGGGTTCGCATATCGTGATTTCGATTAGCGTCGACGATGGACGCGTGGCGTGCTCGGTGGCCGATGATGGTCCGGGCATCGCACCCGAGGATCGCGAGCGGATCTTTGAGTCGTTCTATACCGCCAACCATGGTCTGGCCGACAGCCACCGCAGCGTTGGCCTGGGTCTTTCGCTCTGCCGTTCCATTGCGTTGGCACATGGCGGTAGCATAGAGGTTGCCGCGGCGGACCCGCACGGCTCGGTCTTTACGATTGAGCTTCCTGCCGCCGACGTTTCGTTTGATAAGGAGTAGCGCTGTGCCGAACTCTGCCGTAAAACCGCTCATCTTGGTCGTTGAGGACGACCCCGCCGTCCGCAATCTTATTGTTGCCGCGCTCGAGGCGCACGGCTTGCGCCATATGGCTGTGGAGACCGCCCATGCCGCTATCGCCGCCGCCTCGTCGCAGACGCCGAGCATTGTGCTGCTCGATCTGGGCCTGCCCGATATGGACGGCGTCAAGGTGGTGGAGTCGGTGCGCGCATGGTCGGGCATGCCGATTATCGTGGTCTCGGCGCGCAGCGAGGACGCGGACAAAATCCGCGCGCTCGATGCCGGTGCCGACGACTACCTGACCAAGCCGTTTTCGGTCGAGGAACTGCTCGCGCGCATTCGCACGACGCTCAGGCGCCTTTCGTATGCGCAGACGGGCGGCGTTGTCTCCGAGGGCTCGTTCGATACCGGTGAGCTGCATATCGATTTTGATGCCGGCATCGCCACGATGGATGGCGAGGAACTGCATCTGACGCCGATCGAGTATAAGCTCCTGTGCCTGCTGGCGCATAACGCCGACAAGGTACTGACGCACCAGTTTATCCTGCACGAGATTTGGGGCACGGCAACTAAGAGCGACCTGGCGAGCCTGCGCGTCTTTATGGGCACGCTGCGCAAGAAGATCGAGTCCGACCCCGCGCATCCGCGCTATATCCAGACGCACGTGGGTATTGGTTACCGATTGGTCATCCAGGGATAGGTCGGCATCCGCCATCCCAATATGAGTTGCGGTGAAATACGGTCTAAATTTGCCTAATTCCAGGCAAAACAGTCCGTATTCCACCGCAACTTTGTTATTTGCCCTTGGGCTTGCTGGCGTAGAACTTCTTCTTTTTTGACTTGCCGGCGGGGGAGGGCTTGCCAGCAAAGTTGGACTTGCCGTTGCCGGTCTGCACGTGCGCGGGCACTGCCGCGCGAGGCTTACGGGCCTCGGGGTTACGCAGCTCCTCGACGCGCTCGGCAATTTCCTCGGCGCTAAAGCCGACCTCGGCCATGGCGTCCTCGATGGGCAGGCGGCGCACGATATAGCAGTGGTGCACCTTCTGGTTGCGCGCGAAGTCCTCGGGGATGGTCTGTGCCGTAATGTCCTCCAGCACCACGCCCGCGCGCGCGAGCTTGCGCGCCTCGGGGCGGAAGCCGCGCAGGTTGCAGCTAAAGATGGCGTGGCCGCCCTGTGCGAGCAGGCGCGATACGCCGGCCAAAAGCTCAACATGGTCGCGCTGGACATCCCAGGTGCGGCGGCCCATCTTGGACGAGTTCGAAAACGTGGGCGGGTCGACAAAGATCAGGTCCCAGCGGTTGCGCGTCTGGCGCTGGTCGCGAATCCAGGCGAGCACGTCGTCGCGCACAAAATGATGCTGCGGACCAACAAAGCCGTTCTGGCGCATATTGCGCTCGGCCCAGTCCAGGTAGGTGTTGGAAAGGTCGACCGTCACGGTCTCCTCGACGCCGCCATCGGCCGCGTAGCAGGTGGCAGTGCCAGTGTAGGCAAACAGGTTGAGGAAGCGGCGCGCCTGCTTGGCGTGCTCGCGCACTAGGTTGCGGGTGACGCGGTGATCCAGGAAGATGCCCACATCCAGATAGTCGTCAAAGTTGACGGCAAAGGTAAGGCCGCCCTCTTCGATGAGTGGCAGACGACGGCGTGCGATATTGGCGCGCTCGCCCGAGCCGCCCTTGCCGGCGCCCTGCTTGCCGTACTGCGAGCCGCCGCGCGAACGCATGCGGGCCTTGGCGTGCACATGCTCGGCCGGAACATCAAGGATGCGCGGCGCGATGGCCAGAATGTCGAGCATGCGGGCCTGGGCTAGCGCGGGGTCGATGGTCTTGGGCGCGGCGTATTCGGCGATGACGAGCCAGCGGCCCGGCGTCTGCGGGCAACCCTCGTACAGGTCGATGGCGGCGGAGTAGTCGGGCAGGTCGGCATCGTAGACGCGGTAGCAGCTTACGCCCTCGCGCTTGGCCCACTTGCGGCGCAGGCGCGCGTTCTTGCGCAGGCGGTTGGCGAACTGCTCGGACCCGGGGATGAGCACGGGCAGCGGCTTGCCGTCGCCCAAGTCGAGCGTGGCGGCAGGTTCGGGCATGGAGGAAGCGGCGGCTTCGTCTTCGACGTCCGTGGACTGTTCCTCGGCGTTTATGCTGGTCGCAGCCTCGAATGCCGCGGCGGCGTGGTCGAGCGAGTGCCAAACCTCAAGAGCCGCCTCCTCGTTATTGGGCATGACGGCGATGGAGCGCGCGGGCTCGGCATGGAGCGCGCGGGCCATAAGGCCATCGCGGGTGAGCGCAGCGACCGGCGCCGCGGAAAGCTCGGGCGCGCGGCGCAGCTCGCCGACCAGCGTCATGGCGTCGTGCATGAGCGAAAGCGGGGTCTCGGTGGTGTCTGCGACCACGGCGGCACCGGCGACGGCGCCCGCATGGTCCAGCACGGTGGCGGGCTTGGCGGCGCAAAAGTCGACAAAACGCTTGTAGCCAGCGCTCTTGACCATGCGCTCGGCGGTCTTGCGAGCGGCGGGGTCGATGTCTGCGGCCACGATGCGCGCCTGGCGTTCGCGCGCTGCCGCCTCGCGCTCGCGCGCCTCGGCAAGCAGCTGCTCCCACAGAGCGGCGTTGTGCAGCTGCCAGCCCTCAAAGCCCCAGCGCTCGCGTGCGGCGCCCGGGGCGCGGTCGGTCAGAATGTTCACGGCTTCCAGCAGCAGGCCGCCGCCGGCGCACGAGGCATCGATCAGCGTGGGAAGGGCTTCATTTTCGTAATCGTCGGCCGTCAGCTCGCGCTCGCATAGCGCGGTCCAGCCGACCTGCGCCAGCACCAGGGCGGCGTAGTCGGGGCGCAGCACGTGCGCGCCCTCGCCGGCGCGGGTCGCTGCGGGCGGCAGGCGTTTGAACAGCGGGTCGCCCGAAAGGTCTAGGCTTATGCTCGCGCGGCGCTGGCGCAGCGAAAGCAGTAGGTGAACATCGGGGTCGGCGGCATCGACATCGGCGCGACGGCCCGTGGTCTCGGCCAGGCGGTCGCACAGCGCGTCTTTGGCGCGCAGGGCCGAGAAACGCGTGTTGCGCAGCTGCTCGGTCACGCCGCGGGCGGTGATGGCAATGGTGGCGCCGGGGCGGACGATGTTCTCCCAGGCGATGTCGTAAACGCTATCGTACAGCTCGTCGGCGTCCTGCGCCTCAAAGCGCCCGAGCACCGCAAACACGCGGCTCGCCAGACGCGACCACAGACAGGCGCGGTAGCCTTCTTCGAGCTCGCCCTCAAACGTGGCGCGGCCCTTCAGCCGGCGAACATGCGAAAGCCCGAGGCGTTTAAGCTCATCGGCGAGTGCGGACTCAAAGCCCTCGGGGCAGCTTGCGTAAAATTCCATGGGTGACCTCTCTGGTTGCGTCGCTCCATTATATGATGGATGCTTCGTTTACTCTCGCCCCCGAAAGGAACCCATATGATTGATGCGTGCCCCGATTCTGCCGTGCTCTTTTTTGACGTGGACGGCACGCTGACGTCGTTCGATCCCGACAACATGACCGACAAGGACTTTTCGGCGGTTCGCCCCTCGCAGGCGGTGATCGAGGCGTTTCATCGCCTGCGCAATGCGGGTCACCAGGCATTTATCTGCACGGGTCGTCCCTTGTGGCTGATTGCCGATGGTCTGCGTGCTTTGGAGCCTGCGGGTGTCGTTGCCATGGCGGGAGCGACACTCGAGGTCGAGGGCCGCGTGGTACACGAGGACTGCTTTGACGAGGACATTGTCGAGGAGCTTGCACGCCGTATGGCCGCGGCAGGGATTGAGGCCTTTTTCGAGACCAACGTGGCTACTTTTGCCTTGGAACCCGCGGGCGTTGAGCAGTCGTCTCTGATCGGCACTTCTGTGGTGCACAGCGCCGAGGAAATGCGCGTCGACGGCAGTCTGCGCGTGGGCAAGGTATGCCTCAATGTGCCCAGTTTGGCTCGCGTAGCCAACGATGACGGCTTTATCGATCGCGAGTTTGAGCTGTGCAACACCGGTGGCCAGAATCGCGAGCTGAGCCCCAAGGGCATCGACAAGGGCGTGGGCGTGGCGCGAGCGCTGGAATACCTGGGTCGCACCGGCAACGCGCGCACCTTTGGCTTTGGTGATTCCGGCAACGACCTGGGCATGCTCGCTGCGGTCGAGACGGCTGTCGCCATGGGCAACGCCATGCCTGAGGTCAAGGCGGTCGCCGACTACGTGACCGACGATGTCGCACACGACGGCACCGTCACAGCGATGCAGCATTTCGGCCTCATCTAATGAATCCCGCGTTCTGACGTTTGCTCAAACTGCGACTCTTCGCTTTTGCATGCTCAATCGATTTATCAATCCAAACACTGAGGTGTTTATACCGTTCGCCGAGAAGATAAAAAACCGCAGCTCACGCCTTGATAAACGTAGGTAAAGTGTTTAGCAGTTTAACGCCCATGTGCAAGCGAAAGGAATCAGGCAGATGGCAATCAAGGTGTTCGCTGACGGTGCAAACCTCGAGGGCATGCTCGACATGTACGAGAACGGCAACGTTCAGGGTTTCACGACCAACCCGTCCCTTATGAAGAAGGGCGGCGTGACGGATTACCGCGCGTTTGCCAAGGAGGTCCTGACCCACATCACCGATGTGTCCGTCTCGTTTGAGGTCTTTGCCGATGACGTCGAGACCATGGAGGTCGAGGCGCGCGAGATCGCTACCTGGGCCGAGAACGTCTACGTCAAGATTCCGTGCGTGACCACCAAGGGCGAGTCCACCGCCGAGCTGGTCCGCAAGCTTTCCGCCGACGGCATCAAGGTCAACGTCACTACCATCTTTACGCCTACGCAGGTCGATGAGATGGTCGAGGCCGTTGACACCGAGACGCCGTCCATCATCTCGCTCTTTGCCGGCCGCATCGCCGACACCGGCGTCGACCCCATTCCGTTTATGACGGAGTCGGTCAAGAAGGCCGCCATCAAGCCCAACTGTGAGGTCCTGTGGGCGTCCACGCGCGAGCTCATCAACATTTACCAGGCCGAGGCCTGCGGTTGCCAGATCATCACGGTGCCCAACGGCATCCTGGCCAAGCGCAAGAACATCGGCCGTGACCCGTACGAGGTCTCGCTCGACACCGTCCGCGGCTTTGCCAAGGATATCGCGGCGCTCGGTTTCCATATCCTGCCGTAACGCGAACACTGGCTACGCCGCGGGTTGTTCGCCCCGGCTTTTCCTTTCCCTACCGCTCACGCGCTTCGCGGGGGTCGCGCTAGGCAAAGGAAAGGCCGGGGCTGCCGGCACGAGCTTGCCAGCAAGTTGGCGCTTGGCTTCCATATCCTGCCGTGGGCAAAGGTACCCCCGCCTGCGCCGTGCAAAATTGAGAGTATTCAGCAAGGTAAAGGCTTTTACCAGTTAACCGAAGCACGGAACAGCCCCCGTTTTGGCTCTGATGATGCTAAAACGGGGGCCGTTTTTGACTTTATTGCCTCTGAGGGGCGTTCGGGGCGGCGGAAATTGCAGAATACTCGCGATTTTGCACGTCGCGAGAGGGGGGACCCTTGCTTTAGGTGGTTTACTTCCCCTGCACCATGGTGAGCGAGATCTTCTTGCGGTCGCGATCGACCTTTTCCACCCACACCTTTACCGTGTCGCCGACGCGCACCACGTCGCTCGGGTGCTTGACGAAGCGGTTGGCCAGCTTGGAGATGTGCACGAGGCCGTCCTGGTGCACACCCACGTCGACGAAGGCGCCAAAGTCGACGACGTTGCGCACCGTGCCCTTGAGTTCCATGCCGGGCTCCAGGTCGTCGATGGAAAGTGCCGAGCGGCTAAAGGCCACCTCGGGCGCGTCGTCGCGCGGGTCGCGGCCGGGCTTCTTGAGCTCGTTGACAATGTCGATGAGCGTCAGGGTGCCGCAGTCCAGGTCGCTTGCCAGCGCCGAGATGCTGCCCAGGCGGCGCTCGATGTCGGGCACGCCGCCGCGGCTGAGCTCGCTTGCTTTAACGCCGGCGCGTTCCAAGACGGACGTGGCCACCTCGTAGCTTTCGGGGTGGACGCTCGTTGCGTCGAGCGGGTTCTTACCGCCGCTAATTCGCAAAAAGCCTGCAGCGTTGAGATATGCCTTGGGTCCCAGCTTGGGGACCTTCTTGAGCTGGCGGCGATCGGTGAAGGCGCCGTTTTCCTCGCGGAAAGCCACGATGTTCTTGGCCACGCTCGGCGTGATGCCCGAAACGTATCCCAGCAGGCTCGCGCTCGCGGTGTTGACGTCGACGCCCACGCGGTTGACGACGTCCTCCACCACGTGGCCCAGGGTGCGCGAGAGCTCGGCCTGGTCAAGGTCGTGCTGGTACTGGCCCACGCCGATGGACTGGGGCGGAATCTTGACGAGCTCTGCCAGTGGGTCCTGCAGGCGGCGGCCCAGGCTCATGGCGCCGCGCACGGTGACGTCCAGGTCGGGATACTCCTGGCTCGCGAGCTCGGAGGCGGAGTACACCGACGCGCCGGCCTCGTTAACAATGGTGTATCGCAGCCCAGGCGCCTGCTCGGCAATGAACTCCGAGACGACTTCCTCGGTCTCGCGGCTGGCGGTGCCGTTGCCGATGACGATGGTGTTGACGCCGTCCTTTTTGACGAGGCGGGCGAGCTCGCGCTTGGTGCCGGCGACGTCGTGGCGCGGCTTGGTGGGGTAGACCACGCCGTGGTCGAGTAGCTTGCCGGTCTCGTCCATGACGGCGACCTTGCAGCCGGTGCGGTAGCCCGGATCGAGCGCGAGCACGCGGGCGCCGCGCACAGGGCGCGCCGAGAGCAGGCCCTCGAGATTCTTGGCAAAGACGTTGATGGCCTCGGTCTGAGCGCGAACGGTGAGTTTGGCGCGGGCCTCGCGCTCCAGCGAGGGGGCCATGAGGCGCTTGTAACCGTCAGCGATGGCGGCATCGAAGATGGGCGCGAAGACGCCCTGGCGTCGGGGCCAACGGCTGCTGAGGCGCGCTGTGGCGGCAGCGCCGTCGACGTTCACGCGCACGCGGAGCTTGCCCTCGCGCTCGCCGCGGTCGATAGCCAGCACGCGGTGGTTGGGTATACGGCGCAGCGGCTCATCATAGTTGTAGTAGGGCTCGTAGGGAGTCTTTTCGGCGGGGTCGGTGGCCTCGACGACGATGTCGGCGGTGTTTTGCGTAAAGGCGCGCAGGTCGGCGACGTTCTCGGGGTCTTCGGCCACCGTCTCAGCCACGATGTCCGCCGCGCCGGCGAGCGCCTTCTCGGGCGTGTCGAAGCCGGCCTTCTCGTTGACGTATTCTGCGGCGGCGTCGAGTGCGCTGCCCTTGGCCGACGCCTGCATGATGATCATGTTGGCAAGCGGCTCCAGGCCTGCCTCGCGGGCCTTCTGTGTGCGGGTCATGCGCTTTTTGCGGTAGGGCTTGTAGAGGTCCTCGACACGCTGGAGCTGCGTGGCCTCTCGAATCTGCTGCTCGAGTTCGGGCGTGAGTTTGCCCTGGGCGTCGATGAGCAGAACGACGTCCTCTTTACGCTGCTCAAGATTGCGCAGGTAGGACAGGCGCTCGTCGAGTGCGCGCAGGGCGACGTCGTCCATGCCGCCCGTGGCTTCCTTGCGGTAGCGCGAGATAAAGGGGATGGTGTTGCCCTCGTCGATGAGCTTGACGGCCGCCTCGACGTTGGCGGCCTTAAGGTTGAGCTCGCGGGCGAGCTGGGCGATAAGATCCATGAAACTCCTTGCGGTAAAGGTGCGTTTGCAGCACAGAGCTACCAAGGATACCACCCGTCCCAAAAGACTGTTTTGGGCCGTGCCACGAAAATGACCTATCTACTACGTTTAACCCGTATGGGTCGACCATCCCCCGGTTTTCCGAAAATACGCAAGCCGTCTACCTGCGGTTTTTACTTCGCGAAATTTGGCACGGTTGAGGGCGATCGGTTAAACGTAGTAGATAGGCGCATTTCGTGGCGAACGAATCAGGCCGAGGTGCAAAATGGCCCCTCGCCCCAGAAAAATCGTCGGAAAGGTAGCAAAATGCCCCGCGGGCAGGAGGCTGCTCGCGGGGCAAAGAAGAGGGGCTTGTTGGTGGCGGACCGAAGGGTTCGGCATGGGGCTTCTGCCGCGGTCTGCCCTAAGGCGTTACAGCTCGACGAGCTGGCCGGTCTCGGCGGCCTCCTTGATGGCGTTGAGAAGCGTGAGCGTCTTGACGTTATCGGCGGGCGTCACGACGGGCTCGACCTCGCGGCGGACAACCTTCACAAAGTGCTTGAGCTGCATCTTGTGCGGCAGCGCGGGGTCGACTGCCGGAATCTCCATCTGCAGCGGCTTGTGCCAGTTGGAGGCGCCGTCGTAGGAGAACTGGTGCAGGCGGGGCAGCGAAAGGGCGCCCTTAGTTCCGCCGATAAAGTAGGCGTCGGCGTCGAAGGGACGGTACTGCGGGTCCTCGCGAGCGGTGGCCTCCCAGTTCCAGGGGCTGGCGGTGGCGTCGGAGATGGTCATGCTCGCAAGCGCGCCATCGGCAAAACGGACGTTGACCACGGCGGAGTCCTCGGTCTCAAAACCGCGGGCGGCGCTGGACTGCATGCCCTGGACGGCAACGGGCTCGCCCAGCAGGTAACGGAGCAGGTCGACGTCGTGCACCAGGTTGACCAGGATCGGGCCGGCACCCTTCTTGCGGCGCCACTCGACGTCGAAGTACTCGTCGTTCTTATAGATCATGTAGTGGAAGCTCGACACGGTGAGCTTGCCCAGCTCGCCGGACTCGATGATCTCCTTGGCCTTGTTGACGAAGGGGTTGTGGCGACGGTGCTGACCCACGAGCACGGGCACGCCGGCGGTCTCGGCCTCGGCGGCAAAGGCCTGGGCATCCTCGAGGTCGTTGGAGATCGGCTTCTCGACCAGCGGCACAATATTGCGCTTCACGGCCTCGCGGGCAACGCCCAGGTGCAGGTCGTTGGGGGTGGCGATGATGACGGCCTCGGGCTTGACCTCGTCCATCATCTGGGCGGGATCGGTGAAGAACGGCACGCCGGCGGCCTCGGCCGTGGCGCGGGCGCCCTCAAAGGCGTCGGCGATGGCGACGAGCTCGGCCTCGGGCTCCTCGGTGACGAAGCGGATGTGGTTGCGACCCATGGCGCCGGCGCCGATAACGGCAATGCGGACGGGGTTGAGCTCAGACATTTCGACTCCTTAATACTGGTGACCGGTGGAATGCGACAAAGGGGCTGTCCCTTTGTCGCATCGGTAAAACTAGGCGGACTTCTTCTTGCTGTCGGAGACCATCATGTAGACGGTGAGCACGACGGCGATGGCGGCGATCACAATGGCGCCGTAGAAGGACTGCTGGTAGGCGGCGCTGCCGGCCTCGGCGTGATACAGCACGGCGGTGATGGGCTGGCTGATCCAGGTGGAAGCGGCATAACCCAAAAACATGATGCCGTAGTTGACGCCGATGTTACTGGTGCCAAAGGCGCCACCGGTGAGCGGCGGGTAGATGACGAGCAGAGCGCCAAAGCTAAAGCCGAGCAGAGCGAGCGCCACAAAGAACATGGCCTGCGTAAAGCTCATCGACATGATGACGAGGGCGACGATGGTGACGACAAGGCTGATGAGCAGCGACTTATAGGCGCCGAGCTTGTCGATGATCTGGCCAAAGGACAGACGGCCGACCAGGTTGGCGCAGGTGTTGACGGAGACCACCACACCGCCGAGGGCGACGGCCGCGGCGCTCGTGGGGTCGGCGAAGAGCTGAACGGCGGCGATGGAGGCAACCTTGCCCACGAGCAGGGTGCCCGCGGTGGCGGCAAAGGCGAAGGTGACGATGAGGACCCAGAAGCGCGGGGTCTTGACCATCTCGCCCGGGGTGAGGTCGCCGAAGGTGCCAGCGTGCGCGCCGCCCTTGGGGGCCTCGAAGCCCTCGGGCAGCCAACCGGCCTCGGGGGCCTTCAGGAACAGGGCGGAGGCGGCGATCGTCACAAAGAAGATGACGCCGAGCGCCTTAAGGGCGCCAAAGATGCCCAGGCTCGGGATGAGCAGCGAGGCGAGCACCGGGGACAGCACGGCGGGACCGGCGGTCGAAGCGGCCAGGGTGATGCCGGAGGCGAGACCCTTCTTGTCGATGAACCACTTTTGGCCGGTGGTGAGCGCGGGGTTGTAGCCCAGGCCGTTGCCGATGGCGGCGACGAGCGAGAACCACAGGTAGAACTGCCACGGCTCGGTGACGGTGCCGGACATGAACCAGCCCAGGCCGTAGCACGCGGCGGCGGCGATCACGACGTTGCGGGGGCCGATTTTATCGGAGATGCGGCCGGCGAAGATGCCCGTCACGGCCATGATGGTCTGGAAGACGGGGAAGGCCCAGGTAAGAGCGCTGGACCACTCGGGGTAGACGGCGAGCAGGTTCTTGCTCACGACGGAATACAGCGCGATGGAGCTGATGAAGAACATGGTGACGCACGCGGCGGAAAGCACGACGGCGCGACCCTTGTTGGAGTTGGTGGAAGCCATTGGACTCTTTCTAATCGATACGGGGGAGGAACAGGCGTGTCCGCGGGGCCTCCCTGTCAGGTTGGTTTACTGGTCAGTCGGCTTTGCGACGCCGGACTCATCGGACCAGAGCTCGACACCCTTGTTCTTAAGGTAGTTGTCGGCATAGGCGCGACGGCCGCCGGGCTTGGCGGTGAGGTCGCCCATCATGTTGGAGAAGCCGCCGTCGACCTTGATGGCGTCGCCGGTGGTAAAGTCCGAGCGCTTGGACGCCAGGAACATGACGGCGTTGGCGATATCGCTGACCTCGCCGATGCGGCGCGTGGCGATCAGGCGGCTGCGGCTCTTCTCGACCTCGGGGTCGGCGTAGAAGTTGGCCGACATCGGGGTCTTAACGAAGCAAGGCTCGACGCAGTTGGAGCGGACGCCGTAGGGGCCCCATTCGGCAGCCAGCATCTTGGACATCATGTTGACGCCCGCCTTGGTGGAGCTGTACACGCCCGAGAACGTCTCGGGGGAGTGGCTGGCAACGGTCGAGATGTGCACCAGGCGACCCTGGCCGGCCTTGATCATCTCGCGACCAAAGCGCTGCGAGGTGATGAAGTAACCGGTGAGGTTGACGTTGAGCACCTGCTCCCAGTCGCTCAGCGGCAGGTCCTCCATGGCGGCGAAGCGCAGGATGCCGGCGGTGTTGACAAGGACGTCGACGCGGCCGAAGTCGGCGATGGTGGCATCGACGGCGGCCTGAACCTCGTCCTCGTTGGTGGCATTCATCTTGTAGCCCTCGGCGTGGATGCCAAACTCGGCGGCGAGGTCGGCGGCTGCGGCCTTGACCTTTTCCTCGTCCAGATCGAGCAGGACGACGTTGGCGCCGTTGCGGGCGAACTCGCGGCAAATCTCGACGCCCATGCCGCCGAGTGCGCCGGTCACGGCGCAGACATCGCCCTCGAGCTTAAGCCAATTGCTCATAGGAACTTCCCTTCTTGTGCCTCCCGGTGGGTCGCTCCCATTAATCGACCCACGTGGTTTTCGCTGGTTATCGTATGCTTAGCGTTCGCGCAGGTGAATTGCATATTTGTTAGAATAGCGTTAACCGTAGGTTTACACCGTGCGATGCAGTTTATGCTCAATTGAGCGCGTAACCTGCGAAAACGACCCCCTGTGGCGCCATGTTGCCACGGGCGCGAAAACAGGAGATTGACGTGTACGATCGACGACTTGAGGCCATATCGGCCGCCGCAGAGCTGGGAAGCTTCTCGCGTGCGGCGGCAAAACTGCGCGTGTCGACCCCGGCGCTCGTCAAACAGGTGTCGGGCTTCGAGGCCGAGTTTGGCATCACGCTGTTCGAGCGCTCGCATTCGGGCGTCAAGGTGACGCCGGCGGGTGCGCTGCTGGTGGACGACGCGCGCTCGATCATGCGCCAATCCGAGGACGCGCTGCGCCGTGCCCGACGCGCGGCGGGCGATGGCGGTGCCGTGCGCCTGGGCGTATCGATGATGTGCCCGGGGCGCCAAACGCTGTCGATGTGGTCGGGCATCCACGATCTGGAACCGTCGTTGCGATTTGAAATCGTGCCGGTGAGCGACCTCTATGACGAGCGCGAATCCGTCATGCGCAGCTTGGGCCGCGAGGTCGATGTGGTGCAGTCGAGTTTTTCTACCCCACGCTGGGGTGATGCCTGCCAAAAGCTCCGCATTGTCAACGTGCCGTTTTATATCGACCTGCCGCGCACAAGCCCGCTGGCGCGCAAGAGTCGCATTACGGTCGCCGACCTGGAGGGTATGCGTCTGCGCGTACTGCGCCACGGCAACGATGCCATGGACAGCCTACGCATCGACCTTTTGGCCGACGGCGGCGTGGACGTGATCGACGTGGACAGCTTTGACTTTGCGCTCTTTAACGAGGCGGAGGAAAAGGGCGACGCGGTGCTCACCTGCGGCGCATGGTCGGGCGTGCACCCGGCCTTTGTGGGCGTACCGTTCCTGTGCGGGCGAGAGGTGCCGGTCTTTTTGCACTACCCGCTCGAGCCCACCCTCCAAGTACAAAAATTCGTCAACGCCATGGCCCAACTCCTCAAGTAGCTCATTTGGGATGGGGCTTTTTTAACTACTCTCGCTGTCCTAGAAAAATCTCAGCAAACAAATGAGGTCCCGGCCATAAGGCCGAGACCTTACATGCTTCACCTTCAGTTTTACGTTTCGAGCGGAGCAGCGCAGGAGGCTGGGGCCACGGGGTATAACCTCCGCGCGCAGTTGCGCAGCGAAGCGAGAATGTTTGAGCACGGAGGTCATACCCCGTGGCCCCAGCCTCCGGTGGGAGCTACTCCAGCTCTACACCGGAGCGTTTGAGCTGGAGTAGCTCCCACCGGAGGACCCCCCCCGTCAAAACACGACAGCTTTTTCTAATGACATGAAAGATGCCGCTCGGGACATATAAGATGCCGCTCGGTAAACTCACCGCAGAGCACAGTTGTCTTTTCGGGGGGGGGGATATCATTTCTTCTACACGTACGCAGAAAAGGAGTGTCTATGCAGTGCTATTCAAGACGGCAGATCGTTAAACATATGGGATTGGCTGCAGGATGTTTGCTGCTATCCCCCTTGAGTGGCTGCTCAACAAACGACAGGCCAATCGATTCCGCAGATAACACTGCATCAGATAAGGAGCAGTTCGATTGGCTTGAAGCGACGGGGACGTATACGCCCTCCGACGCTTTCAAACAAAAGGGGCTTTGGTTCACTTTTGGTAATGACTATGCAGACGGACGTGAGAGCGTTGCTAAAGACACATCGATAACGGCAATCTTTGAATTTTACGGAGACGGAACGGTTACATGTTGGAATGTATACGACGAAACGGGCTCTTCGGTGATTCGATTTAGGGACCTTGAAGGTCTTTCGGATAAAGAAGTTCTCTCGATGGCTAAAGAGCATTGGCCCATATCGCAGGACGAATTTGAAAGCAAAAAGCAAAATGTGATCGATGAGCTCTCTTCTAGTTACGAGGACCTAAAGGCCGAGGCAGCGGATAATCCTGACTTGAATGTTGAAAATGCCTACTTCTCGCGTTTTTTTGAAGACCTTAAATCTATGTCGTTGCCAAAGGAACCAGAGGGTAAATCCTATTCGCTTAAGGTTCAAACAGACGACACAGGCAACAACACGGAATATGAGAAAGTATGCTTGCCGACATGTGGATATCCTGGGGTGCTTAGCCTTAGCGGGGGAGGTGCCGCAGCATGGGGCAGAAAGGAGCTCTGGTATTTACTCCTTAGAGCCGATGACGATACTAAGTACGAATCCATATCTAACTCGTACCTCAGCTGCTACGTCAATCGAGAGGTTAATCTCATCGAAAGCGACACCAGCGATGATGTATACAGCTCAACTTATCAAGGATTTGGCGGAATAGTTACCCGAACAGGTGGCTCAGCATCTTTTGTTCTTGATGAGCCAACTTCCGATGAAGTCGAAGCTGACTGATTATAGGCATTTCCTCTTTGCTCAAGCAGCTCCAGGGTTTCACGTTAGAACTAATATTTAATCTACGTCAATTAGTGCTCATTGCCACACAGGCAATGAGCACTTTGATTTCCAAAGACTTTGCATGACAAAGGGGCGTTCCTTTGCTGCGTCCACTGTTGACGGCTACACTCAGAGAGCGTCCCAAATTAGCTATCATTTTATTTGGCAAGCAATATCTGCAGGTAATCGCGCTTTCTGTGGAGGACGCGGTCGATATAGACCTTCTGGTGATAGCGGTAAAACGCGAGATAATTGTCACAGATCACGAACCGGTAATCGGAGCGTAGGGGATGGATCGATGAAAGTGGCGTGCCCGACTCCGGGAAGCTGGAGAGCAGGTCTATCCGAGCGAGGATGCCCTCTACGATTCTCTCCGCTGCTGCGGGATTGTCCTTTTCGACGGCAATATAGTCCCAGATGTCGTCGAGATCTTGCAGAGCCAGCGGAGAGTAGACGACCTCGAAGCTATGCATGGCTTGCGGCCTTGCGGCGGAAGTGCTCGGCGGCGTTGTCCGACGAGACCCATCCGCTCTCATCACCCGAGCTGCGTCCGCGCTCAAGCTCGGACATCAGTGTGCTAATGGCGCAAAATCGGTCGTAATCTTTCATGTCGAGCACAGCGTAGCAACCGTGCCCATTTTTGGTCAGAAACACCGGGGAACCCTCGTGGACATCGGAGAGCACCTCGTTGTAATTGCGCAAATCGGAAACAGGTTTAATGGCAGGCATATAAGGCTCCAATCGATGTACGGGAACTTACGATAAATTATACGAATAATATGCAGCACCCGCCAGCCAAAACACCCCCACACAAAACGAGCCCCTGGCCAACTGGCCAGGGGCTCACCAACTTTAATTTCGTTTTAAATGACGGGCGATTGCGTGCAGGGGGTCTCCCAGGCGGGCCGGGGTGTAACCTCCGCGCGCAGTTTCGCAGCGAAGCGAGAATGTTTGAGCACGGAGGTTACACCCCGGCCCGCCTGGGAGACCCCCGTGGAACAAACCTGCCTACTCCAGCTCAAACGCGCCGGTATACAGCTGGTAGTAGTATCCGCGCTTGGCGATCAGCTCGTCGTGGTTGCCGCGCTCGATAATGCGGCCGTGATCCAGGCAGATGATCGCGTCGGAATTGCGCACGGTGGAGAGGCGATGCGCGATGACAAACGTCGTGCGGCCTTCCATGAGCTTATCCATGCCTGCCTGCACGATAGCCTCGGTGCGGGTGTCGATGGAGCTCGTGGCCTCGTCCAGAATCATCGCCGGAGGATCGGCGACGGCCGCGCGTGCAATCGAGATCAGCTGGCGCTGGCCCTGCGACAGCTGCGCGCCGTTGCCGGTGAGCATGGTGTCGTAGCCGTCGGGCAGGCGGGTGATAAAGTCGTCCGCACCCGCGAGCTTAGCCGCCTTGATGCACTCCTCGTCGGTGGCGTCGAGCTTGCCGTAGCGGATGTTGTCCATCACGGTGCCGGTGAACAGGTTCACATCCTGCAGCACCACGCCCAGCGAACGGCGCAGGTCGGACTTGCGAATCTTGTTGACGTTGATGCCGTCGTAGCGGATCTTACCGTCGGCAATGTCGTAGAAGCGGTTGATGAGGTTGGTGATGGTCGTCTTACCGGCACCGGTGGCACCGACAAATGCGACCTTCTGGCCCGGCTTGGCATACACGGACACGCCGTGCAGTACCTCGTGGTCGGGCGTGTAGCCAAAGTCCACGTTGTCCATGACCAGGTCGCCACGCAGCGGTACATACTCGGTCTCGCCGGTCGCGCGGTGCGGGTGCTTCCAGGCCCACATGCCGGTGTGGTGGTCGGCCTCCTCGAGCTGCCAGGTCTCGGGATTCACCTGGGCGTTGACGAGTGTCACGTAGCCTTCGTCGGCTTCGGACTCCTCGTCGATGAGCTCAAAGATGCGGTCGGCGCCGGCGAGGCCCATGACCACGGCGTTGATCTGCTGCGAGATCTGACCGATCTGTCCGCAGAACTGCTTGGTCATATTGAGGAACGGCACTACGACTGCGATGGACAGCGCCATGCCCGAGATGCTCAGGTTGGGCACGCCCAGCGCCAGGAAAATGCCGCCGGCCAGTGCGACCAGCACGTAGAGCAGGTTGCCCAGGTTCATAAGGATGGGCATGAGGATGTTGGCGTACATGTTGGCCTTCTGGGAGACCTCGAAGAGCTTCTCATTGCGCTCGTCAAAATCGGCCTCGGCGGCAGACTCGTGGCAGAACGCCTTGACGACCTTCTGGCCGTTCATGACCTCCTCGATATGGCCCTCGACCACGCCGAGCTCGGTCTGCTGCGCAATGAAGAAGCGCGCGGAGTTGGAGCCGAGCAGCTTGGTCATAAAGGTCATAAAGGCGACGCCGGCGATGATGACCAGGCACATCCACACGCTGTAGTACAGCATGATAAAGAACACCGTGACGATGATGATGATCGTCATGAGCAGGTTGGGCAGCGACTGGCTGATCATCTGACGCAGCGTGTCGATGTCGTTGGTGTAGTGGCTCATGATGTCGCCGCGCTGGTGCGTGTCGAAGTAGCGAATCGGCAGGTCCTGCATGCGGTTGAACATCTTCTCGCGCAGCTTCTCGAGCGAGCCCTGCGTGACGATGGCCATGGCGCGGTTCCAGAACAGCGAGGACAGGACGCCGACGCCGTAGATGCAGGCGAGGGTGGTCACGAGCTGTGCGATCTTGGGCTGTGCGGCTTCCCAATCGCCCGACTGCCACGATTCGCTAATAATTTGCAGGGCGCTCTGCAGGAAGGTCGCGCCGATGGAGTTGATGATGGCGCAGAGCACCACGCCGGCGACGACGAGGGGCAAAAGCACAGGATAGAAGCCAAAGAGCGTCTTGATGAGGCGCGACATGGTGCCGCCCTTGCGGTTGAGCGCGCGCTCGGCGGTCGTTGCCTTACTCATGTGCCTCGCCTCCTTCCTGAGTCTGTGCTTGCGTTGCGGATGCCTCGGTGTCGGCCTCGACGGCCCCTTCGCCCTCGGCAGACATCTTGTTTTGCGAGGTAAAGGTCTCGCGGTAGATCTCGCTCGTCTTAAGCAGCTCGTCATGGTTGCCGATCTGCGCGATTCGGCCGCCCTCCATGACGATGATGCGGTCTGCGTCCTGCACGGAGCTGATGCGCTGGGCGATGATGAGCTTGGTCGTGTTAGGCAGATAGCTTGCCAACCCTGCGCGGATCTTGGCGTCGGTCTTGGTGTCGACGGCGCTGGTGGAGTCGTCCAGGATCAAGATCTTGGGGCGACGCAACAGGGCGCGTGCAATGCACAGGCGCTGCTTCTGACCGCCCGAAACATTGGAGCCGCCCTGTTCGATCCAGGTGTCGTAGCCCTTGGGGAAACCGTCGACAAACTCGTCGGCGCAGGCCAGATGCGCTGCCTCGCGGACTTCCTCGTCGGTGGCGTTCGGGTCGCCCCAACGCAGGTTCTCGGCGATGGTGCCGCTAAACAGCACGTTTTTCTGCAGCACCATGGCGACCTGGTGACGCAGCGCGTCCAGGTCGTAGTCGCGCACGTCCACGCCGCCCACGCGCACGGTGCCTTCGGTGGCGTCGTACAGGCGGGCGATGAGGTTTACGAGCGTGGACTTGGCCGAACCGGTGCCGCCGATGATGCCGATGGTCTCGCCGCTCGTAATGTGCAGGTCGATATCGTCGAGCGCCTGGCGCTTCGCATGCTTGGAATACTTAAAGCTCACGTGGTCAAAGTCGATGGAACCGTCGGCAACCTCGAGCACGGGCTCGGCGGGATCGGCGATCGTGGGCTCGGCGGCCAGCACCTCGGCAATGCGGTGTGCCGATTCGTCGGCCATGGTCACCATGACAAAGATCATCGACAGCTGCATCAGGCTCATGAGAATCTGGAAACCATAGGTAAAGGTCGAGGAGAGCTGGCCCACGTCGAACAGCGTGCCCTGGCTCGTGATGATGAGCTTGGAGCCCAGGTAGATGATGACGACAAACGCGCCGTTGACGCAGATGTTCATCATGGGGTTGTTAAAGGCGAGCAGCTTCTCGGCGCGGGTGAAGTCCATCTGGACGTCGCGCGCGGCGGCCGCGAACTTCTCCTTCTCAAAGTCTTCGCGCACGTAGCTCTTGACCACGCGCATGCCGGTGACGTTTTCCTCGACGGACTCGTTAAGGGCATCGTACTTGTGGAACACGCGCGAGAAGATGGGGCGCACCTTAAAGATGATAAAGAACAGTCCAAAGCCCAGCAGCGGAATGATGACCAGGTAGACCATGGCGACGCTGCCGCCCATGATAAACGCCATGGTAAAGGCGAAGATCAATACCAGCGGCGCGCGCACGGCGATACGGATGATCATCATAAAGGCCTGCTGCACGTTGTTGATGTCGGTGGTCAGGCGCGTGACGAGCGAGGAGCTCGAGAACTCATCGATGTTGGCAAAGCTGAACGTCTGGATTTTGTAGAACAGGTCGTGACGCAGGTTCTTGGCGAAGCCGCAGCTCGCATGGCTGCAGGTGACGCCTGCCGCGGCGCCGAAAGCAAGCGATGTCAGCGCGATGAGCACCAAAAGGCCCGCGGTGGGAAGCATCTCGGCTACGGTGGCGCCGTCTTTGATGGCGTCGATCAGGTTGGCGGTGATAAATGGAATCAGCATCTCGCAGAGCACCTCGCCAAGCACGAGCAACGGCGTGGCAACGGTGACTTTCATATAGTCGCGGATGCTTCCCATGAGGGTTTTAATCATCCAGTTCCTCCCAGGTTACACGGATTTTCTCGAGCATTTCGGCGAGCTGCTCGCGCTCGTCGTGGGTGAGGGCACTAAAGGCTTGCTCTCTAAAGCGAATGCGGGCCGCCTGGTCGATGCGGGCGTTTTCCCGGCCGGTTTCGGTCAGGCGAATGGTGAGCTGCCGTCGATCCTTGGGGTTACGGCTGCGCTCAATGAGGCCGTTGAGCTCGAGCTTGGACAGGATCTCGGAAAGCGACCCCGGCTTGAGGTCGAAGTGCATGCCGAGTTCCTGCTGCGACATCTCGCCGCCGGGCTGCTTGGCCAGCAGGCAGATAATGGGCGCCTTGCCGGACACGCCTCCGCCATGAAAATGCATGTAATGGCCGCAAAAGCCCAGGCCATTGAGGATGCGCTTGGCAAGCTTGTCTTCTGAGCTAACCGCTTCGGGTGCATCCGCCGGTTGTGACGGGTCGCCGCCGGGCTCGTGCGAACAAAGGTTAAGAGGTTCATCGCACATGAATTAGTGTTGCTCCTTTCTTTAGTTAGGTAGAGGAATTGTTTTGTGCCTAACCAATCTAGGAGCGCATAGATTAATTGTCAAGGTACCAAACTAGTGGTTACGCGGTTTTACCAAACCGCGTAACGGCTCGACGCTGCAAACGCTCCTAAGCGGCAATCTGGCGTTCAATCGTCGGGCATGGCCACAAGGCCTATGCCCTCCTCTTTCGCGCCACCTTGCTCGCTTAGGAACGTTTTCGCTGTCCGTCCTCAACCTGTGATTCCGCCACGGTCCGCTTCGGTGCATGTGATCCCTTGGGGACGGAGGAAAAGGGATCATTTTCCGAAACCTTTCCGCAACAATTTGCACTTCGTACCGCTCGCCTCCGCTTACAACGTCCCCTGCGCTACACTTAGTCGCACTGTGGCGCTGCTGCGCCGCGCCCGAACCAAGGGGGACACTCATGAAGAATACTCAGCTGCTGCTGATTAACGATATGTGCG
>CABRZJ010000012.1:0-34483 GCA_902475425.1 uncultured Collinsella sp.
GGAAGGTGGAAAGCGGCGTGCGGTCGATGCTGCAGCGGCCAATGCCGTGCGGAATTACCAGGTCGATGGTGTCTCCCGCGCGCTTTTTGTCGTGGAGCGCCTCAGCAAAGACAGCGTCGGCATCTAGGCCGCAGCGGGTCTTGAGGCCGTGGCGGGCGCAGAGCTCCTCAATACGATCGGGCAGCTCGGCATCGCAGATGCCATGCAGGGCTGCGGCACGCGTGATGATGCCCATGCCGATCGACACGCAGTTGCCGTGGCCGAGCTCAAAGTGCTCGCAGGCTTCGACGGCGTGGCCGGCGCTGTGGCCAAAGTTGAGGAGCTTGCGCTGATTGGTTTCGCGCTCGTCGGCAACGACCACGGCGCGCTTGATGTCGATATTGCGGGCGATGATGAGCGCCACACGGGCCACGTCGCGGTTGAGCAGCTCAAGCGTGAGCGGGGTCTTCTCTAGCTCGGCGAAGAGCTCGGGGTCGGCGATCACGGCGTGCTTGACGACCTCGCCGCAGCCGTCGGCGAACTGCTCGGGCGTGAGGGTGGCCAGGCACCCCACGTCGGCGATAACCACGCTCGGCTGCCAAAAGGCGCCGGCCAAGTTCTTGCCTGCAGCCAAGTCGATGGCGGTCTTGCCGCCCACCGACGAATCCACCATGGCGAGCAGGCTCGTCGGGATCTGCACAAACTTGCAGCCGCGCATGTAGGTAGCGGCCACAAAGCCCGCCACGTCGCCCACGACGCCGCCGCCGAGTGCCACGATCACGTCGGAGCGCGAAAGCTCGTGCTCGGCCACAAACTCCAAAATTGCAACATAGGTTTCGGCGCGCTTATGGGCCTCGCCGGCCTCGAAGGTGCAGATGCTCACCTCGTAGCCTGACGCCTCCAGGCTCTGCTTAACGGGCATCTGGTAGAGCGGGCCCACGTTGGTGTCCGTCACGATGACGGCCTTGGTGCCGCCAGCAGTGGCGCGCACGAGCGGTCCCGCCTGCTCCAGCAAAAACGTGCCAACATGCACCTGGTAGGGGCGTGCAGTGTCGATATCGATGGTAATCGCCATAAGCTTCGGTCCTTTCGACCTGGCGTGATAGGTGGTTTAGTGGGAGGCCTCGTCGTCGAGCGCGCGCTTGATACGGTCGCCCTCGGCAAGGAGGTTCTCCAGATAGCGCTGGTCGTGGTCTTTGAGCGCTCGGCTGTAGGCTCCGAGTGCCTCGATCAGATGGTCAATCTCGAAGGCGAGCGCGTCGGCGTCGTCGATCATGAGTTCCGACCACATCTGGGGGTTGAGGTGCGCCACGCGGGTAAGGTCGCGGTAGCTACCGGCCGAAAACCCGTGGTGAACCTGGGCGGTCGGGCTTTTGACGTAGGCGTTTGAGACGACGTGTGCGAGCTGGCTCGTGAAGGCGATGACGCGGTCGTGCTCGGCGGCGCTGGTCACGCTGAACTTGCCAAAGCCCAAGGGGCGCACCATCTCGCGCACCTGGCCCAAAAGCTCCAGTTTGAGCGCATCGTCCACCGCGGGCGGCACGAGCACGAGTGGCGCGCCCTGGAACAGGTCGGCGCGGGAGTGCGCATAGCCCGAGTACTGCGTGCCCGCCATGGGGTGCGCGCCCACAAAGTAAAAGCCGTGCTCGCGGGCAAGCTCAAAGGCGCGCTCGCACACGATGCCCTTGACGCCCACCGTGTCGATCACCACGGGGCCCATGATGGCCTCGGTGTCGGTGGCGTCGGCGAGCGCCTGGGCGTGCGCCTCGAGCCACTCGATGCATGCCTCGGGATAGCAGGCAAGGACGATGATGTCGCATTCGCCGAGTGTCTTGTCGTTGAGCTCTCCGGCGACAGTGCCCATGCTGGCAGCCGTCATGACATCGTCATCGGGGTCCCAGGCCAGCACTCGGACGCCCGCCTGCGCATAGCCGCGGGCAAAACTGCCGCCGATGAGGCCAAGGCCGACGATGCCGGCACACTTGGGGCCGCCCTGGTTAACGCGCGCGTTTCTCGCCGTACCCATGGGCTACTCCATGGTCTCTTGGCAGACAACCTCGCGGATGGCTCGGATGCGGCGCATGGTGTCGTCGAACTGATCGGGGGTGAGGGCCTGGGCGCCGTCGGACCAGGCGCGGCTCGGCTCGTCGTGGACCTCGATCTCCAGGCCGTTGGCACCACAGGCGGTCGCGGCGAGCGCCATGGGCTCAACGTAGCGGGTGTAGCCGGTGGCGTGGCTGGGGTCGGCGACGACGGGCAGGTGCGACAGGTGGTGCAGCACCGGCACGGCGTTGAGGTCGAAGGTATTGCGGGTGCGGGTCTCGAAGGTGCGGATGCCGCGCTCGCACAGGATGACGTTGTCGTTGCCCTCGCTCATGATGTACTCGGCGGCCATGAGCAGCTCATCGATCGTGCCGGACATGCCGCGCTTAAGCAAGACCGGAGTCTTGGTCTTGCCGACCTCTTTGAGCAGAGGGAAGTTCTGGGCGTTGCGGGCGCCGATCTGCATGACGTCGATCTTCTTGTCCAGGAAGACCTGCACGTCGCGTGGGTCCATGATCTCGGTGACGATCGGCATGTCGAGCTCGGCAGACGCCTCGCACAGCAGGTCGAGGCCGGCAGGGCCCATGCCCTGGTAGGCGTAGGGGGAGGTGCGGGGCTTGTAGGCACCGCCGCGCAGCATCGTGGCGCCGGCGGCCTTTACGCGACGTGCGATGCGGATGAGGTTCTCGCCCTCGACGGAGCAGGGACCGGCGATGACCTGGAACTGGTCGCCGCCGATCTTGACGCCGTGGCCGCAGTCGATGACGGAGTCCTCGGGGTGGAACTTGCGGTTGGCGCGCTTGAACGGCTCGGAGACGCGCTGCACACGCTCGACGACATCCATGGACTCGAGCAGGAACGGGTCGATCTTGGTCGTATCGCCCACCAGGCCGATGATCGTCTCGTTCTCGCCGCGCGAGACATCGGTCTTCAGGCCCTTTTTCTCAATCCAGCTGACGATATGGCCGACGGCCTCGTCGCTGGCGCTCTGCTTTAAAATTGCAATCATGGTGTGCCTCTCACCTCGATGGATAATCCTTGCAAAAACGGCCCGCATCGCGAGCCGTGTATATATGGTGCATGAGAGTTTATACTATCTGACTCGCTTTTGCCTTCTAAAGCGGGCCGTTGCGCCGCGTCTCCCACGTAATTGCAAAGCTTTTTCTTTTATTTTGATAGCCCGTGGTGCACTTGGGTATAATGCCAAACGTTGGCCCTATTAGCTCAGGGGATTAGAGCGTCTGCCTCCGGAGCAGAAGGCCGTTGGTTCGAATCCAACATGGGGCACCATCGAACGTAAGACCGTCCGAACCTCGCATGGTCCGGGCGGTTTTCTTATACCGACGCGACGTGATGGGACGTGGTATGGCAGCAACGGATATCGAGCGCGGACTCTCAACCGCCGAGGTCGAGGAGCGCATCGCCGCCGGTAAGATCAACCGCAACATGGAGCTCAAGACCAAGTCGGTCAAAGAGCTCATCATCGAGAACCTCTGCACGCTGTTCAATTTGATCAACGTGATCTTGGCGTTCCTGGTCATTTTGACCGGTTCGTTTAAGAACCTGACGTTCCTGTTTGTGGTGTTCCTCAATACCGCTATTGGCGTCATTCAATCCATGCGGTCCAAGAAGATGGTCGATAAGCTCACGCTGCTGACCTCTAAGAAGGCCATCGCGGTGCGCGACGGTGCCGAGGTGGAGCTCGACTTGGACCAGATCGTGCTCGACGACATCATCCGCCTGGGGCGCGGCGACCAGATTCCCGCTGACGCCGTGGTGGTTTCCGGCGAAGCGCTCGTGAACGAGAGCCTGCTGACGGGCGAGAGCGACCTTATTAAGAAGCAGCCCGGTTCCGAGCTCATGAGCGGCAGTTTTATCGACTCGGGCCTGCTGCGCGCTCGCGTGATCCACGTTGGCGCCGATAATTACGTGGCTAAGATCAATAACGAGGCCAAATACGTCAAAAAGGTCAATTCCGAGATCATGAACGCGCTTAACGCCATCGTGCGCTTTGCGAGCATCATCATGATCCCGCTCGGTTTGGCGTTGTTTGCCTCGAGTGTGAGCGAGCTGTGGGATGCCGCGGGAACCCCGGGCGATAGCGCGCTTTCGTGGTGCTTCTCCGAGCTGTTGGCTGGTCATGTGCCTTCGTCGGCGCTGCTGTCCACGGTGGGTGCCCTGCTGGGCATGATCCCGCAAGGCCTGGTGCTGCTGACCTCGTCGGTGCTCGCCATCGCCACGGTGCGCCTGGCCCGCCGCAAGGTGCTGGCACAGCAGCTCTACTGCATCGAGACGCTCGCTCGCGTTGACGTGCTGTGCCTGGACAAGACGGGCACCATCACGTCGGGCCGTATGGAGGTCGAGGGCACGTATCCGCTGCCTGTTGAGGGTGTTGGCTTTGGCGTGGACTCGGACGAGGCGGCTGTTCCCGTCGATACCACAGTGCTCGATTTTGCGCTGGCTAACGTGGCACGTGCGACTTCGGCCGATGCCAACGAGACCTGCCAGGCGCTGCTCAACTATTACGCCGATCGCCCGGTCGAGGTGTCCGAGCCGCTGTCGGTCATTCCATTCTCGTCGTCTAAAAAATGGAGCGGCGCTTCTTTTGCGCAGGGCTCCTACGTAATGGGCGCCGCGCAATTTGTGCTCTCTGATCGTGCGTTTGCCCAGGTCGAGAACCGTGTCGCCGAGCTTGCCGATACCTGCCGCGTGCTCGTGGTGGCGCGCGTGGACGGCTTTACGCCCGATGGGGATATGGTGGGCGAGGCCGAGCCCGTGGGATTTGTGACCATCCGCGACGAGATTCGTACCTCGGCGGCCGAGACCATCGGCTACTTTAACGAGCAGGGCGTGACCCTCAACGTGATCAGCGGCGACGACCCACGTACGGTGTCGTCGATCGCGCGCGTGGTGGGCGTGCCGGGGGCGGACGCTTATGTGGACGCCACGACGCTCGATACGCCGGCCAAGCTCGATGCCGCAGTGGACCGCTACCATGTCTTTGGTCGTGTGACCCCGCAGCAGAAGCGCGAGCTCGTGCAGGCGCTCAAGCGCCGCGAGCACACCGTGGCCATGACGGGCGACGGCGTCAACGACGTGCTGGCGCTCAAGGAGGCCGACTGCTCCGTCGCCATGGCGGCCGGCTCCGATGCCGCGCGCAACGTGGCCGAGATCGTACTCGTCGACAACGATTTTGCCTCGATGCCCGCCGTGGTGGCCGAGGGCCGTCGCTCCATCAACAACCTGCAGCGTTCGGCCTCACTGTTCCTGACCAAGACGCTGTTCTCGATGGGCCTGGCGGCGCTGTGTATCGCGCTGCCGCCGTACCCCTTCGAGCCCATCCAGATGACGCTCATTAACTTCTTCTGCATCGGCGCGCCGGGCTTTGTGTTGGGCCTGGAGCCCAACAATGCTCGTGTGAAGGGTGCGTTTTTGAGCAACGTACTCAAGCGTGCACTGCCGGCGTCGATTGCGGTCATTTTGGCTGCGGCGCTCGATATCTTTGTGGCGCGCGTGTTTGGCTTTAGCCAGCTCACGCTGTCTACGATGTGCCTGCTTACGTCGTGCGCGGCGAGCGTCAGCCTAATCTGGCGCATCTCGCAGCCTCTCACGCCCTTACGTGTGGTGCTCTTTGTGTTTGTAGTCGCCGGCATCCTGGTGGGCGTTATCGGATTCCCGGAGCTGCTGTCTATTGCCAACCTGTCGATGGGCCAGATGGTTATCTTGGCTGTTATCGTGGTCTTTACCTGCTCGGTGTTCTTTAAGCTCGCCACGATGATGGATTCGCTCAAGCCGCGTCGTCGTCATGCCGCAACTGGTTTTGGCCGCGGTGTGCGCGTCCGCCTGGGTCGCGGTGGCGGCAAGGTGAGCTCGACGGGCTCGACGGCCGAACGTTTTGCCAAGCGCGTCGCCGCCGACATGGCGCAGCGCCGCGAAGATCGCACCGCTCGCGAGGCCGAGGCCCGCGCACTCGAGGGCGTGGCCCAGGCCCAGCCCAAGAAAAAGAAGAGTACCGGAGCTAAGCGCTCTCGTGTGACCAAGTCCGCCCAAGGCATCAAAGTCTCGATGCCAAGCAAAAAGAAGAAGTAGCTACGCGCCCTGGCGATGTTGAATTGGTGCCTTGTTCCTGTGGGGCCGTGGCGATGTTATGCTCTAACCTCGATTGTTTGAATTGCTTCGAAAAGAGGATGCCGTGATCTGCCCGCATTGCCTTAAGACTATCGAGGACGGCGCCTCGTTCTGCCCCTACTGCAACGCCTATGTGGGTCCGGGCGATGGTCCCGAGCACACCGAGTTCGTGTTCTGTGAGGGCTGCGGTGCCCGTCTTTCTCCGCATGATCGCACGTGCCCAAAATGCGGACGCCCTGCTCCGGGTATCCTCTCCGAGGACGCGGCCGCATCCGACCTGGCAGCGGGCCGCACGGCGGGCTTTCCGCGCCTAACGCAAGAGCAGATCGATACCGAGGTGCCTCATGCGCCCGCCTCGGCTGCCGCGGTTCTTTCGGACGCCGCCGATCCTAACGAGACCTGCGTGCTGCCGGCTTTCGATAAGGATTTCGGTATCCCCAAGGTCGATATTCCCACGCCCGTTTCCCTGCATGACGATGCTCAAAAACCCAAGCGCAAGGTGCATCCCGACGAGGACGCCTATCACAAGCACAAGCGTCATATCCCCAAGCCGCTCATCGTCATCGCGGTCCTTGCCGTCGTTTGCGGCGGTGCCTATTGGTTCGTGACGGCCGATCCCATGGGTGTCATGCCTGCCTTCTACGACCAGTTTGGCCAGGCTGCGCAGACGACCTTCCCCACGCGCCAAAAGGGCGAGGCGACTGAGGACGATACCAAGCAGGACGATTCTGCCGAGGTGGTCCAGGAAGAAACCGTGCTCACCGATGATCAGCTCTATACCAGACTCGACGGTCTGTATCAGACCATCGTGTCCTACGGTGATGAGGACCAGATCGGCGAGGTCATCGATTCCTTTAACAACGGCTATCTCCGAACGCCGCTGTCCACCCGCCAGGAGCTGTCGCAGAGTGCCTACGCCCTGCGCGACCAGATCAAAAAGACGCAAGATGAGCTTAACAACCTTAAGTATCAGGACGATACGGTCTATGCGGACGACATCGCCCACTTAAAGCAGCTTGCCGAGTGGATGTACGAGCGTGTCGACGTGATCTGCCAGAGCTGGGATATCTCGCTGGCCATTCCTGATGGTGAGTCGATGAGTTCCCACCAAAGCGAGATCCTGGCGCCCATCGCGCAGGGCGGCAACAGCGCGCTGAACCAGTACGACGCCAATGTGGGCTCCTGGAAGCCGCAGCAGCGTTCCTAAAATTAGTTCGCCATAGTCGGCATAACCTACGTGCGCAATTGATGTAAGCGCATGCTTATTGCTACAATTCGTACAAATATGCTTTAAACGCACGAGGAAGGAACCACATGTTTGGTTTTAAGAAAGAGCTCTACACGCCCGAGTATCAGCTTGCCGGCGACGAGTGCGCCGTTATCGAGACGTCGAAGGGTACCATCAAGGTCAAGTTTGACGGTGAGGGCGCTCCCATTCATGTCGCGAACTTCTGCGAGCTTTCCACGATGGGTTTCTATGATGGCCTTAAGTTCCATCGCTATGTGCCCGGCTTTGTCATTCAGGGCGGCGACCCCAATACCCGCGATATGTCCGGCGCCGACGTCGCTGCCGGTCTTGAGGGCCCTGACGGCATGCCCGGTACCGGTGGTCCCGGCTACTGCATCAAGGGCGAGTTTGCCACCAATCCGCGCAACAGCCATGTCGATGGTGCCCTTGCCATGGCACGCTCCATGGACCCCGATTCCGCGGGTTCGCAGTTCTACTTCTGCCTGGGTGCCCAGCATAACCTCGATTCCGGTTACACCGTCTTTGGTACCACGGTCGAGGGTCTCGATGTGATTTCGCAGCTGCGTGCCGGCGACGAGATCGTCCATGTCGAGATCGTTCACGAGTAAAGGGGACTTCCTTGAATAGCCAGCTGATCCAACAGGGCCGCGCCGCTTACCGCGCGGGTGATTTTTCCGCTGCAGCCCAGATGCTTGGGGCGGCAAAAACTCCCGATGAGATTATGGGCGAGGCCGATCACCTTCGTGGCAACGCCTTGATGCACCTGGGCATGTATGCCGAGGCCGCCGAGGCCTACGCCGCTGCCCTCAATGACGGCACCTACGGCAAGCGCGGCGCGCTGCTCACCAACCGCGGCAAGGCACTCGCCGCCGTGGGCGACTACACGACGGCCGCCCAGGCGTTCTCTGCTGCTACGCAGGATGCTTCCTATGCCACGCCGTTCAAGGCCTATCTGGGCCTGGGTAACGCGCTGTTCCAGTCGGGCGACTATGCCAACGCGGGTACTGCCTTCCGTCAGGCTGCCATCGACGGCGCCAATCCGGCTCCTGCCGCCGCACTCGGCGAGCTTGGTCGTTGCTTCATTAAGCTCGGCCGTCCGGCGGATGCCGTGGAGACCTACCGCACGGCTATCGACTTTGCCGGCCCCCGCGACGACACGCGTGCGCTCAATGCCGGCATGGGTCAGGCGCTTTCTGCCGCCGGCCGTCCCTCCGACGCACTCGACGCCTTTAACGCCGCTACTGCAGATGGCATCTACCAGCTCACCTCCGAGCAGGCCGATGAGCTTGCCCGCGTGCACGATTCGCTTGCCGCGCTGTCTGCCCAGACGGCTATGGCCACGGCTCCGGCGCCCGCGATGGACGCTCCTGCCGTCGATCCTCTCGATCCTACGGGCGCGACCGGTCAGTTTATGCCCGATCCCTCGGACACCGGCTTCTTTACGCTGTCCGAGTCCGAGATGGTCCAGCAGGACCGTCAGGATCGTAAGCAGGCCAAGGTCCGTCGTCGCCATCGCCACACGGGTCTTAAAGTCTTCATCGTGCTGCTTCTGCTCATTTTGATCGCCGCGGGCGGTCTGGGCTTTGCCTACACGCGCGGCTTTGGCTTCCCGTCTCAGGAGTCTGTCGCTACCGATCTGTTCCAGGCTGCCGGCGACGGTGACGCCGCAAAGGCCGAGTCTTGCCTGGCCTCGAGCCTGTCCGAGGACGCTAAGTCGATGATCATCTCCTCGATTCCGCAGGGTGCCACCGTGTCCGTCGAGGGCATGGATCAGTCCATGACCGAGACGACCGCCAAGGTGAAGGCATCGCTGTCCAAGGGCGGCGAGCAGGAGTACACCGTCAAATTCGTGCGCTCCGACAACCATATCGGCTGGGCCGTTTCTTCGCTTGATATGGATTTCTCGGCTGCTGACAACCAGTAGTGACCTTATGGGATTTAGCTTTGCCCGGCGCTTCACCGCAAGTGAGGCGCCGGGCTTGCGCTAGTATGATGAGCTAGTAGTTTTCCAGCAATCATCCAACACATCAGGAGTTGCGTTGTTTTCTTTGATGGATATGTTCTTCGGTAGCTATGCGGGCGATCTTGCCATCGACCTCGGCACCGCCAATACGCTTGTCTCCGTGCGCGGCAAGGGCATCGTCATTCGTGAGCCCTCTGTTGTCGCCATCGACAAGAACGACGAGCGCATCTTGGCGGTCGGTATCGAGGCAAAGCGCATGCTCGGCCGTACGCCCGGCAACATCGTGGCCGTTCGTCCCCTGAAGGACGGCGTCATCGCCGACTTCGATGTTACCGAGGCCATGCTTCGCTACTTTATCGACAAGGCGTCCGAGAAGCGCTATCCGTGGACTCCGCGTCCGCGTGTTGTCGTCTGCGTTCCCTCCGGTGTCACGTCGGTCGAGAAGCGCGCTGTCTTTGAGGCCACGATCCAGGCCGGTGCCCGCCAGGCCTATCTGATCGAAGAGCCCATGGCGGCTGCCATCGGCGCCGACCTGCCCGTCGAGGAACCCACCGGCTCCATGGTCATCGACATCGGTGGCGGTACCACCGAGGTTGCCGTTATCGCTATGGGCGGCATCGTCGTCTCGCAGTCCATCCGTATTGCCGGCGACGAGTTCGATCAGGCCATCCTCACGCACGTTCGCGATGCCTACAACCTGGCCATCGGCGAGCGTACGGCAGAGGACATCAAGATCAAGGTCGGCTCCGCCGTGCCGCTCAAGGACGAGCTCGACGTCGAGGTCAACGGCCGCGACGTGATCACCGGTCTGCCCAAGACCGTGCGCATCGAGAGCGAGGAGATTCGTCGCGCACTCAACAAGCCGCTCGACGAGATGGCCAAGGCCGTCAAGGACGCACTCGACGCTACGCCTCCCGATCTTGCCTCGGACCTTATGTACTATGGCATTTTGCTGACCGGTGGCGGCGCGCTGCTGCGCGGTCTCGATGTGCGCCTGCGCGATGAGACCGGCGTTTCGGTCAATGTTAGCCCCACGGCGCTCGATAACGTTGTTAACGGCTGTGCCCGCGTGCTCGAGGCCAATGCGTTTGATGGCGGCTTCGTCCAGACCAATGCTTAATTTCCAAAAGGTGGATTCCATTTGGCACGATCTTCGGGTTTCTCCACAAATCTGAATACCAAGCGACAATCAACGGGTATGCGCCCGTTGATTGTTTTCAGCCTGATTTCGGTGTTGCTGCTCACGTTTTACATCCGCGAGGGCGAGGCAGGACCGATTCATGCCGTGCGCTCGGGCGTGACGACGATTACCTCGCCGGTGCGCTTTGTGGGCTCGGCTGTGGCGGCTCCCTTCAATGCGATCGGTAACGTGTTCTCTAACCTTACGGCGTCGCAGGACACGCTTGACGAGCTTAAGAAGCAAAACGAGGAACTGACCTCTAAGGTTGCCGAGCTCTCCGAGGCTCAAAAGACCGCCGAGCGACTGGAGGGGCTGGTCGGCCTGCAGTCGACCTACAACCTCAAATCAACCGCAGCTCGTATCGTCGGCGCTTCGGGCGATGCCTGGACCTCGACCGTCACCATCGATAAGGGTTCTGCCGACGGTCTTACCATCAACATGCCTGTGACGAGTTCTGCCGGTGTCATAGGCCAGATTATCGAGGTCTCGGCCAAGACGTCCACCGTGCGCCTGATTGGCGACGAGAACTCGGGCGTGTCCGCTATGGTGCAGGACACGCGCGCCCAGGGCATGCTGCAGGGTCAGGCTGACGGCACGCTGCGTCTTGAGTACGTGAGCGTCGACTCCGACGTTAAGGTTGGCGACATCATCGTGACCTCGGGCATTGGCGGTGTGTTCCCCAAGGGTCTACCGCTCGGCACCGTCTCGTCGGTTGAGAAATCGGCAAACGACGTGTACTACACCATTGTGGTGCGCGCCCAGACGACGGCCGAGAACAACGAGGAAGTGCTGGTCATCACCTCGCTGACCGACGAACAGTCGGCCTCGGATGAGGACGTGAGCACCGCTAACAGCACGCCGCAGGGAACGTCGCGCGATGCTGCGACCAAGACGAAGGACGAGAGTTCGGATGACAGTTCCGACACGTCCGAGACGACCGATTCCGGCTCGAGCGAATAGGGGGCATGTCCATGGATCTACACGAGCAGGGGATGAGCTCCCGCACGTTTGTAATCGCCGCCATCGTGTGCGTGCTGCTGCAGGCAGGCCTGGCACCGCAGATCTCCATTGCGGGCGGTCGCGTCAACTTCATGATTATCCTGGTGTGCCTAAGCGTGTTCTCGGGCGACCCGACCCGTGCCGTCGCGTGCGGTTTTTGCAGTGGCTTGTTCTATGACCTTTCCGCTGCCGTGCCGGTGGGCGTTATGTCGCTCCTACTGACCGTGGGTTCTTTTGCCCTGGTGCATAGCGCCGCCGGTCAGACGGGCGGTACCCCGAGTGCGCGCGGCATCACTGTGGGTGCCTTTGCGCTCGTCATTAATGTGATCTACAGCATCATCTTGCTGTTTATGGGTTTGGAGACGAGCTTTGTCGTGGCGATCTTCGGTCATGCGCTGCCGTCTTCGATCCTGACGGGTCTGGTTGCCATTCCGTTTTTGATGTCCGGCGTCGTGCCGCAGTCCGGTTATGGATTCTCCGCACGTGGCGGACGCCAGACGGGCATGCGCTTTAAACCCAAGACCCGCAAGCTCAAATAGGGGAGGCCTGTAGATGTCTTCCCAGATGACGGTTATTATCGCCGGTATCGTGCTGGTTGTGGCCATCGTGGTCGCGCTGGTCATCATGCGTCGCGGCGATTCCCGTTTTACCTACGATACGCAGCATGGAACGGCCCCGCGCGCCACCGAGGGCGAGGGCAATACCGCGGCGACCGCCTTTAAGGGCCGCTTCTCCATCCTCACCACGGGTGTGGGCGCGATGTTCGCGGCGCTTGCCGTCAAGCTGTGGGGCATGCAGATGGTCTCGTCGGACTATTACGAAAAGCAGGCTAATAGCAATCAGACGCGCACCGTTACCACACCCGCTGTGCGCGGCCGCATCCTCGACCGCAATGGCGTGGCGCTTGTCCAGAACCGTCCCTCACTTGCTGTCGTGGCCTATCGCGACCTTGCCGAGGATGAGGTTCTGGTTCGCCATCTTGCCAACGTGCTCGGTATGCCCTACGTGGCGGTTCTGCGCAATATCCAGGACAATTCCGAGGGCGCCCAGAGCCTGCATACCATCGCGACGGACGTCCGTCGCTCCACGGTTGCCTATATTCAGGAGCACGCCGGCGAGTTCCCGGGCGTCAAGATTGCCGAGCGTACCGAGCGCCAGTATCCATATGGCGAGACGGCATGCCATATCTTGGGCTATACCGGCACCATTACCTCCGAGCAGCTCGAGGCTCAGAATAAGAAAACCTCTGGCGATGATGATGCTTCTGCTGGCAAGATTACGTACCAGTCGGGCGATATCGTGGGCCAGGCGGGTGTTGAGAGCTACTACGAAAACCTGCTGCAGGGTATTCGTGGCGAGCAGACCGTCAAGGTCGATGCCTCGGGCAATGTGACCGGTCAGGCCGGCGCCGTGCCCGCCAAGGCCGGCTCCGACATTAAGCTCACGCTCGACCTTAAGATCCAACAGGCCTGTGAGACGGCGCTGGCGAGCGCCATCGAGCTTGCCAAGACCACTGGCTACAGCAATGCCGGCAACGGCGCTGTGGTGTGTCTCGATCCCAACAATGGCGAGATCCTGGGCATGGCGAGCGAGCCCAAGTTCGATCCGTCCGTCTTTATCGGCGGCGTCTCAAATGACGTGTGGACCGAGCTCAATGATGACAAGGGTTCGCACCCGCTGCTCAACCGCGCCATTAGCGGACAGTACATGTCGGCCTCGACTATCAAGCCGCTCTCGGCACTGGCCGGTCTTGAGTTTGGAACCTACACTTCAACGCAGACAACCAACTGCACGGGCTATTGGACGGGCCTGGGCAAGGCTTGGGGCAAGCGCTGCTGGCTGACGTCTGGCCACGGCACCATGACGCTGCAGTCGGGTATCGCCAACTCGTGCGACCCCGTCTTCTACGACATGGGCAAGGCGTTCTTTTATGACGAGCAACATCCCGAGGGCCTGCAGGAGGTCTTTCGTCGCTGGGGTCTAGGCAAGACCTGCGGTATCGATCTGCCGAGTGAGGGCGCGGGCCGTATTCCCGATGCCGAGTGGAAAGAGTCGTACTTCACCGACGCATCTGCCGAGGACCGCAAGTGGAATGCCGGCGATATGACCAACATTGCCATCGGTCAGGGCGACATCCTGGTGACGCCCCTGCAGATGGCGTGTGCCTATATGGGTCTTGCCAACGGCGGCAAACAGTACGTGCCTCACGTGTTTTTGTCTGCCGTGTCGCGCGATGGCGACGGCGATGCCTATAAGTACAACGGCAAGGGCAAGAAGAAGCGCCTGGAGGCCAAGATCAACAGCGATTCGGATTTGGCTCTTGTTCGCAACGGCATGCACGACGTGATTTACACGGCATCGACGTCCCTGGCGGCGCACTTTGGTACCCTGACGCCGCAGGTATACGGCAAGTCGGGCACGGGCGAGAAAAGCGGCGAGGACGAATACGCTTGGTTCTGCGCCTATGCACCGGCCGATAATCCCAAGTATGTCATCGCTACTGTCCTGGAGCAGGGCGGCGGCGGCTCAGATACCGCGATGCATGTCGTGCGCGACGTGCTCGGTGTGATTTATGACGAGCCCGATACCTCTTCGGCCTCGGGCGATTCTTCGGTTCGATAGGAGGTTGCGATGGATTTTTCTCCGGCGGATCTGTTCCGTTCAACCAAGACCGGCTCTCGCAGCAGCCTGGACCGCGTCAACAAGCAACTTTCGGCCTCGCGCGGCACGTTTCGCCAAAAGGTCCATATCGGTGTGCTCGTGGCTACAGTGGCGCTCGTCGCCTACGGTGCCATCATTATCTGGTCGGCTTCGCAGTTTAAGGCCGATGCTTCGTTCTCACGCCATCTGCTGGGAATTGGCATCGGCACGGTGCTGGCGGTGCCGGTCTGGCGCTCCGACCTGCGCGGTATTTCCAATTTCTCGACGGCGTTGCTCGTCATCGACCTGATCGTGATCCTCTCGCCCAAGATTCCGGGTCTGTCCTATACGGGCGGTCTGGGCATGACGGGCTGGATCAAGATTCCCGGTATCGGCTTGACATTCCAGCCGGTTGAGCTTGCCAAGCTCATCACCATCTTCTTTATTGCTACGCTTGGCTCGCAGTATAACGGTCGCATCGATACCGTTCGCGACTACGTCAAGCTCTGCGGCATGTTGTCCATTCCGTTTTTGGCCGTCGTCGCCATGGGCGACCTGGGCTCGGGCCTTGTCGTGCTGGTTTCGGGCGCCATCGTCATTTGTATGAGTGGTGCACGCCGCGAATGGGTGCTGTCGACCCTGGCCCTGCTCGTGGGCCTGGTGGCCCTCGTCCTGGCGCTCGATTCGGTCTTTGATTCGTTGCTCGGCCACGATGTGCTTATCAAGCAGTATCAGATGAACCGTCTGACGGTCTTTATCGACCCCGATAATGCCGATTCGGACGATGCCTACAACCTGCAGCAGTCGCTTATCGCCGTTGGCTCGGGTGGCTTCTTTGGTAAGGGTTTGGGCCATGCGACGCAGTCGGCCGGCGGCTTTCTGCCTGAGTTCCACACCGACTTCGTCTTCGCCTTTCTGTCCGAGACCTTTGGCTTTTGCGGCTCCTTTTTGCTGCTGTGCTTGTACGTACTGCTCATCTTCTCGACGATCCGCGTTGCTTTTAAGTGCGAGTCTCTGTTCCTACGCTTATCATGCGTAGGTATCGTTGGCATGTGGGCGTTCCAGACCTTCGAAAACATCGGCATGTGCATTGGCATGATGCCGATTACCGGTATTCCGCTACCGTTTATTAGCTTCGGTTCGTCTTCGATGATGATTCAGCTGCTGACGGTGGGTATCGTACAATCCATATGGCGGCATCGTTCGGGCGCCGCGTAACCGCTGGAGGGGTTTGCTATGAAAATTCCCGTAGATAAGCTGACCCGCGCTTTTAAGATGGGCGCGTCCGTTAAGAAGGATTCCGATACGCCGGTGCGCGTCTCGGTCTATCTGGATTCGTCCGCCTCGCGCTTTCTGGCCGAGACGGTGCGTGACGCCTTTGTGCCGCAGACGACCTCGGGCATTGTGCGCGTCGAGCGTCTGGGGGAGGAGCGAATTGCTCCAAAGACCGATACCGATGTGGTACTGGTGCTCTCGTGCGGTTCCGACCGCTTGGAGAGTGCCGTGCAGGAGCTCGTGATCGCCGGCGCGCCCGTGTGCGTGCTTGCCGAGTCCGCTGTGGAGGTGCCGTTTATCGAGGAGTCCACGCCCATGCTCGGCGTGGTGGCGGCAACCGATAAGACGTATCTGCTCGAGACGCTTGCCCGCTGGATTCTCGATCGCACCGAAAAGGAAACGGCTTTTGCGGCGAACTTTGCCTTCATGCGCATCGCGGCGGCCAATCGTATCATCACCTCGTGCGCGCTCACCAATATGGCGACCGGTGCGCTGGTGTTTTTGCCGGGCGCCGATTATCCCGTTATGGCGCTGGCGCAGGTGGGCATGCTCTTTGAGCTCGCTGCCGTCTTTGGACGCGGCATTAAGCCTGAGCGCGGCTACGAGGTCGCGGGCGTGCTTGCCGGCGGTCTTGTGATCCGCGCGGTCACCCGCGCGCTCGTCAAGCAGACGCCGCATATTGGGTTTGCCGTTAAGGCGCTCACTGCTGCCGCGGGCACCTATGGCATGGGCCGTGCGCTTGTTTCGCTCTACGAGCGCGATGTCGACTACAGCCGTGCCAACGAGGTGGTCACTGCCACGTTCTCCCGCGTTCGCGATCTGGTGACCACGGTCGCGGGCGCTACCCGTCCTATGGCGTCCTATCAAGACGCATCCGATCTCGCTGCTTAGGGGTTTTCCGTTGCGCGTTCCGTATCAAGACTGCTTTCATTTAATTGAGCCGCTGCTCGCCAAGGTCGAAAAGCCGAGCCGCTATATCGATCACGAGTGGGGCACGCTTTCCAAGCCCGATGCCGACTACCGTTGCTGCCTGATCTACCCGGATGTGTACGAGGTTGGTTTGCCCAACCAGGGCATCGCCATCCTCTACAACATCCTTAACCAGGCCGAGGGCATCTCCTGCGAGCGTGGCTATGTGCCGTGGCCCGATATGGGTGACGCCATGCGCGAGGCGGGCATTCCGCTGCTCTCGCTCGAGGGTGCAGCGCCGGTCGCTTCGTTTGATATCGTCGGTCTGCATGTGCCGCACGAGATGGCGGTGACGAACTTCCTCGAGGCACTCGATCTCGCTGGCATTCCGCTGTTAGCGGCCGACCGAGGCGAAGACGACCCCATCATCATCGCCGGCGGTCCCTCGGTGTACAACCCTGAGCCGTACGCGGCCTTCTTCGATGCCATCCTCATCGGCGAGGGCGAGGAATCGCTGCTCGAGACCTGCCAGCAGCATCGCCGCCTGCGCGACGAAGGAGTCCCGCGCGCGCAGATTGTTGAGCAGCTTGCATCCATTACCGGCAACTACGTGCCGTCGCTCTATGAGGTTCGTCACGACGAGCCCTGCTCGCCGCATGGCTACACCGTGCCGCGTGAGGGCAAGGATGCGCCGACCGTGGTCTACAAACGCGTCGTCGAGGATTTCGGCGCCACGAATCCGCTGTCGCAGTCGTGCGTACCCTATGCGCAGCTGGTCCACGACCGCCTGTCTATCGAGATCCTGCGCGGCTGCGCCCGCGGCTGTCGTTTTTGCCAGGCCGGCATGACGTATCGCCCGGTACGCGAGCGCTCGGCCGACCAGATCGTCTCGTCGGTGATTCAGGGTCTGGAAAAGACCGGCTATGACGAGGTGTCGCTGACCTCGCTCTCCACGACCGACCACTCCTGCATTCGTGACGTGCTCGGCAGGCTCAACCGTCGCCTGGAGGATACGGGTATTCGCGTGTCTATTCCGTCGCAGCGCCTGGATTCGTTTGGCGTGGATATGGCCGAGTCGGTCGCCGGCGAAAAGAAGGGCGGCCTGACGTTCGCGCCCGAGGCCGGCAGCCAACGCATGCGCGACATCATTAACAAGAACGTGACCGAGGAGGACCTGGACCGTGCGGCCAAGGCGGCCTTCGAGGCCGGCTGGAACCGCATGAAGCTCTACTTTATGATGGGCCTTCCCGGCGAGCGCGACGAGGACATCGTGGCCATCGCCAATCTGGCCGATCACGTGCTGGAGCTCGGTCGTTCCGTGGTGCCCAAGGCTCGTCGCGGCTCGATCTCGGTGTCCATCTCGGTTTCGGTCTTTATCCCCAAGGCTGCCACGCCGTTCCAGTGGTGCCCGCAGCTCGACTACGACGACGTCAAGCGTCGCCAGAAGCTGCTCATCACGAGCGTTCGCAACCGTGCCGTCCGCGTGCATTACCACGATGCCGAGACCTCGCTCATCGAGGCCGCGCTCTCCCGCGCCGGTCGTGACATGACGCCCGTCATCATCGATGCTTGGCGCTCGGGGTCTCGCTTTGACGCCTGGGTAGAGCATTTCTCGCTCGATAACTGGAAGGAGGCTGCTGCCAAAAACGGCATCGACCTCAATGAGCTCGTGCACCTGCCCTACGAGTTGGACTGGCGTCTGCCGTGGGAGCATGTGAGCCCCGGCTGCACGCGCGGCTTCCTCGAGCGCGAGTACCGTCGCTCGCTCGAGGGTGTCACGACTCCCGACTGCACCCGCACGTCGTGCACCGGCTGCGGAATCTGCCCCACGCTTCACGCCAAGAATGTATTGATGGGTGATCGCGCATGAGTGAGCGCCTGACCGACAACCCCACGCTCTTTAGACTTCGTGTTCGCTATGGCAAGCGCGATCGCCTTAAGTACCTGGGCCATCTCGAAGTAATCCATACCATTGAGCGCATCGTGCGCCGTGCGGGACTTCCCTATGCCGTCACGCAGGGCTTCTCTCCGCACATGCGAGTGGGCTTCTCTTCGGCGCTACCGGTGGGTACGTCGTCGATCTGCGAGTGGTATGACCTGTTTATGACCGAGTTCGTGGCGCTCGACGAGGCGTTTGGGCGCCTGACTGCGGCGTCTCCGGCCGATCTGGCGCCCATCGAGGCGGCGTACATCGACGTGCGCACGCCGGCGTTGACGGCGCAGCTCACGCGTCTGTCGTATCGCATCGACCTGCACTTGGATCCCGAGGCGCCCGTAAGCGCCGACGAGGTGCGTCGTGCGATCGACACGCTGCGCGCGGACCATGGCATCGACTACGCGCGCGGCAAAAAGAGCAAGCGCTTGGATTTGGATCACACGCTCGTGGGCTATGAGCTCACGGCGGGGGAGCGCCCTGACCATTTGGTGCTCATGCTCGACACCCATGCCGACAACGAGGGCTCCATGCGTCCGGAAATTTTGCTTTCCGCTGCTGATGTTTTGTTGCAGGGCTTGACCCCGGGCGTGGATGCACCTATTGTTTCCACCGGTATGCAAGACCTCGTGACCATCTGCTCCTACGATGTCGAGCGTCAGAATCAAGCATGCGAGGACGACGAGGGCCGACTCGTCAGCCCCATACCTGTGCGAACTTGTGGATTTGCTCCACATACTCGTTGACGGGGGTATTTTCGCCTGCTACTATATTCGGCTGTTGCACTAACTGATGCATGAAGGGCAAGTAAACATGTACGCAATCGTTAACACGGGCGGCAAGCAGTACAAGGTCGCCACCGACGATGTCATCACCGTCGAGAAGATCGAGGGCAATGAGGGCGACAAGGTCACCCTGCCGGTCATCTTCCTCAACGATGGTAAGAAGATCGTCACCGATCCCGACAAGCTGGCCAAGGCCAAGGTTACCGCTCAGATCGTTGAGCAGTTCAAGGGCGAGAAGCAGCTGGTCTTCAAGTTCCACAAGCGTAAGCGCTATCGTCGTCTGAAGGGTCACCGTCAGCAGCTCACCAAGCTGAAGATCGTGAAGGTCCAGGCTACGTCCCGCGCCAAGAAGGCTGTCAAGGCAGAGGCCGAGGCTGTTGCCGAGGCTCCCGTCGCCGAGTAGATTACACTCGTAACGAAAGAGTAGGTATACACAATGGCACACAAAAAAGGACTCGGTTCCTCCCGTAATGGCCGTGACTCCCGCGGTCAGCGCCTTGGCACGAAGCGCTATGCCGGCCAGACGGTAACCACGGGCACGATTCTCGTCCGTCAGCACGGCACTCACATCCACCCGGGTGAGAACGTTGGCCGTGGCAAGGACGACACGCTGTTCGCGCTGGTCGACGGTACCGTTGAGTTCCACAAGGGTATCAAGCACAGGGTCAGCGTACGCCCGCTCGCGAACGCGTAATTCACCCTTCATAGAGCACATATGTGGGAGGCACTTGAGTTTTAGGATTCAAGGGTCTCCCTCTTTTTGTAGGAGGCGATTCTGTTGTCACAGTTCACCGATATCAGCCGCATTAACGTGTGCGGCGGCGACGGCGGAGCCGGATGCATGTCGTTTAGGCGCGAGGCATTTGTCCCCAAGGGCGGCCCCGATGGCGGCGACGGCGGTCGTGGCGGCAATGTCGTCATCCAGGCCGATGCTCAGCTGTCTTCGTTGATCGATTACCGCTTTAAGCATCACTTCCGCGCCGAGCGCGGCACGCATGGGCAGGGTGCCCGTCGTAACGGTAAGAGCGGCGAGGACCTGATCCTGAAGGTTCCCATGGGCACCGTGGTGCGTGAGCTCGACCCCGAGACGCAGACCCCGATGTTCGAGATTGCCGATCTGGTGCATGATGGCGAGCGCGTTGTCGTGGCGCCCGGCGGTGCCGGTGGCCTGGGCAACACGCACTTTGTGACGTCGGTGCGCCGCGCGCCCGCGTTCGCTCAGCTGGGCGAACCGGCCGAGGAGCATTGGATTGAGCTCGAGATGAAGCTTATGGCCGATGCCGCGCTCGTGGGCTTTCCCTCGGTGGGTAAGTCTTCGCTCATCGCGCGCATGAGTGCCGCCCGTCCTAAGATCGCCGACTATCCGTTTACCACGCTCGTGCCGAACCTCGGCATGGTGCGTGCCGGTGAGTATTCTTACGTCGTTGCCGACGTTCCTGGTTTGATCGAGGGCGCGAGCGAGGGCAAGGGCCTGGGCCACCAGTTCCTGCGCCACATCGAGCGTACGGCGCTGATCATGCATGTCGTCGACATGACGGGCGGTTTTGAGGATCGCGACCCGGTTGAGGATTACCGCATCATCAACCGTGAGCTCGAGCAGTATGGCGCCGAGCTTTCGGAGCGTCCGCAGATCGTCGTCGCCAACAAGTGCGATGCGCCGGGCACGGCCGACAAGATTGCCGACCTTAAGCGCGCCGCGCTCGACGATGGACATATGTTCTTTGCCGTGTCCGCCGTGACGGGCGCCGGCCTCAACACGCTGATGCTTGCCGTGGGCGAGCAGGTGGCTAAGCTGCGCGCCGAGCTGGCGGTCTCCGATGAGCCGGTCGATCTTCGCGACGAGGAGTGGGAGCGCCGTCGCCTGCAGCGCGAGAAGCGTTTCCGCATTGTTCAGGAAGAGCCCGGTGCCTTCCGCGTGGTCGGTCGCGCCATCGAGCGCATGGTTATCCAGACCGACTGGGAAAACGAGGAAGCCGTCATCTACCTGCAGCACAAGTTTGCGCGCATGGGTGTTGACGACGCGCTCGAGAAGGCCGGCTGCCGTGCGGGCGACGAGGTCCGCATTTGCCAGCGCGCCTTTGACTTTGAGGGCGCCGAGGACTTCTCGGAGTACGAGGAGCTCGAGGACGCTGGCGAGGACGTTGCCGTTGAGGCCCTTGACGTGACCGATGCTCCGGATGAGGGCGTCGAGGTTGTCGATGCGGCGGATGCCGCGGACGATGCCGAGACCTCGGAGGGCGAGTAAGCCATGTCGCTGCGCGGTGGAATCGGTTTGCCCGAGCTGCCCATAAAAGAGGGCAAAGAGTTTCGGCTTGGCATTATGGGCGGCACCTTCGACCCGATTCATTACGGGCACTTGGTGACTGCCGAGCAGGCGCGCGAGTCGCTCGACTTGGACGCTGTGCTCTTTATGCCGGCCGGCTCTCCTGCCTTTAAACTCGACAAACCGGTGACGCCTGCTGAGGACCGTTATGCCATGACGGTTCTCGCCACCGCCGCGAATCCGGCTTTTTTGGCGAGCCGTTTCGAGATCGACCGTCCGGGCGTGACCTATACTGCCGATACGCTTCATGCCCTTCGCGACTTTTACCCGCCGCAGGTAAAGCTCTACTTTATTACGGGCGCCGATGCGATTATCGATATTGTGACCTGGCATGATGCCGAGCGAATTGCTGAGCTTGCTACCTTTATTGCGGCGACGCGACCGGGTTTTGATATCGATACGGCGCGTGCCCGAATCAAAGAGTCGGGGCTGCCGTTCGATGTGCGCTATATTCAGATTCCGGCGCTGGCGATCAGCTCGACGAACATTCGTAAGCGAGTTGCCCGCGGCATGAGCGTGCGCTATCTTACGAGCGAGTCTGTGCTCGGCTACATTCGCAAGCGCAGTTTGTATGTCGATCTGGGTCAAGAAGATTTTGAGTGATGGGGGCTACGTTGTCGGTAGAGGATCAGTTTGAGGGCGATGAGCGCGCGCTGCTCAAGCGCATTCAAGAGCTGCTCGATGTTCGCATGAAAGATAAGCGCAAGCGCTATGTGCATTCGCTGGGTGTTGCCGAGACCGCACTTCATCTGGCCGAGGTCTACGGCGTTGACCGCTTTGATGCCGCTGCCGCCGGCTTAATTCACGACTGGGACAAGGTGCTTTCCGATGACGAGCTCGTGGCCCGCGCGCTTCACTATGGCATCAAGGTTGCCGGCTCTCCTTCCGCCGCGACGCCGCTTTTGCATGGCCCTGTTGCCGCCTATGAGCTTCCGCAGCTTTTTCCCGAGCTGTCACCGGCCGTTTTCCAGGCTGTCGACCGTCACACCGTGGGTGCCTGCGACATGACGCCGCTCGATATGGTGGTCTTTGTGGCAGATGCCATCGAGCCCAACCGCCACGGCGACTATGCCCATGCGCTGCGCAAGATGGTGGGGAAGTCCTCGCTCGACGAGTTGTTCTTCTCCTGTTTTGCGCAGGGTCTGGTCTATGTGATCCAGTCCGGGCGCTATCTTTATCCCACGGCTATTACGATTTACAACCATTACGCCCAGCTGCGCTAGCTCGGGTGTGTCTAGAAAGAGGTATTCCATGGCCGACGAGACCATGACTGACGAGCAGATTCTTGAAGGTGTGGAGCACAAGAGTTTCGTTGCCACGTCCGACCGCACCGCCGCCTCGCTGTCCGCGAGCGGTGTCGCCGCCGAGGATGTCGCCCGCGCCGCCGCGCAGGCCGCCTACGACAAGAAGGGCGAGGACGTGCAGGTGCTCGACCTGACCGAGCTTTCCGACGTATGCGACTACTTTGTGCTTGCCACCGGTACCAACAACCGCCAGGTCGATTCTATCGTCGACGAGATCGAGGAGAAGGTCGCCGAGGCTTGCGGCGAGCACCCGTTCTCCATCGAGGGTCGCGAGCAGAAGACCTGGATGCTCATGGACTATGGTTCGGTTGTCGTCCACGTCTTCACTCCCGAAGCCCGCGACTTCTACCGCCTCGAGAAACTCTGGGGAGACGCCCCCCAGCTCCCCCTCAACCTCCTCTAGTAGCTCATTTGAGACGGGGTTAGCTACCCTCACGCATATCGCCGGGCAGTTGCGGTTTTCCGCACCTGCCCCGCTTTCTTTTTGCCCAAAGGCGGTTAATCGTTGAAACGGGATTGGCGGCCGAAGGAAAGGGCGGTGTCGCCGAATTTGTCTCGGACGGCGTCGATGGCGACGGAGAGGTCGCGGCGGTCGCTGGATTGGGCTCCGCGGTCATCGATCTCGCAGAACAGGTCAGTCTGGATGCCGCCTTGGTGGTCGAAGTCGCTCATGCCGATGCCGGCTAAGCGAACATGCATGCCTTCTTGCCAGATGTTGTCGAGCAGTTCGAGTGCAACCGCCACGAAGATGTTCTCATCGTCGGTTGGATGAGGCAGCCGGCGCTGTGCCGTACGCCCGCTTCCATACGAATACTTGAGCTTGAGCGTTACCGTGGCACCCGTCAGCCCCTGACGGCGCAGACGGCGTCCCACCGACTCACCCAGCAGCGCAATCGCCGCCTCAATATCCCCACGCTCAGTCAAATCTTTCGCAAAGGTGCGTTCATTACTGACCGACTTGACCTCACGCTCCTCATCGAGACTCGTGACTTCGGAGATTTCGAGTCCCAGCGCACGCTGGCGCATGCGTTCGCCGTTGACGCCAAAAATAGAGGCCAAGGTGGATTCCGGTGCACGTGATAGCTCGCCGAGGGTGTAGATGCGCATGCGGCGCAGTCGCTCCTCGGCCGAGCGCCCGATGCCGCTCATGGCAGATACCGGCAGCGCGGCCAAAAAGCGCTGCTCGGTTCCGGGGCGCACGATGGTCAGCCCAAACGGCTTATCCCGCTCGCTTGCGATCTTTGCGACCGTCTTGTTGCAGCCCACGCCAATGGAGCACGTCACTCCCAGCGCTGCCACGCGGTCGCTTATACGCCGCGCAACCAGCAGCGGGTCTTCGGGCGCAAAGCGACCCGGTGTGATATCGATAAAGGCTTCGTCGATGGATACGCGCTCAACGCGCGGGGTCTCGTCGGCGAGAATCGCCATGACCTGCGCGCTCACCTCGCGGTAGCGATCAAAGTGCCCGTGCGTCCAAATGGCTTGCGGGCACAAGCGCCGCGCCTCGGCCGAGGCCATGGCAGAGTGCACGCCAAAGCGACGCGCCTCATACGAACACGTGGACACGACGCCACGCGAATCGGCATTGCCACCCACGATGAGCGGCTTTCCGCGCCATTCGGGATGGTCGAGCATCTCCACGCTCGCAAAAAACGCATCGAGGTCCATCAGGCCCACCGCCGGACCCGTCCAGGGAGGCGGCGTGACGCCCATGGCATCCTCATAACCGTATGTATGTTCGCGTCTTTCCATGTCATGAGTATACCGCGCAGCTCATGTGGGGTGCGTGTATGTGCTTGCAAATCCCGAATTCTTGTCTAAGATATGGATTTGCCCTCGACTACACCGAAGAAGTTGGTCTCACGGACTTCACCTGCCCGCGTCGATGGCGTATTATGTTCAACTGTTTGTTTGTAGTTGCAGCCTAAAGCTGCTTGGTTGGAGGAGTTTCCTTTGGCAGTCAAGATTCGCCTTGCTCGTCACGGCGCTAAGAAGCGTCCGTACTACCGTGTCGTCGTCGCCGATTCCCGCGCCCCGCGTGACGGTCGTATCATCGAGGAGGTTGGCCGCTACAACCCGATGACCGCCCCCAAGACCATCAACCTCGACCTCGAGAAGATCGCCGACTGGCAGTCAAAGGGCGCTCAGCTCACCGACGCCGTCGCCGCTCTGGTCAAGGCCGCCAACGAGGGCGAGAAGACCGAGACCGTCGTCAAGAAGTCCAAGAAGCAGCTCGCCAAAGAGGCCGAGGCCGCTAAGGCTGCCGCTGAGGCCGCTGAGGGTGCCGAGGAGTAAATCGTGCCTGAGGTTGACGCTGCACAGCTCGAGGGTGAGGCAATGCTCTCAGATCGCATCGCCGATCTCGTCGAATATCTCGTTGTTCAGATCGTCGACGACCCGGATTCCGTGAGCCTTGAGGTCATCGATGGTGACGACGCCTCTACGATTGAGGTTTCGGTCGCCGAGGATGATGTCGCTAAGGTCATCGGCCGTCGTGGCCGTACCATCAAGGCCATTCGCACGCTCGCCCGTGCACTGGCCGCTCGCCTCGACACTGCTGTCGAGGTAGAGGTTCTGGGCTAGGACCTTGAGGTCCCAGTACAAAAACATCGCCCGTGTGGTCAAGCCGCACGGAAGGAAGGGGGAGGTCCTCGCGCAGCCGCTGCGGGGGCTTCCTTCTGTATTAGAGCCGGGTATGCGCGTCGCCCTGACGCCGCCGGCGCTCAAGCGCGACCGCTTTTGCACGGTCGTGTCCGTCACCGATACGGGCGATGGCGATCTGGTCTCGTTTGAGGGCATTGACGACTTGACGGCCGCCGAGGGCATCACGGGATGCTACGTGCTGGCAAATCGTGACGACTTTGAGCTCGATTCGCTCGACGCTGCCTATACCGACCTGATGGGTCGCGAGGTGGTCGACGAGCGCTTCGGTTCGCTCGGTACGATCGTCGAGATCATGTCGACGCCCGCCAACGATGTTTGGGTTGTCGAGGGTGATCGGTACGGCGAGGTGCTGATTCCCGTGATCGAGCAGGTCGTGCTCGATCTTCCCGACACAGGAACAATTTCCGTCCACGTTATGGACGGCCTGATCGATATGGACAAGTAGGGAGGACAACATGCTGATCGAGACCCTTTCGGTCTTTCCCGAGATGTTTGAGCCCGTCATGTCCACATCGATCTTGGGCCGCGCCCGCAAGGCCGGCCTTTTTGATTTTAAGGCGTATAACCTGCGCGACTGGACGCACGACCGCCATCGTACCGTCGATGACGAGCCGTACGGCGGCGGGCAGGGCATGCTCATGAAGGTCGAGCCTATTGCCGAGGCCATCGAGGCTATTAGCTCCGAGGGTCCTAAGCCCACCGTGGTGTTTTTTACCCCCTGTGGCGAGCCCTTTACACAGCATGTGGCCGAGCGCCTGCTCAAAAGCGAGCGCCTGCTGTTTGTGTGCAGTCGCTACGAGGGTGTCGATGAGCGTGCCTATGCGTATGCCGACGAGCGCCTGTCGATCGGCGATTACGTGCTCACGGGCGGCGAGCTTCCCGCTATGGTCGTTGCCGATGCCGTCGTACGCCTGATTCCCGGCGCCCTTGGTGACGAGATGAGCAACGTGGACGAGTCATTCTCGACTGCCGAGGACGGTGGTCTGCTCGAGTACGCGCAGTACACCCGTCCTGCCGAGTTCAACGGCGAGGGCGTGCCTCCAGTGCTCGTGAGCGGTGATCACGCCAAGGTCGATGCCTGGCGCCGCAAGAATGCCATCGAGCGCACCTGCCGCTGGCGTCCCGACCTGATCGAGACGGCGCGGCTTACGCCCGAGGAGCGTGCATATGCGCAAGAGATCCTGGACGCGTCGTATCCGCAGAGCGAGGAGTGAGAATGGTTCCATCGCAGCATTCTGCCCTGAGGGGCGCCTTTGAGTGGATCGTAATCGTTGCGATTGCGCTGGTCGCCACCTTCTTGATTCGCACGTTTGTGGTCGAGCCCTTTGTGGTGCCCACCGGCTCCATGGAGTCCACGATCGAGATTGGCGACCAGATCCTGGCGCAGAAGGTAACGCTTGAGCTCGGCCAGCCTGTCAAACAGGGCGATATTGTGGTGTTCCACAACCCCGATGCCACGTCCGAGCATGACGTGCTGGTAAAGCGCGTCATCGCCACGGCCGGCCAGACGGTCGACTTGCAGGACGGCAAGATCATCGTCGATGACCAGGCGCTCGACGAGGACTATACGACTGGCATGAGCTGGCCGCTTTCGGTCCAAGCCCCCGGCGCTCAGGTGAGCTATCCCTACACCGTCCCTGACGACTGTGTGTGGGTGATGGGCGACAACCGCGAGAACTCTGCTGACTCCCGCTACTTTGGCCCGGTCGACCGCTCCGACTTGATCGCCGTGGCGCTTGTGCGCTACTGGCCGCTCAACCGTATCGGCGCTATCGATTAAAAACCGCTATAGTACAGTACCTAACCGTGTAATCGTTTCGACGAGGGGATATTAGAGGCATGAACGCTTCATCGCTTTCCTTCCAAGACATCATCCTGCGCCTCCAGCAGTACTGGGGCGAGCAGGGCTGCGTCATTATGCAGCCCTATGACTCCGAGGTCGGTGCCGGTACCTTCCATACCGCGACCACGCTGCGCTCGCTCGGTCCCGCCGAGTGGCGCACCTGCTATGCGCAGCCCTGCCGCCGTCCCGCCGACGGCCGCTACGGCGAGAACCCCAACCGCATGCAGCACTACTATCAGTTCCAGGTGCTCATCAAGCCCTCGCCGGTCAACGCCCAGGAGCTCTACCTGGGTTCGCTGGCCGCCATTGGCCTGGACCCCAATGACCATGACGTCCGCTTTGTCGAGGACGACTGGGAGAGCCCGACGCTCGGCGCTTGGGGCCTTGGCTGGGAGGTCTGGCTTAATGGCATGGAGGTCACGCAGTTTACGTACTTCCAGCAGGTGGGCGGCATCGAGGTCGACCCCGTGCCCGTCGAGATCACCTATGGCCTGGAGCGCATCGCCATGTACGCCCAGGGCGTCAACTCGGTCTACGACCTGGTGTGGAGCTACCTGCCCGACGGCACGCCCATGACCTACGGCGACGTGTTCCTGGAGAACGAGCGCGAGTTCAGCGCTTACAACTTTGAGGTTGCCAACGTCGAGATGATGCGTCAGAAGTTTGACGACTACGAGGCCGAGTGCCACTCCTGCCTGGAGCGCAAGCTGCCGCTGCCGGCATATGACTGCGTCATGAAGTGCAGCCATGCCTTCAACCTGCTCGATGCCCGCGGTGCGCTGTCCGCAGTCGAGCGCGCCAACTACATCCTGCGCGTCCGCGCCGTCGCCAAGGCGTGCTGCGAGGCCTATATGGCCGAGGTCGCCGGAATCAACGAGAATGCCGATCAGGAAGGCGAGGTGGCGTAAGCCATGGCAGACGCTAAGGATTTCCTGTTTGAGATCGGTACGGAGGAAATGCCCTCTGCACCGCTGAACAATGCCGTCAAGCAGCTTGGCACCATGATCGCCAAGGGTCTCGACGAGGCAGGTCTGGCCCACGGCGAGGTCCGCGTGATCTCGAGCCCGCGTCGCCTGGCTGCGCTCGTTGCCGACGTCGCCACCGCGACCGATGAGGTTCACGAGGTCAAGCGTGGCCCCGCGGCCAACATCGCCTTTGATGCCGACGGTAACGCTACCAAGGCCGCCCAGGGCTTCGCCCGCAAGTGCGGTGTGGCTGCCGAGGACCTGGTCCGTCGCGAGGACACCGACGGTCGCGAGTACGTCTTTGCCGAGAAGAACATTCCTTCTGCCCCGGCTACCCCGATCCTGACGGCCCTGTGCGAGAAGACCATCGCCGGCCTGCAGTGGCCCAACTACCGCTCCCAACGCTGGGGTCATGAGCATGCCACGTTCGTGCGTCCGGTCCGCTGGATCTGCTGCCTTCTGGGCGAGGATGTTGTGCCCGTGTCGTTTGCCGACGTGACGAGCGGCAACACCACGCGCGGCCATCGCGTCCTGGGCCCCGGTGACCACGTGGTCGCCACCCCCGCCGTCTACGAGCAGGTGCTCGAGGACGCCGGCGTGCTTTCCGCCGAGCGCCGTCGCGAGGCCATCCTCGCCGGTATCGCCGAGGTCGAGGCCGCCCGTCCCGGCTGCCACGTCGATACGCCCAAGAAGGTCTTCGAGGAGGTCATCAACCTCTGCGAGTGGCCGACGGTGCTCGTCGGCACCTTCGATGAGGAGTTCCTCAAGGTTCCGCACGAGATCATTTGCGAGTCCATGCTCACCAACCAGCGCTACTTCCCGATCTATGATGGTGAGGGCAAGCTGACGCGTGAGTTCGTGATCGTCTCGAACAGCAAGCCCGAGAACGCCGAGCGCGTGATCGACGGCAACGAGCGCGTCGTGCGCGCCCGCCTGGACGACGCCAAGTTCTTCTACGAGGAGGACCTGAAAATCTCCCTCGACGAGTTCCGTGAGCGTCTGGCCAAGGTCGCCTTCCAGGAGAAGCTCGGCAGCGTGCTCGCCAAGTCCGAGCGCATTGAGCAGCTCGCGCTTGCCATTGCCCGCGAGGCCCATCTCGGTGCTCACCTGGCCGCCGATGCCGGCCGCGCCGCGCACCTGTGCAAGGCCGACCTGGTGTCCAACGCCGTCGTCGAATTTACGAGCCAGCAGGGCGTGATGGGTGGTTACTACGCCTGCGCGATGGGGGAGAACGACGAGGTCGCCCACGCCATTCGCGATCACTATCGTCCCCGCTTTGCCGGCGACGAGCTGCCCGAGGGTACCGCCGGATGCATCGTGGCCTGCGCCGACAAGCTCGATACCATTGCTGGTATCTTTGCTATCGGCGAGCCTCCGACCGGCTCCTCCGACCCCTACGCGTTGCGTCGTGCCGCCATCGGCATCATCAACATCCTGCGCGATCGTCTGCCGATCGACCCCACGTCGCTCATCGACTTCGCCCTTGAGCTCTATACCGAGCAGGGCATTGCGTTTGACGCCGCCGAGGTCGCCCAGCAGGTTCGCGACTTCTTCCACGGCCGTCTGGTGAGCATGGCCCGCGACGAGAAGATCCCGGCCGATACCGTTGCCGCCGTCTCCGCGGTGCACATTATCGCCCCGTCCGTCTTCTTCGCCCGCTGCGCCGCCCTCGACGAGGCCCGCAAGAACGACGCCGAGACCTTCGACAACCTGGCGACCGCCTATGCCCGTGCCGCGCATATCTCCAAGCTCGAGCTGGGCACGGAGTACGACCGCAGCCTGATGGGCGAGGTCGAGCTTGCGCTTGCCGATGCCTCCGAGGCCGCTCAGACCGCCGTCGACGCCGCTCTCGCTGCCGAGGATTACCCGGCCGCGTTTGCCGCTCTGGCCGCCCTGCGCGCGCCCATCGACCGTTTCTTCGACGAGGTTATGGTCATGGACAAGGACGAGCAGCTCCGCGATAATCGCCTTAAGCTGCTCAACCGCTTCGAGGCCGTTTTCTCCGGCATCGCCAACATCGGTGAGCTTGCCCGCAAAAAGTAAGCTAGCCTGCGCGTAAGCGCAAAAGGAGCCCCGCATGGATTGCCCGGTCACCGCTCGTCCCACCGTTATCGTTATCTCCGACTCGCTCGGCGATACCGCTTGCGAGGTGGTGCTTGCGGCGTCCGGGCAATTTGATGAAGGGGCTTTTCGTGTATTGCGCCTGCCCAAGGTGACCTCGGTGGAGCAGGTCAAGTCGTTTGTGGGTCAGCGCGTCGATGCGGACCACCGCGACATTGCCGTGTTCCATACCATCGTCGATCCCGCATTGCGTGCCCGCGTGCTCGACTATCTGGGCATGCTGCATATTCGCTCGGTCGACCTGATCGGCCCGACGCTTGCCGTGCTGTCGTCGCTTATCGGCGTGCCGCCCAAAGGCGTGGCCGGCGTAATCCATAAGACAGACGACCGGTACTTCCATCGCATTGAGGCCATGGAGTATTTCGTCGAGCACGATGACGGACGTGGCTGCGATGATCTTTCGGGTGCCGATATCGTGCTGCTGGGTGTGTCGCGTACATCCAAGACGCCGCTTTCGATGTATTTGGCCTACCAGGGCTACAAGGTCGCCAACGTTCCGCTGGCGCACGGTATGGAGCCGCCCAAGTCGATTTACGAGGTCGACCCGATGCGCCTATTCGGTCTGATTTCGACCGTCGATGTGATCTCCGAGATTCGCGATAGCCGTCTGGGCGATGACTATGCGCGTGCCGTCGCCGGCTCCTACGCCGCGCCCGAGAGCGTGCGCAGCGAGCTCGAGGAAGCCCGTGCGCTCATGAAGCGCCTGGGTTGCTTTGTGGTGCGCACCGACGGCAAGGCGATCGAGGAGAGCGCCTCCGAGATTATTGCTCATCTGGAGGAGATCCAAGAATCAAGGGCCCGCCGCGCCGCTCGCCGCGCGTAGCAGCAGTAACTACTGAGTAGCTAATTTGGGACGTGTCTCTATAGTATTGTCAACTCTCCTGGGACGAGCCCGCCCTCCTCGAGTCGCTCGGGAGGCTCGGCGTTGCAGAGACGGCGAGGCCGGACGGGGATTACCTCTTCGTGATGGAGGGGAACCCCGGCGCTGGAGGGCGACGGGGAGGCGCCTCGGGTGCAGCTACACAAGGGGGCCTGTCCACGAGGTCCACGTGCGGGAAGTCAATTAATTTACCGTTCAAAAAGGGGGCAATGTGGGAAAGGGCCAAGCCGACTATTGAAATGACGATAAAGACGAGGCATCCTGATGTATGTCGGAATATGGATAGGACAAAACGTATCATCTATATCGCTTCTATGAAACCCGATGCAAGTTCTTCTCAATCTCGAAATAGATTGAAGGCATTGAGAGGAACTTTCTACTACAAAAATCGTAGGTCTGCCACCTAGACAGAAGAAGTGATTTTGTATGCGGAATCTTGCATTTTGAAAACCGGTGCCAACTATGAGGTGTGAGTCGGGCTCGGTAAAGCGCGGGGGAAATGAGATAGGCTGCGCGTCATCAGAGAGTGGCGCGCAGCCTATTGACCTGCTTTCGTATGACGGATGCTTTAGAGGATCCAGGGGCCAAGTGGGTTGCCATCTGCGGAGCAGTCTTGAATCGTTAGGATGGGATTTTGAAAGGGCTGTCTCTCCCTCCACGCCTTCAAGTGATAGGTGCAGACGCGGTCGTAGTGGATTTTTTTGTATGCGCGCGATATCTCTTTTACAGCCTCCTCTTTGCTGGAATATTTTCCTGGAGCATGTGCAACAGATGTGCATGCGATACCGTCGATCCAGCCAGATTGGGGTCCGAGGTTAAAGCTTGAGATTATTGTCAAGACACCATTGAGGCCAGCTTGCAACAAATCGTTCTGTATTCGTTCAAATGCTGATTGATTGTTGGTTCCAAGGCCAATCATTCCAATTGCAGAGAGATATCCGCTATCAGTGAGTTTATCTCCTGCACCTCGAATAACCTTGCTTGTGATGATGAGGCCATCTGGACCGCCATCGCCAACGAAGGGGTACGGTACGTCTTCTGGGATTGGCAGCAAAGGAGGATTCACCGTAATGAGCTCATAGCTGCAAGCGCTTTCGATATTGTTTAGTGCGTTGTAGAGACTTCCGGTTAGAATAGTTAAATCTTCGCTAATACCATTGACCAGTGCGTTTAGTTGGCAGATTTCTGAGGCGATTGGATTGATATCTATCGCTGTGACGTGCATTCCAGATTTTGCCAGTATGAGTGCCTGGATGCCTGGTCCAGAGCAGAGGTCTAAGGCATTCTTTCCGGGGGATGGGCTTAGCCGACGAGCGAGCCCAATTGAATCAGAGCCAAAATATAGTAAAGGCGAGGGTGATGGCGCATCGGCAAAAAGCCAGATGCCATGATATCGGATTAGAGATAAACCGGAAAGGGAGGCATTGCCATTGTGCTCGCTTAGCAGCCCGAGTGAGGCTATGGTTTCAACAGTGCCTTTCAGCAGTCTTCTTTTTGCCACTTCTGAATCGAGATCAATCTCTCCACCTAGCATCAGGAAGGAGACGAGCTCTTGATGCTCCCTGTCAAGTTGATCCCAGATGCGATGCGCGCATTCAAAAGGATCTATAGATATGTCAAGTGTGTCTAAAAAATCTGTTACTCCAAGAGTGTCCAATCTACGGAGTGGATTACTCGAGAGCGAATTTAAAGAGGGTAGCACTTCAATCATGTATATCAGACCCATTTCCGATAAAGGTAGTCTCGAATTTAGTCTCGACAATCAAGTCGGCTGCCAGTTTAGGAGCCAGCTTTGCAAGACAGGTCTGTGCCTCTTTCGAGAGGGCGATGTCTTCGCAAATCTCGCATTGAGAGAGGTAGCTTGAGCGCCCAAATGAAGAAAGGCCTCCGCTCGTGCGCAAGTGCTTCAGCAGTCCTCCTGGTCCTATGTATTGTATGTAATTAAGTAGGAGCAGCTGCAGTTCATTAATGTCATCCGTCAGATTGATTTTGCCAAGATCGAAAAGCCAAGTTCCCTCTGCATTTATTCCGCAGCAGGGTGAAAGATGGCAGTTTGGGGAAATAACGAAGTCTTGGCCGCAGTCGGAACAGTGTGACGCTAAGAGACGTGCCTGCGGTCGCGCATTTTGGTTGAGACTGAGATTTCGTGCGCGCCCAATTCGCGTGATGCCTGAATCCGTGATGAAGCGGGCTGGCGCGCGGGGAGTCTGGGTATTATCGTCGAGCTGATGCAGGAGTGGAATGTCTTCATTAAGGTACTTGCACAGGTATGCCGGGCTGATTGTACTGTTGTTATCTCTGCAGACCGCAATGCCGAGAGTTTGAAAGCCCATTGTTTTTGCTGAGTTCCAAAGGTTGCGCACATTCTCGAGGGGTATATATTCCGCATGAAAGTCGTCGCAGCTGATATTGATTTCGTCAAGGCCACATGACTTCAATTCGTTGAGGAGCGTTTCTGCGTCTCTTTCGCTTTTCGCCCACCACGCATTCGTTACAATTCGAGTAAAGAGTCCTAAAGAATTCGCATATGCGATGGCCTCGAGAAGGTCTTCGCCAAGAAGGGTGCATTCTCCGCCCGTAAACACAACAACACCACTTCCGACGCATACTTCGGCGAAGCTATCGATGAATTGCCGCATTTGGGGAAGAGTAAGCCTGTCACTGTTGTTCGGAGTGCAGCTCATCAGACAATGATCACACACAGCGCCACATCTATATGTTGTTATAAATGTCAGCATTCGAGGTCTGCGGAACAGCACGTGCTGCGAGCTTTCGGAAATCATGCCGCGAGCAAACGGGCGTCGGTGATTACCAAGGTGCCTTCGTTCTCGGAGTAAGTAACTTCGAATTCGACGGAGCGATAAGACCCGCGGGCGACCCCATTGGAAGCCCCTTCGGGGTTGATGGTATTGGAGCTGGAATTCTTGATTGCTGTTTTAAGCACGGCTGCTTGCCTCGCCGCACTCAAGCCCTCTTGATCAAATTTCCTGAAAACAGAAGTTTGTTTGTACGATTCCGATAGTTCAACAACATCAGGTTTGTTCATAAAAATAGCTGATCCATAGCCCATTGTGTTGACGTCGTACTTAAGGTTGGCGTTGTTTTGAGCATTCGCGTTTGCGTTTGCCATTGCGTTTGCGTTCAGAATGATGTTTGCGTTCGTTACTGCGTTTGCATTAAGTAAAACGTTTACGAGAGGTATCGTTTGCGGATCAGCTTCGGTGTCCTCGTCATAATATGCAAGTTGGATACGACGATATACTGCGCGTGCAACGGGGACACGCGCCTCCTTTTCGGTTG